>CACBAW010000001.1 GCA_902537275.1 uncultured Synechococcaceae cyanobacterium
GTGGATTTTTTGTAATGGCCCATGTAATTGCATTGTTATTAAATCTTTTATTTAATAAATCAATCGTTTTCATAAGATTTGTTGATTTTCTTAAGACTTTCTGAGATTTGTAATTGATAACTGATTGTTGTAAATATTCGCTATTTGTTAAATCCTGCATTAAAACACCAGCTTTTGAGAATTTATATTCGGGATTATAAATTTCTTTAGATAATTCAACTACTATTTTTAAAATATTGTTTGTGTCATCTGTTGGATTTGTAAGTTTTCTATGAGCACTTCTTTGATAATTTTGACTTGAATATTTACTGGTTCTAGCAAATACTCTAATATTAGATGATTGTAAATTCTGACTTCTCATTTTTTCAGAGGCTTTTATTGCGTGAGTTGCCAGTGCTTGAGTTAAGTCTTCTAATTTTGTGATAGGCGTGCCGAAACTCCTGCTCACCTGAATTTCTTTTTTTGATTTCTTGTTTTTTTCTATGGGCAGGCATCTATGACCTTTTAGTTCTAATTGCAGTCTTTTCCCTACGATGCCTAATTTCTTAATGATTTCATTTTCTTCCATATCTCTTAGTTCTCTCGCATTTTTAATACCTTTACTTTGTAACCAATTAGAGGTTTGTTTCCCAACTCCCCATATCTTATCTATACTAATTTTTTTCAAATAATTATTCTCATTTTCGGTTCTAGCTAAATCAAATATTCCAGCTGAATAATCAATATTTTTAGCTAGTTTATTAGCAATTTTTGCTCTTACTTTATTTTCTCCTATTCCTACTGTTATGGTAATCCCTAGATTCTGATATATTAATGATCTTATGCTTCTTGCCCAAGGATATAGATTTTCATCATTAGGTCTAGAAATCGAGACGAATGCTTCGTCAATGGAATAAATTTCTATCTGTTCACAGTAGTTTTTCAGTAAATTCATTAGTCTTCTGCTCATATCCCCATAAAGCGAGTAGTTTGAGCTTAAGACTGCTACATCTAATTTATTTAGTCTTTCTTTGACCTTAAAATACGGAGTTCCCATTTTAATTTTTAAAGATCGCGCTTCAGGGCTTCTTGCAATGATACATCCGTCATTATTAGATAAAATTACTACTGGTTTATTTCTCAAATGAGGATTAATATTTTGCTCACATGACGCGTAAAAATTATTAGCATCTATAAGAGCTATTGCATCAATATTTGAAATTCTCATAAATAGCTATGTATTGAATAAATAACAACTCCCCATATCTGTACATCAATATGGTTTTTAAATCTAAAATCAGGATAATTATGATTTTCTGATTTTAAATATAATTCGTTATTTTTTATAGATAATCTTTTTATTGTAAATTCTCCGTCTATCATTGCAATGATGATATTTCCTGGCCTGGCTGTTAAGCTCTTGTCTACTATTATTAAATCTTTGTCTTTAATTCCTGCATTTATCATTGAGTCACCTTTAACTCTAAGAAAAAAAGTGCTAAAAGGATTAGATATTAAATGTTCGTTTAAATCAATATTTTCTTCTGTATAGTCATCTGCAGGAGAAGGAAACCCTGCTGATACCGAATCAGTTAATAAGGGGATTTTAAATGTTTTAGTAGTTGAATCAAAAGAATCCAAGATTAAATTAATAGTATATATGTACTATATAACAAAAAATCAAAGAATAGTTAGTTATTAAACTTTTATAGATTAATTTTAGATTGAATCTAATCTTTTTAAGAACGATGGTAAGGGGAGTTGTTTGATATAGAAATAGCTCTATAGATTTGCTCGATTAGGATTAATCTAGCTAATTCATGAGGAAAAGTTAAAGGAGACAGGCTTAGTACAAGATCTGATTTTTCTTTTATATCTGAACTAATTCCATCAGTATCACCGATTAAGAAATTGATTTTTTTATTTTTAAAATTCAAGAGTAAGGAACATAGTTCAACTGAATTAAACTGTTTTCCTTCTTCACTTAGGCAGATAATAATAGTGTTATTGGATCTAAGATTATTTAAATTAAAAGTCTTTAACTCATTAATTATAAGTTCAGGCATTCTTTTTTTGTATTGATTAATTCCATCTCTAATCCAAAATTTCTTTATTTTGCCGATAGCATAAATTGCTATTCTATTACTCTGAATCATAGGTAAATATCAAAACTAATTATTCATCAAGAAGATAATTAAATTCATCATATAATTCCTCTTCGGTTGTTAATTTCTTGGAAAAATTATCTTTTTTAGAATTCATATTAATTTGATTAATCTCACTTTTTCTTAGTGAATTATTAACGTTAGAAGTCTCTTCTAAAGATTCTGAATTATCAATTAACGAATAAAAAATTTTATTGGGATCTTCTGAATTAAGTGGATTGGTAATTAAATTATCATTATTAGTTATATTTGTGTAATTATTTATATTTTTACTTTCGTTATTTAAATTTTTCTTTTTTTTAAATTTATTGAGTTTATCTAAATTTTTTTTTGATAAGCTCATGATATAAAGGATTAAATAAATTCATATTTAATTTAAACATATTATTTAACTTTAGATGAATTCTAAAAACTATCATCAAAAAAAAAGATTTGGACAACACTGGTTGGTAAATAAAAAAATATTAGAAAAAATTAAAGAAATTGCTGTTCTTAATGAAAATGACTTTATTTTAGAAATTGGTCCAGGTAAAGGAGCTTTAACATCTAAGTTGTTAGATTCAGAAATTAAAAAATTACATGCAATTGAATTAGATAAAGATTTAATAAATTTATTAAATGATAAATTCAATAATAATGATAAGTTTTCACTGCAGCAGGGAGATATTCTTTCTGTAAATTTAGATTCTATTAATAAGAAGATTACAAAAGTGATTGCAAATATTCCTTATAATATAACAGGCCCAATATTGGATATTTTCATAGGTAGATTGGGTATTATAAGAAACTATAATTACGAAAAAATAATATTTTTAATGCAGAAAAACGTTGTAGATAGGATTTTGTCAAAAGAAGGTTGTCCCAATGCTGGTGCGCTTAGTATAAGAATGCAACTTTTATCAAAAATAAAAAGAATATGTGATGTGCCGCCTTCATCATTTAGTCCGCCTCCAAAAGTTTTTTCTTCTTTAGTAGTTTTCGAACCAATTAAAAATGATTTAAGATTAGATATTAGTCTAGAAAAATATATAGATAAACTTCTTCGAATTTCATTTAATTCAAGAAGAAAAATGCTTAGAAATACTCTTAATTCAATACTTTCAAATGAAGAGATAAAAGAATTATCAGAATCTTCAAAAGTTTGTTTTAATTTAAGACCACAAGATATTTCAATTGACCAATGGATTAAGCTTGCAGAAAATTGTATTAAAATTAAAAAATAAAAATTTGAGTATATGCAAGATTTAGCTAAAAAGAGAATTAATATAAAATCTCCTGCCAAAATAAATTTGCACCTTGAAGTTATTGGTAAAAGAGAGGATGGATTTCATGAGTTAGCAATGATTATGCAAAATATCGATCTTGCTGATTATTTAGAATTTGAAATTAATAATGAAGGTTTAATTAAACTTGAGTCTGATTGTAATGATTTAAGTCTATCTGATGATAACTTAATTGTTAAATCGGCAAACTTATTAAGGGAAAAATCAAATATAGATTACGGTGCGAATATATTTTTAAGAAAAAATATCCCAATTGGCGCAGGATTAGCTGGTGGATCCAGTAATGCAGCAGCAACATTAATTGGTCTTAATAATTTATGGGGTTTGAAATTAGATCAAGAAAATTTATGTTCATTAGCATCAACTTTAGGATCTGATATTCCCTTTTTTATAAATGGTGGTATTCAATTATGTTTTGGAAGAGGCGAAATTTTGGAAAAATTAGATTCAACCCTTGAATATGGAGCAATTCTTTTAAAAAATCCGAATGTATCAGTATCAACTGCTGAAACTTATAAAAAATATAGTAATAGATTTTGTGATAAATATCTTACTGATAGAGAAATGATTGAGAAAGTAAGAAAAAATTTAAGATATCGTGGTTTAAATAACTTAAATTTTGATAATCAACATTTATCTATTAAAAATGATTTGCAGTTAGTTGTTGAAAATGAAAATGATTCTGTAAAGCAGGCATTATATTTACTTTCTAAATTAGAAAATTGTCTTACATTTTCAATGAGTGGATCAGGTCCTACATGCTTTGCACTCTTTAAAGATATAGAGACTGCTAAAAAAGAATTAATGGCAAATTATAAAACGTTTAGAAATAAAGGTTACGATTCATGGGTTTGCACTTTCCTTGAAAAGGGAATAACATTCATTTAAATTTTTTTATTCAAATTTTATTGTGGCTGATAATAGTAATGAGAATATTGAAAAAAACATTCCCGAAAAAGGACCATTAAATTTTATTGTAGGATCATTAACAAGTTTTTTATTATTTATATTTTTTTATTTTTTAAGTAATAAAATTGCAATTTATTTTTCAGTACATAAACCATCTAATTCTTCTGAAATAGTCCAAAGTATTTCTTCTAGTATTAATACATTAATAATTGGTTTATCTTTTTTGCTAACTTTCTCTTTTGCTTTTATAGGTATAGGACTTTTTATTGTATTTATTCGCAGTTTTTTTCTGAAGAAAAATTGAATTGCCAATATTATTAAGAAAACACTTTCTTTGAATGTCTCAACATGACTTAGGCCTTTTAGTCCTCTTACTTTCGCCTGGAATGATTTTATCAATATTACTACTCTTAACCTTCGCTGAAGGAGGTTGAATTATTCAAAGTGGTAGGATTATATATGTGATTAATTAGGTAATTAATTGTGGCTGGAACATTATTATTTAATGCTTTGAAAGAGGCGATTGATGAAGAAATGGCAAATGATGTAAATGTTTGCGTAATGGGGGAAGATGTTGGTCAATATGGAGGATCTTATAAAGTAACTAAGGATTTATATGAAAAATATGGAGAATTAAGAGTCTTAGATACTCCAATTGCAGAGAATAGTTTTACGGGTATGGCTGTGGGTGCAGCAATGACTGGTTTAAGACCAATAGTAGAAGGGATGAATATGGGTTTTTTGCTTTTAGCTTTCAATCAGATATCAAATAATATGGGTATGCTTAGATATACAAGTGGTGGAAATTATAAAATACCAGCAGTAGTTCGAGGACCTGGAGGAGTTGGTCGTCAACTTGGTGCTGAGCATAGTCAAAGACTTGAAGCCTATTTTCATGCAGTTCCTGGCATAAAGATTGTTGCATGTAGTACACCTACAAATGCTAAAGGTTTAATGAAAGCAGCTATAAGAGATGATAATCCGGTCCTATTTTTCGAACATGTTCTTTTATACAATTTGTCTGAAGAATTACCTAAGGGTGATTATACTTGCGCTTTAGATCAGGCTGACGTCGTAAAAGAAGGGAAAGATATTACTTTATTGACTTATTCAAGAATGAGACATCACTGCCTTAAAGCTGTTGAAGAATTAGAAAAAAAAGGAATAGATGTTGAGTTAATAGATTTAATAAGTTTAAAACCATTTGATATGGAAACCATCTCAAAATCAATAAGAAAAACAAATAAAGTAATTATTGTTGAAGAATGTATGAAGACTGGTGGTATTGGCGCAGAATTAATTGCCTTGATAACAGAAGAGTGTTTCGATGATCTTGATGCCCGACCAATTAGATTATCCAGTCAGGATATTCCAACTCCATATAATGGAAATCTTGAAAATTTGACAATAATCCAACCACATCAAATAGTTGAAAAAGTTGAACACTTAATTAGTGGGAGTATATAGACAATGAAAAAAAGGCAAGGTTGGCTTTTTTTTATTATATTTCTACTTACTTTATCTGTTTATCTCTTAATAAATTATCCCTTACAGTTGGGATTGGATTTACAAGGAGGTTCTCAACTTACACTACAAATTATTAAAGAGGAAGGTAAGGTAACAAGGGATGAACTTGAAGCAGTTAATTCGGTTATAGATAAGCGCGTTAACAATTTAGGAGTTTCTGAGTCTAATTTGCAAACCCTCGGTGGAGATCAATTGATCTTAGAATTACCAGGGGAACAAAATCCATTAGTTGCTTCAAGGGTATTAGGTAAAACTGCATTATTAGAATTTAGAACCCAAAAAGAAGGAACATCTACAAATTTAAAAACCCTGCAACTACAGAGATTGAGTATTAATGAATTAATTGAACAATATTCCTTTGCAGAAAAAAATCAAATTAATGATAATTTCTTAAAAATTATTCAAGATAATCTTAATGATATAGAGGAAGAATTAAATTACTCATCCACTATTAATGATTTATATGGGAAGTTAATTGAAATAAAAAAATATGTTAATAAAGAAATTACAAATTTATTTATTAAAACAGATTTATCTGGTAAGGATCTTATTAACGCAGGAAGGAGACAAGAACAAACAAATAGTAATTGGGAAGTTTTATTAACTTTTAGTAATTCAGGAGGTGAAAAGTTTGCAGAAATTACAAAGTCAATTGCTGGTACTAATCAACTGTTGGCGATCATTCTAGATGGAGAATCCATAAGTGAAGCCAGTGTAGGTAATCAATTCGCTAATACCGGGATTACAGGTGGATCAGCAACAATAAGCGGTAATTTTAGTGCTGAAAATGCTAGAGAGTTAGAAGTTCAACTTAAAGGAGGCTCATTGCCATTGCCAATCGAAATAGTAGAAACTAACACTATAGGGGCTCTTTTGGGATCCAAAAATATTTTTAAAAGTCTTTATGCAGCAATTAGTGGACTAATTTTTGTTGGTATATTTATGATTTTTAATTATAGAATTTTAGGTTTTGTTTCAGTTCTTTCTCTAGTACTTTATGGTTTCTTTAACTTAGCCCTATATTCTTTGATTCCTGTAACATTGACATTACCTGGAATATCTGGGCTTATACTAAGTATTGGTATGGCTGTTGATGCAAATATTCTAATATTTGAGAGAATTAGAGAAGAATTATATGATGGTAATACTCTTACAAGATCTATTGATAGCGGTTTTCAAAGAGCTAATTCATCCATTGTTGATGGACATATTACAACTCTTCTAAGTTGTTTTGTATTGTTTTTATTAGGAACAAATTTTGTTAAGGGTTTTGCGGCAACATTAGGTATTGGAGTCTTAATAAGCTTGTTTACCTCATTAAATTGTTCTAAAACTATTTTGCGATTTTTTACAACATATCAATCTTTGAGGCAAAAAAATCTCTATTTGCCAAGAAATAATTTTTAAAATTAATTTTTTTTTCTAATTTCCTATGAAATACAATCTTGAATTAATAAAAAACAAAAAAAAGATTATTGGTTTTTCATCTGTTCTTATTTTGTTGAGTCTTTTGGGGATTTTATATTCTACTTTTAATACTTCCTATAAAAAACCTATAAATTTAGGTATGGATTTTGTTGGTGGAAATGAACTAAGGATAGAGAGAGTATGTGATGACGAATGTTCTAATTTTTCCCCTGATTTAGTTTTAGAAAATTTAAAAGAGATCTCTAAAAATAAAAAAGTTTTTAATAATATTAAATTACAATTTCAAAATAATAATAAATTAATTTCAATAAGAACACCTTATTTAAGTATAGAAGAATCAAATAATCTTATTTCTAATCTTGAAATTATTGTTGGACCTCTGAATTATGAGAGTAAGGAATCAAGATTAATAGGTCCAAAGCTTGGGAAAAGATTACTTACTAATTCTGTTACTTCATTGATGGTTTCTTTATTTGCAATATCTTTGTATATAACCATTAGATTTGACAAAAAATATGCATTATTAGCATTATTAGCTTTATTCCATGATTTATTAATTGTTTTCGGTATATTCTCTTGGTTGGGAATTATATTATCTGTCGAGGTAAATAGTTTATTTGCAGTCTCCTTGCTAACTATTGCTGGTTATTCGGTAAATGATACTGTTGTTATTTTTGATAGAATTCGTGAAAATTTAAAATCAAACAAAGAAGGTTATAACGAAACTATTCAATTATCAGTAAACGAATCATTTAGGAGAACAACCTTTACCAGTATTACAACCCTTATGCCTTTATTAAGCATAATTTTTTTTGGATCTTACTCGCTATTTTGGTTTTCCTTGGCCTTATCATTAGGAATTATTATTGGAAGTTATTCAAGTATTTTATTGGCTCCATCTTTGTTGCTTAAAGACTGACATTAAGCTACTAATTTTATGAAATTGAATTACTATTTGATAATTTTATTTTCTTTAGTTTTAATAGATCTTTCTACTGAGCTAAGAATATTATTTGATCACTTTACTTTTAGCTCACTATATTTTGCTATTGGTAAACATCCCTTAGCTTTCTTTATACTTTTATCCTACCCATATTTATATAAAAAATTAATTAAATAGTTTTTAAATATCTTTAAATGATTCTTTTATTAAAACCTGTATTACTACTGCCAATGGAAGAGAAAGGATTAAGCCTAATGGACCAAATATGAATGTAAATCCAAATTGTGATATTAATGTCAAACCAGGAAGTAAGTTTGCTTTTTTCTTCATTATAGATGGCATTATTATATAGCTTTCAATATTTTGAATAATTATATATGCTCCTAATACGGCCAGTGGCTTCCAAAAATTATCTAATAGTGCAATTGAGATAGGAAATATACCACTAATAACTGGACCTATGTTTGGAATTACATTAAGAACCATTGCTATTAAAGCATTTGAGACTACATATTTGACATCTAATATAGATAAAACTATTAATGATAATAAACCTACTGATAATGAGCTTATTACCATAGAAAAGGTCCAATTTGCTAATGCAACATTGCTTTTTTCCAGAATAATTCTAAATTTATTACGGTAATTTTTTGGAATTAATAGAAGTATATTTTCTTTATATTGTTTTGGTTCAATAGAAATCATTAAACTCACTGCTAATACGAAAATTAATTTCAAAAGACCTGAACCCAGATTCCCCGCTATATTTATTAAATTTTTAAAACTTTCTTGAATGGCTTTTGCAATTGTTGAGGCATCTGGGATTGTTACTACATCATCTATAAGACTGAAAATGTCTATAACATTTTCTGATTGTTCACCATAAAATAGATTATTAAATTTGTTCAGATTTGTATTAATCAAAATATTTATTTTTGATAAACCATTTGGAATATCAACTAGTATTTCATTGAATTCTTTTATAAATGGAGGCAATACAAGAATAAAAATAGTAAATACTATTACTGATATAAAAGTTAAGACAAGAAACAATGACAAAGATCGGGGAATTTTCAAACCCTTCTGTATTTGATTACATAAATTACATACAATATTTGAAATTACTAAGGAACAAATTATTAAGAGTAGAAAATCTCTTAGGGTCCATAATATTAACAAAGTGATTAAAATTACTACTAACTTGAAATATGATGAACTACTCAATTTTCGAAATATTTTACTTCTTCTCAGAATATCCTAATCCATTTGTTTTGGCATAACTATTTGCAAATCTCATAAATCTGTCAAAGTCGGATGTGTTCTTCCAAATGTAAACTGCTTCTAAAAATATGGGGTCTCCATCAACAAACTTTACTTTAACTTCTCTAGTTAATATTTCACCTTCTGAATCTATCATTCTCATACCTGTGATTTCACCGTCTGTAATTGATGATAATGCCTGAGGTTTTTCGAACAAAAATAATGCTTGACCGGTGGTGCCATCCTTACTTCTAGTCAGTCTTATTTCAGGCACTACTGGTTCATCAGTTCCTTCATAAAATTGTATTTTTGCAGTCTTATTTGCTGTCATAATGTACTTACAATAATTCCTTATCTTAGGAAATTTTTTTTTGTTTCGTTTGTAATTATTTCATAAAATATTGTTTATTAATTCTAGGATCCTTTCATCATATTTTTTGTCGGTTAAATTTAATATCTTTATATTTGATTTGCCAACCTTTTCATATTCATAACACCTATCGTAATAATCTAAAACTGATCTGCAAACTAAGTCCCATTTCTCATTATTAATTGATTCAAGAGCTATTTTTGTTCTTTGTGGTCCTAATCTTTTTTTTATTCTTAATACAGATTCTTTGAGTTCCTCTTTCTTAAAAACACTATAAGTATCTATCAACTCATGCAACCTGTTAGATTCGCTCCTTATAATTTCAATTCTCCGAGAATTTTTCATCTGATTGAAGAATTCATGAGGGATTTTGCATTTACCTATATTTGAACTTTCAGCTTCTACAAAAATATTATTAGAACACCTAAAAGAATTTAATTTTTCTGCAATCATATTTTCAAATTTTTCATTTGAAGGTTGTTCTTTCATTCCTAAACCTCCAAATGTACTTCCTCTATGACAAGCAAATCCTTCAAGATCAATAGTTTGATATTTATATTTTTCTAGTAATGATAATAACCTTGTCTTTCCTGTTCCTGTTTTTCCTCCAATAACTACAATGTTCATCTTTTTCGAAAAACTATTTAATACCCATCTCCTATACATTTTGTATCCTCCATTTAGTGTGACGAGATTTAATTTAAATTTTTCCAGTAACCAAGCAATACTTTGTGACCGCATACCTCCTCTAGAGCAATATATTCTGATAAACAATTCATCATTATTTTTTTTAGTAATAGTTTTATAAGAGTCAATACTCATGAATAAATTATCAAGAAGTAATTCCATTTTTTTTTCGAAAAATTTTATTCCCTTTATGACTGCTTTTTTTCTTCCTTCTTTTTTATAAATCGTGCCAATTATAGATCTCTCATCATTATCAAATAGTGGAATGTTAATAGAATTAGGCATGTGTCCTTTATAATATTCACCTGGGCTCCTAACATCTATAAGTGGTCCTTTAAAATTTCTAAATTTCTCTAGTTCTTTTCTTTTGAAATACATGGATAGTTTTTATTTTTTGATTGATTTATTAAAATGAATAACAAAGAACAAGATAACTATAGTAATGCTACATTAGACCTGATAAAAAATTTTGTAGATTCCAATCAAAGAAGAAGAATAAATTCATTATCTCAAATAGAATCTGAAGTCGAAAATATTTTTAATCTTGGCCCTTCTCTTTTTGATATCTTTGATAGTGAAGGAGATGACTGGGCTGCTGGTTGGATATTGCAAGTTTTAAAAAAATTTAAGCCTGAATTCTTTGATAACTCTAAATTCAATCATTGGTTTAATACATATTCAGATATTGATATTAATTATAAGGATTTGCAATTGATGTTGGTTGAGCAAAAATTTGAAGAGGCAGATAGATTAACAAGTTCCTACTTAAGGAAATTAGCTGGAAAATTAGCTGAGAAACGTGGATATGTTTTCTATAGTGAAGTTAAGAATATGTCAGGTAAAGATCTACAAACAATAGATAGATTATGGACTATTTATTCAACTGGTAGATTTGGATTCTCAATTCAAGCAAAGATATTGAAGTCAGTAGGAAAAAAATATGAGTTAATGTGGCCGAAAATAGGTTGGAAAAAAGAGGGCCTATGGACTAGATATCCTGGATCATTTCTTTGGTCATTGGATGCACCTGATGGACATATGCCTTTAATAAATCAACTAAGAGGGGTAAGACTTATGGACTCAATCCTAAAGCATCCTGCTATTGCAGAGAGACATAATAATATTCTTTAAATTAAGGTATTTAATAAGTTAAAATTAAGACAGTATCAAAATATTATTATGTCCTTATTTCGGGGCAAAAATATTTTAAAAAAATTTTTTAAAAGACCTAGTATTAACTGGTCAAATTACGAATTCGAATCATCATTACAGTTAAATGAATTTGTCGATGAATTATTAGAACCTATTAAAAATTCTCAATCAAGCTATCTCATAAAACTTGGTTTACATGAAGCTTTAGTTAACGCAGTAAAACATGGAAATAAATTAGATCCTAAAAAAAATATTAGGGTAAGAAGAATAATTACGCCTAATTGGTGTGTTTGGCAAATTCAAGATCAAGGCAATGGTTTAGAAATAAAAAAAAGAGACTACAAATTACCAAAAAAAATAAGTAGTGTAAATGGACGTGGGCTATACATCATTAATGAATGTTTTGATGACATTAGATGGAGTAGTAAAGGTAATAGGCTTCAGTTGGCTTTAAAAAGGTGATTTTTACTAGGGCAAGGCTGATCTACATTAATTTCTTTTAACCATTTAATACTTTCTTCTATATACTCAATAGTTTCCTTCTCATTACATGAAATAATTAAGTGGCATAATCCCGCAGAAATTAGTTCTGCAGATCGTTTATATTTATTTCCTTTATCTTTATGCCATTTAGAATGATCAATTTTTAATTTGTCATTAAGACTTTGAACAAGCTGAATAGTATCTTTATCCCAATAGGTCATAGGAGTTTTTATTTACTTTACCGCAGACCATACTTTGGTCATAAAAAAGGAATTGGATTTTACATCTTTAAACCCTACATCCTCAATTTTAGAATCTATATCCTCTTTTATATAATCACAATAAAAAGGCTCATGAAAAGATTTATAGAAGTTTTCCATTACGGTAGTAAAGTCAGGAGAATCACTTATTTGAATTGAATCAGCTAAAACTAATATTCCACCTGGTTCAAGAACTCTAAAAAATTCATTTAATACTTTAAATCTAATTGTTCTTGGTAATTCATGAAATAAGTAAACACAAGAAATACATTGAAAACTATCATTTTCAAAAGGTAATTCTTCAGCATTCCCTTTTAATAACTGAATTAAATCTCCATCTAAATCTGAAATATATCTACTTGCCTCTTTCAAGTATGAATCAGATAAATCAATTCCTGTAATTTTTTCTTTAGGAAATGCGGCTCTTAATTGTTTTAATGTTCTTCCTGATCCTGTAGCAACATCAAGAATTTTTATGGAACTTTTTTTTCTATTACTAAAAATTTCAAGTCCTTCTTTTATTGGCTTAATTATTCTTCTCCTCATTGAGTCAGCACTTCCATTGAAAAGTATCTCTACTTGTAGGTCATAAATGCTAGCTGAAAAATCTGATAAATAACCATCTGTTTGATGATGAAAATTTCTCAAGTAATATTGAGGATAATTATCTTTATCAATTGATTTGGGAAGATCATCGTAGTTTTGTTTTCTGCGTCTATCCCATGTATTAGGCATGTCGAGCCAAATTTTAGGATATTGAGTTAGATATCTAAGCCATGGTTCGTCAAACAATAACTTTTTTGGATATATATTTTTTTCAGCATCATTCCAATCTTCTTCTCTTAAAATATCCATTGAATTTTGGATTCTAATTAGAAGATCTTTATCTATATCAAAATTTTCAAGCTTTGAATCGGGAAGAATAAAGTTCATTAATCTTGAACTAATCTGTTTGTGAGCAAAACCTGCAATGCTTTTACTCTGTTGTAGCGTTTTATATGCAATTTTTGAAATAGATTCCCTAGCCATTTTTTGATTCATATATCTATATTCCAACAAAAAAAAATTCAATTTGAGAATATTTTGTGATATTTCTCAAATTGAATAATTTAAACTAATGATTTCTTTTATTTATGCATCGTAATACATAAAGAATTCATGTGGATGAGGCCTTTGTCTTAATTGCTGTACCTCTTCGTATTTTATATCGATAAAGTTATCGATAAAATCTTCAGTAAATACTCCACCAGCTAATAGATAATCCTTATCTGCTTTTAGTGCATTGAGTGAGTCATTTAGAGAAGAAGGTACTGTATCAATTTTTGCAAGTTCATCAGCTGGAAGTTCAAATAAATCTACATCTACTCCATCACCAGGATCTATTTGATTTTTAATTCCATCAATACCCGCAAGCATCATTACAGAGAATGCTAAGTAAGGATTTGCAAGTGCGTCACCTGATCTGAATTCTAATCTTTTAGCTTTAGGGCTTGGTCCTGTTAAAGGTATTCTTACAGCAGCTGATCTATTACCCTCAGAATAAACTAGATTTACTGGGGCTTCAAATCCTGGAACCAATCGTTTATAACTATTAGTTGTTGGGTTAGTAAATGCTAGGAATGATGGAGCATGTTTAAGTATGCCTCCGATGTACCATCTTGCCGTTTGAGATAAGTTTGCATATGATCCTTCACCAAAGAATAGTGGCTGTCCACTCTTCCATAAACTTTGGTGGACATGCATTCCTGTTCCGTTGTCGTTAAATACAGGTTTGGGCATAAATGTTGCTGTTTTTCCATATTTTTTTGCAACATTTCTGACAACGTATTTATAAGTCATAACGTTATCAGCAGCATTTATTAACGAATCAAATTTCATTCCAAGCTCGTGTTGACCGGCACCAGCAACTTCATGGTGATGTTTTTCTGTGGGGATACCTAATTCACCCATAAGAAGAAGCATCTCAGATCTGATATCTTGCGCAGTATCATTTGGAGCTACTGGAAAATATCCTTCTTTATATTGTATTTTGTATCCTAAGTTTCCCCCTTCTTCAATTCTCCCTGTATTCCATGGAGCTTCAATGGTATCTACACTGTAAAAACAACCTCCTTCTTTAGAGTCATATCTAACATCATCAAATAAAAAGAATTCTGGTTCTGGTCCAAAAAATGCAGTATCTGCTATACCAGTCGAGTCTAAATATTTTAATGCCTTTTGAGCTAATGCTCTTGGACATCTATCATAAGGTTCCCCGCTTCTTGGCTCTTGAATAGAGCAAATCATACTTAGTGTTTTATGCTTATAAAAAGGATCTATCCATGCTGTACTTGCATCGGGCACCATTGACATATCCGAGGCATTAATTGCTTTCCAACCTCTTATTGATGAGCCATCAAAAGCCAAACCTTCTGTAAAAGAATCCTCCTCTATCATGTCTGATGTAAGAGTTAAATGTTGCCATTTTCCATGAATATCAGTGAATTTTAAATCGATGAGTTCAATTCCTTCGTCTTTTATTTGACTTAAAACATCTTGAGGGGATTTAGACATAATTTTTTAATACCTTATATGAAATTAATAACTTGATGATTCTTGTTATGTATCAACGGTTACTTTTTTTAAGACTTGACGTCTTCTTTTAGTGTTTCAAGTCATAAGTTTAATAATTGTTTACTTAAATATTTAAATTGAATTAATTTCTTTAAATAAATATCGCTTATGTGACGATATTAGTTTAATTTAAAAGTAATTGAATGTAATGCTTTGACAGAAGCAAAACTTATTTCGGCTTTAAATGAAGAGAATTTATCTCATTTCTCAAAGACTTATGTTCCCTCTAGACTTTTATTAGGTCCTGGTCCTTCAAACGCACATCCAGAAGTCTTAAACGCTCTTTCTTTGAATCCTATTGGTCACTTAGATGAAGCATATATTTCATTGATGACTGATGTTCAAAAACTTCTGAGATATACTTGGCAATGTAATAATCGTCTGACTCTTCCAATGAGTGGTACTGGAAGTGCAGCTATGGAAGCATCAATTGCTAATTTTATAGAGGAAGGAGAAAAAATTCTTATTGCTAAAAAAGGATATTTTGGAGACAGACTTGTTGATATGGCAACCAGATATAAAGCCGATGTATCTGTTATTGAAAAAACTTGGGGTGAATCATTTTCTTATGAAGAAATCAAGTATGAAATAGAAACAAAAAAACCAGCAATTTTTGCTATTGTTCATGCTGAAACATCAAGTGGTGTTTTACAACCTCTCGATGGAATAGGGGATGTATGTAGAAAAAATAACTGCTTGTTTTTAGTTGATGCAGTTACTTCTCTTGGAGCTCTAGAACTATTGATTGACGAATGGAAAATTGATCTAGCATACAGTTGTAGTCAAAAGGGATTAAGTTGTCCCCCAGGATTAAGCCCTTTTACTATGAATAAAAGAGCTGAAGAAAAACTAAGTTCAAGAAACACAAAAGTACCTAACTGGTATTTAGATTTATCTCTATTAAATAAATATTGGGGTTCTGATCGTGTTTACCATCATACTGCCCCTGTAAATATGAATTTTGCTATTCGTGAAGGTTTACGATTAATTGCGAATGAGGGTTTAGAAAATGTTTGGAATAGACATAATACTAATGCCAAGAAACTATGGAATGGGTTAGAAAGTCTTGGCATGGAATTACATGTATCCGAGGATTATAGATTGCCAACATTAACCACTGTTAAAATACCTCCAGCCGTTGATGGTGATGGTTTTAGAAATCATCTTTTAAGAAACTTTGGAATTGAAATAGGAAATGGACTTGGAGAATTGTCTGGTAAGGTATGGCGCATAGGTTTAATGGGCTATAACTCAAGTGAGGAGAATGTTGATAGATTATTAAACCTATTTGATACTGAGTTAAAAAAATATTCTATTTTTGAGTCCTCAACTTTTTAAACCATAGCTGTAAAATTTGACTGCATTCGTCTTCTAAAATACCTCCTATAATTTCCATTTTGTGATGAGCACTTTCATGTTTTGATAGGTCGATTGAGCCTCCCAATCCACCTCTTTTCTTATCGTAAGCACCAAATATAACTTTACCCATCCGCGCTTGAATAAGAGCAGAGGAACACATAGTACAAGGTTCTAGATTTGTGATAATAGTACATTCATTAAATCTCCAATCATTTTTTATTAGAGATGCCTGCCTAAGTGCCATTATCTCAGCATGACCTAATGGGTCTTTATTTATATTCCTCCTATTAACCCCTCTCCCGATACATCTTCCTCTCTCATCTAAAATTATTGAATAAATTGGTAGCTCAATTTTTCCAATTTCTTTTGATCTTCTTAATATCGAATTCATCCACAAAATGTAATTTGAATTATTTGTTTTTTTTTGTAGATCATTATTACTATTTCCATTTTCAAAAATATATCTCATTTACCAATATTGAGAATAGAATTATTAATAGATATCTTATCTGATGGCTGACGATTTAATTAATAATAAAGATATATATTTCCCCTCATATTTAGGGACTAATGACAAATTGATTACTCTTCTGAATAGAGCTAGTCAAACTCTTTGTGACTGGTTCTCTAAAGCTGATAAAAATGGTCCTTTACCTTTTGATGAGAATTTCAAGTGCATTATGCCTACGGAAAATGGTAACTCTGAAGAAGATTTGTTTTCTGAGATTGAATCACTTTTGATTAATTCATTTAATCCCGTTCATCCTGGTTCACTAGCTCACCTTGATCCCCCACCTTTAATTTTCTCTATTTTGGGAGATTTAATTGCTGCTGGTTTAAATAATAATCTCCTCGCTTACGAGTTATCACCAAGTGTAACTTTACTTGAGGAATCATTATGCAAATGGTTTGCCAAGAAAATAGGGTTTAATGATCTCTCAGGAGGAATAGCTGCTAGCGGAGGTACATTAAGTAATCTTAATGCCCTTATAGCAGCTAGAAATAATGCTGGATTAACTACAAATCCTAATTCTGTATTACTTGTTAGTGAAGATGCTCATTCTTCCTTCGTTAAATGTATAAAAGTGATGGGTCTTGCTACTACCAATCTTGTCAGGATTAAAACTGATAATCAAGGTAGAATGGAAATAAGCGATCTCAGAAAGTCTATAGATAAATGTACAATAGAAAATAAGAAAATATTTGCTATTGTTGCCACCTTGGGGACAACTGTAAGAGGAGCAATTGATCCTATTAAAGAAATAAGTGAAATATGCAAAGAAAGAAATATATGGCTACATATTGATGGCTCTATTGGAGGCATTTTTGCTGTAACCTCTATTCAAATAAAAGGTCTAAATAATATTAGTCAGGCTAATTCGATAACTATAAATCCGCAAAAAATCGTTGGCATTACCAAGACTTCATCTTTGTTATTGGTTTCAAACATGAGTACTTTAGAAAATACTTTTAATACTGGACTACCATATATATCATCTAAAGAAAACATTATAAATAGAGGAGAAATTGGCATACAAGGTTCTAGACCTGCAGAGATTATCAAACTTTGGCTTGGGTTACGTTTTTTAGGTTTGAATGGAATAGAAAATATATTAATATCATCAATTAAAAGAAAAGATTATTTTATAAAAAATATTAGTAAGAATAAATTTGATATATATTCAGGTCCTCTTCATATTGTTTCATTTATACCAAAGAAACTTGAGCCAGAAGACTCTGATACATGGACTCAAACTAAAGTTAATGAACTAATTAATAATAATTTTATGCTTTCTAGACCAAAATTTAAAGGTAAATATTTTTTAAGGGTTGTCATGGGAAATTACAATACAAAGGAATCTCATATTGAAGAACTTTTGAGACTTTTAGATGCCTAACTTATGAATATGGGTAGACCAAAAATTATTGCAATAGTAACAGGGTTTATATCTATAGCTATTTGTATTGCTTATTTACTCTTAATAACTATCTTTGATTTCAGAACTTATCTAAATGATCAATTATCCAATTTTACATAGTAAATGGAGGCAAACTTTTATCTGATTTAAAATACTTTTTCATTTCAATTTTTGAAATAGCTTCTCTTACGAAGTTGTTTAAAATGTCCTCTCTCTTACTTATTCTATAGATCTTATCTACTACTTCTTGGATTCCTCCATCTCCCCAATCCTGCCCATTTTTAAAATATTCAATCAAACTTAGTCCTACTATTCTTATTAACCAGCCTGCTGTAACTGATTGTATAGATTTAGATAATATAATTTTAGTCAAGCTTGTAGCTAAAGCAGGAGAAAGAATGGCGAGACCTCCTTTTAGTATTCCTTGTTTAGCTAATGCGCTTAACAATGAAGTCGCTAAATCCTTTGCATCTTTTTTTGTAAGCTTTACTTCATATATTTTTGATAACTCCATTATCATTTGAAGGTTTACGGAGGTAGTAGTAAGGAAATCAACAGCTGGTAATGGATTAACTAGTATTACCCCTCCTGTTATCCACATATATTTATTAATCACTTTATTTGACATTAAATATCTTTGTTCTTCCACGAAATTTTTACTTTTAATACCTAACTTATTTGAGCGAAAAAGAATATTATCCGCCAATAACTCTTCACCATTATTATCGAGCGTTTCAATTATCTCTCTAAATAAACTTCCTACCTCTGGAACTAAATTTATAGCATATGATTTTATATAGGGAGATTGTTGAGGTACAGCAATTGTTTGAACAACAGAAATTTTATTTTTTCTAGCGGAAGTTATAGAAATTATATTTTCTTTGATGAGGTTATTTTCATCTCTAGACCTCAAATCACATTTATTTAGAACTACTATTATTTTTTTTCTTAATTTTAATAATTCTTTAATTAAATAGTTTTCGTATTTATTTATGTCCTGATCTAACACAAAGAGAACTAAGTCGGAATTTGAAGCTTGTGTAATTGTTGCTTTTTCTCTTTCTTCTCCTAATTTAGATGGTTCGAATAAACCAGGAGTATCAACTATATTAATATTTCTTTTTAAAATTGGGATGCGAATCTTATAGCTATTAATTTGCTTTGTTGTGCCTATTTTTGCGGATGTTTGTCCGACAATATTTTTTAATAAAGATCTTGCTATAGATGTTTTTCCTGAGGAACCTGCTCCAAAGAGAGTAACTTTATAATCTCCTGTTTTTAATTGGGACTCAAGTTTATTTTTTTGGTAATTTAAAAGTTCAACTTTTACTTTATCGTTAATTTTTTTATTAATTTTCTCGACCCCTTCTAAACTTATCTTGGCAGCACCATATGTATTTTTGAATGAAAGTTTATTTTTTTTATTTTTATATATAACTTTATGAACTATTTTTTTAAATAATTTTTTATTATTATTATAAAAGATATAAAAAATTACTATAAAAAATATAAGAGTATAAATATTTACTATTCTAATAAATATCGAAAATAAAATATATAGAAATAATATTAATAAAATATATTTTATATACTTTAATTTCAAGTAATTCATTTTATCGATTATTTTTAAAAATGTTAAAAAGTAAAAAAATGAACCCAATGTTAATAAATAAATCAGCAATATTAAATACTGGAAAATTTATAATATTTAAATTTATAAAATCAACCACAAAACCTTTATATATCCTATCTATACCGTTACCAATAGTTCCCCCAAGTATAAAGCTGTAAGAATATAAATCGAATGAGCTTAAAGTATTTTTCCTAAATATTAAATATATAAGTAATATTGAAAACAAAATACTTATTAAAGATAAAAATATTCTACTCCCACTAAATATATTAAATGCTGCCCCGTAGTTTTTTACAAAGTCTAATTTGAATAAAAGAAAGTCTTTATTAATAAATAACTTTTTATTATAAAATATTAAATATTTCGTAAATTGATCTATTAGAACAATAAAAATACTTAGAGATAAAAAATATATTTTTGT
Organism: uncultured Synechococcaceae cyanobacterium; assembly: GCA_902537275.1. Taxonomy (GTDB): domain Bacteria; phylum Cyanobacteriota; class Cyanobacteriia; order PCC-6307; family Cyanobiaceae; genus Prochlorococcus_A. Next base: position 20,392 of record CACBAW010000001.1, read on the forward strand.
TTGTATTTTATTAATCATTATTTACTACGTTTTAAACGTTCTATAGGTTTAATAAGTAATAAAAGTGGTAAAAGCATTAAAAAATGATATCCAATCTTACCTAATGAGTATTTACCTAAATTATATAAAAATAAATTAAATTGACTGTAGAATATGATTTGTATGAAGTTGTAAAATATTCCAGTTAAATGCATAGAACCTATTGCCAAAAGTCCATTTTTTAAAAAGCTTCGAATGTTTATTTTATTTTTATTATTTGTATTATCAATTATATTTATTAATGGATATAAACCTAATAAATAACCAAAATTTGGAGTAAGCAAATAACCTATTGAACCTCCTTGATGAAAGACAGGAAATATAAATAACCCCAAAATTATATATATAGAAAATGCTCTGAAAACAACTTTTTTATTAAATATAAGTGTTAATAAAATTATGGTCGGAATTTGCCATGTGATAGGTAACTCAAAGTTATTACTAGATTTATATATAAAAGGTAGTGGGATATAAACAGGTAACATTGACGTTATTACGAGTGATTGAAGACTCACCAGTATCTCAATTAATTTATAAAAATTGAGCATTATAATAAATTTAATTTATAAACTTCTCAATGCAACAATTGGATCTAACTTAGATGCTCTTTTTGCAGGTAAAACACCAAAGATTAAACCTATAGATCCTGAAATGATCATGGTGGAAAAAGTAGTTGTAATTCCTACTGATGCAGGAAGAGGTGTTATGAGAGATAAAAGAAAAACACCTGATAATCCAGTCGTCGTTCCAATTAATCCTCCAATTGTAGATAAAATCAATGCCTCAATTAAAAATTGAACTAATATATCTGACTGTTTGGCTCCTATTGCTTTTCTCAGTCCAATCTCTTCAGTCCTTTCGCTTACAGAAACGAGCATTATATTCATGATTCCTATGCCTCCAACTACTAAAGATACTGCCCCAATTCCAGCCAATAAAAACGTTAGTCCACTTGTTATGTTTGTTACTATATTCAATGCATCTTCTTGTGATCTAACTGCAAAGTCATCATCTCTGATTATTTTATGTCTTTGCCTTAATAAATTAGTAATCTGAAATTTAGCGGCACTAGTTGCATTTTTATTTATCGCTTCAACACTAATGAAGCTTAAACTTACTCCATAAGTAGGGTCCTTCCCTGTAATCCTATTGACCATAGTGGTTAATGGAATATATGCATTTTTGTCTTGATTACTTCCAAATACAGCACCTTTTGGTTTTAATATTCCGATAATTTCATAAGTGTGGTCTTTAATTCTGATTTTTTCTCCAAGAGATGAAGATTTATCATTGAAAAATTCATCTTTAAGATCAGGACCTATTACAACATAACTTCTTGCACTATTAACATCACTTTTTGATAAAAATCTACCCTTATCTACTTCAAAGCTTCTTACTTCAAGAAATTCAGGAGTAACTCCAGCAATTGATATATTTAAACTTTTAGAATTCGATTGCACTATTTCGTTAGCAGAAATTTGAGGAGCTACTTTTTTAACTGTAGGTACTTGATTGCTTATTGCTATTGCATCTTCTAAAACTAGGTTTTTTGGAAATGAAATACCTCTTCTTCTTGTGTCATTATTTCCGGGAACAATGAATAAAACATTGGCACCTAAATTACTTAATTGGTTTTTTGCTAATGTTTGAGCACCTCTACCAAGTCCAACAAGTGTAATAACTGAAGCATTTCCGATAATTATTCCCAGCATTGTTAACGAACTTCTCAATTTGTTCGAAACTAAAGTTTTTGTGGCCATGCCTAAGGCTTCTTTTAATGAGATATTCCTAGACATATTTATATTTATCTATTGAATCATCATCTTCAATTTGTCCCATGTATATAACACCTTCATTAAGTTGGAGTGTAATAAGGTCACCATTACTGATTTTATGATTATTGATATTATCTAAATTACAAATTGTAGAAATCTTTTTATTATTTTTGTTGAACAAAGCATAAACATCATTTACATTTTGGTTAGTAACAATGCCGGCAATATTTTTACTCAGTGGAATATTTTGCATTAATTCCCTCGGAACAAATAATATTTCTCCTGGGCAAATTAAGGACATATCAAGATTATTTTTAATTATTCTGGCTTTACCTGTAACACCGACTTCCCCTATTGAAATTCCTCTTGAAACAATCTTTCTTACTAAACCGACTTTTATTAAATCTGTAGAGCCACTGATTCCAGTTAATGTACCTGCGGTTTGGACTACTAAATCTCCTTGATTTAGGATCCCCATCTCCTGAGCAATTTGCATAGCTAAACTAAAAGTTTTTGCTGTTCTTTGATCATTTTTAACTACTATTGGAGTAACTCCCCAAACAAGTTGCAATCTTCTCGCTACACTTCTCTCCGTAGTAGTTGCCAAGATAGGTGTTGGTGGTCTGAACTTACTTACATTTCGAGCGGTAGAACCTGATTTAGTTAAAGGAATTATAGCTCCTGCATCAAGTTGTCTAGCTATATTACTTACTGCTGCACTAATAGCATTTGGGATCGTACTGGGTAAGTGGCTTTCAATAGCCTTAAGTGGATAATCTCTTTCAATTCTTCTTGCTATGGTTGCCATCGTTTCAACTGCCTCTACAGGATAATCACCAACTGCAGTTTCGTTTGAAAGCATTACAGCATCTGTTCCATCCAGAATTGCATTTGCAACATCACTAACTTCTGCCCTGGTTGGTCTTGGGTTAGAAGCCATAGAATCAAGCATTTGAGTCGCTGTAATTATTGGGATACCTAATGTATTAGCTTTTCTTATTAATTCCTTTTGCAAAAGAGGAACTTCTTCAGCAGGCATTTCTACTCCCAAATCACCTCTTGCAACCATAACCCCATCACATAGGGGTAATACTGAATCGATCTGATCAATTGCTTCAAATTTTTCTATTTTTGCGACAACAGGAGTTGAATGCCCATTTTTGTTTATTAAATCTTTTATCTCATTTATATCTGATGGATTTCTTACGAAACTTAGTGCTATCCAATCAACTCCTTCAGATAAACCGAATTTTAAATCCTCTTTATCTTTTTCTGTTAATGCTTTTACTGATAATTGAACATCTGGAAAATTAACACCTTTATTGTTTGAAAGAACCCCTCCTACAGTTACAATGCACTCCAACTTATTAGTTTTTTTGTCAACTTTTTCTACAATCATTTCTATTTTTCCATCATCTAAAAGTATTCTTTTCCCTTCGCTAACTTCTTGAGAAAGTTTGTCGTAGGTCACATTTGCAATAGTATTTGTACATTCGACTTCATTTGATGTCAATATGAATTTTTCGCCTTTTTTAACTTTTACTGGACCATCTTTAAAACGCCCTAATCGTATTTTTGGTCCTTGAAGATCTTGCAATATTCCAATATCTATTTCTAACTTTTTTGATACTTCCCTTATGGTTTTTATTCTCTCAGCATGATCTTTATGATCTCCATGTGAGAAATTTAATCTGAATGTTGAAACTCCAGCTTTAATTAAATTTGTAATTATCTCTTCAGATTGAGTTGCAGGGCCAATAGTTGCTACTATTTTTGTTCTTCTTTTTAAATCAATATTCGACATATATAGATAATATTGCTAGATATAAATAAATTTAACATACCCAAAGTTAGTTATTTAAGTCATGGATTTTAAAACTTATCAGAAAAAAGCTAGAGAAACTGCACAATATCCAGATTTAGGCTCAAATAATATTTATCCAACTCTTGGTTTAGTTGGAGAGGCTGGTGAGGTGGCAGAAAAAGTGAAAAAGGTTATAAGGGATAAAAATGGAATATTTGATAACGAATCAAAATTAGGTATTAAAAAAGAGTTAGGAGATGTTTTGTGGTACATATCAAATCTTTGTACAGAATTAAATTTCAATTTAGAAGATGTTGCATTACAAAACCTTGAAAAATTAAAATTAAGAGCTGCTAAAGGAAAGATAAGAGGTTCTGGAGATGATAGATAAGTTCAGCTATAACCTAGGCTTGCGTACTGTAGATTTGTAATTAAATTTTGTATAACATTTAAAAGTAAAAATGCTAATAAAGATGAAATATCAAATCCACCTATTGGAGGGATAATACCTCTAAAAATGTTTAAATAAGGATCTGTGATAGAAGTTAATGCAGATAAAACACCGTTACTCCAATCAATACCTGGAAACCATGTAAGTAAAATTCTTATTATCAATATGAAAGAATAAATTGATAAAGTTTGGCCCAGAACTGCAAAAATCTCAGATAACATTATCTTGACGTAATTTAATATATCCTAGCATTTAGATATTATTGCTGCTTATTATTACTTTTTCCTATATTTGAGAGATATTCATTACTTACAGCAAAAGTTTGAAAAAACTTTTCTGATAATGATAACCAATATGATCTACCATCTTTTTGCTTTCGTTTGACGATAAATTTCTTTTCTAATAATTCTTTAATATGGTCATAAGCACCTGAACCTCTAAGAAGTATAAGATCCGATTGTAGGATCTTTTTTTTGATCGCAATAGTAGCCAATGTCCTTAATTCGGATGTTTTCAAATCAGAAGGAAGTAAATCATCGACGAATTCATTAAGACTAGATTTTAATTCGAGAGAAAAACTGTTATTAACTGCATTTAATTCAATAGCTGAGTTGGAATTAGAGTATTTATTTTTTAGATCTTTAATTGCATCATTTATTGAGTTTATATCAGAATTAGTAATTTCTGAAAGATCCTTTTTTGTTATTGGTCTGCCTTTCAAATATAGAACAGCTTCAACTTTAGTAACTAGATCTATATCAGATATTGGCGTGGTATTTAGATCAGATTGATTGATTTTAATTACCGAAATCTTTCCTAATTTACCTTAAATTTAATCTGATGCACCCAGGAATAATCTATATGTATCGTTTTGAGTTTCATCCCAAAATTTATAGCCTAGTATTTTAACAAATTCATTCCATTCTATAATCTCATTTTTATTGATTAAAACTCCAATTACAATTTTCCCAACATCAGCTCCATAATTCCTATAGTGAAATACGCTTATAGACCAATTAGATTTCATATTATTTAAGAAGTTTATTAATGCGCCAGGCCTTTCAGGAAACTCAAACCTGTATAAAAGCTCTACAAAGTTTGTATAATCCATTTCTTTAAAATTCTTTGGTAATCTTCCACCCACCATATGTCTTAGATGATTTTTAGATAATTCATCATCACTTATGTCAATAAATGAGTACTCCGAATTTCTAAATACATTTAAAAGATTTTTTTTATCATTTAATCCATAGACTTGAACTCCTACAAAGATCTGGGCTTTCTTAGAATTCGACATCCTGTAGCTAAATTCAGTTAAATTTCTATTATCAAGTAACTTACAAAAATCAATTAAACTCCCAGCACGTTCAGGAATTTCAACAGCCATCATTACTTCTTTACACTCACCAAGTTCTGCTCTTTCTGCGACAAATCTAAGCCGCTCAAAATTCATATTTGCACCACATGCAATAGCAACCATTTTTCTATTTGAATGATTAGAATTTAAAATATCTTTTTTCATCCCTGCAATTGATAATGCTCCAGCGGGCTCTAGTATTGATCTAGTATCTTCAAAAACATCTTTTATAGCTGCACATATTTCATCAGTATTAACGGTAATCATCTTATCTATATATTTTCTGCCAATATCAAAAGTATTTTTACCAATTTTTTTAACCGCTACTCCATCTGCAAATTGACCAACTGAAGATAATTCCACAATTTTTGATTCTTCCAAAGATTTTGTCATAGCGTCTGCATCTTCAGGCTCTACACCAATTATTTTTACTTCAGGCCATATTTTTTTAATATATAAGGATATTCCTGATATCAATCCTCCACCACCAACTGCAATATAAATTGCATAGGGTTTTTCCTTTAGTTGCTGTTCAAGTTCAATAGCTATAGTTCCTTGTCCTGCTATTACATCTGGATCATCAAAAGGATGAATAAAACATAAATTTCTTTCTTTACTAATCCTTATTGCTTCTTTATAAGTTTCATCATAATTATCACCAAATAATATAACTTGCGCTTTTAACTTTTTCACAGCATTAACTTTTACAAGAGGTGTTGTAATGGGCATTAATATTGTCGCTTGGCAATTAAGTTTAAGAGCACTAAGAGCAACACCTTGAGCATGATTACCAGCACTTGAAGTAATTACTCCCTGAGAAAGCTGAGAATTGGTGAGCTTACTCATTTTGTTATATGCACCTCTTACTTTGAATGAAAATACATCTTGTAAATCTTCTCTTTTTAGAAAAACTTCATTATTAAGTGTATTACTTAAATTATGAGCTTTTTCTAGTGGCGTTTTTTTTGCTACTTCATAGACTTTAGCTTGAAGTATTTTTTCAAAATAATCTTTCATATATATATTTTTAGCATTAATTATTAATCTAATAAAACATTACATGATCTATTTCCCAAAAAATACTCATTTTGCACCTCGACGTTTTAGATTAGACAGATACCTAATTTTGTTAAATGCTTTTAAGTGAGTTAAGTCATCCAAATCAACTTCATGGCTTAACAGTTTCACAATTAGAGGAAATTGCTTGTCAAATTAGAGAAAGACACCTTCAAGTTGTATCTACTAGCGGTGGACATCTTGGCCCTGGTTTAGGTGTAGTTGAGCTTACATTGGCTTTATATCAAACTCTTGATCTAGATTTCGACAGAGTTGTTTGGGATGTAGGACATCAAGGTTATCCTCATAAATTAATAACAGGACGTTTCAGTCAATTTGATTCCCTTAGACAACAAAATGGAATAGCTGGATATCTAAAAAGAAGTGAAAGTAAATTTGATCATTTTGGCGCTGGACATGCAAGCACTTCTATTTCTGCTGCTTTAGGAATGGCAATAGCAAGAGACAGAAAAGGTGAGAATTATAAATGTGTTGCTGTTATTGGAGATGGAGCATTAACGGGAGGGATGGCACTAGAAGCTATAAATCATGCAGGACACTTACCAAATACTCCTTTAGTTGTTGTATTAAACGATAATGATATGTCTATTTCACCTCCAGTTGGAGCCCTTTCATCTTACTTAAATAAGGTGAGAGTTAGTCCCCCATTGCAATTTTTATCCGATAGTGTTCAAGAAAGTGTAAAAAATATTCCCTTAATTGGTAAGGATATACCAGAAGAATTGAAAAATATTAAAGGCAGCGTTAGACGATTGGCTGTGCCGAAGGTTGGTGCTGTTTTTGAAGAACTTGGATTTACATATATGGGTCCAATTGACGGTCATGATATTGGAAATTTAGTCAATACTTTTAACGCTGCTCATAAACTTAAAAAACCTGTACTTGTTCATGTTGTCACAACAAAAGGGAAGGGTTATCCTTATGCAGAAGCTGACCAGGTAGGATATCATGCACAGTCTGCATTTGATCTGACTACTGGGAAATCTATTCCATCGAAGAAACCTAAGCCTGTTAGTTATAGTAAAATATTTGGTCAAACCTTATTGAAAATATGTGAACAAGATAGCAAAGTCGTTGGCATTACAGCTGCAATGGCTACAGGTACTGGTTTAGATATATTGCAAAGAAATATTCCAGACCAATATATCGATGTAGGAATAGCAGAACAACATGCAGTTACTCTTGCGGCAGGAATGTCGTGCGATGGTCTTAAACCTGTTGTAGCTATTTATAGTACTTTTCTTCAACGTGCTTTCGATCAATTAATTCATGATGTAGGGATACAAAATTTACCTGTATCATTCGTACTTGATAGAGCTGGGATAGTTGGAGCTGACGGTCCTACTCACCAAGGTCAGTACGATATCAGTTATATGAGATCTATACCTAATTTTGTCTTGATGGCCCCAAAAGATGAGTCTGAATTACAAAGAATGTTAATTACTTCAATAAACCATAACGGTCCTACAGCACTAAGAATACCCAGAGGCTCTGGGTTAGGAGTGGCTGTAATGGATGAGGGTTGGGAGCCTTTAAATATAGGCGAAGCTGAAATTCTTGAAGAAGGAGAGGACATTTTAATTATTGCTTATGGTTCAATGGTTGCATCAGCTACCGAAACAGCAAAGATACTAAAAAATATGAACATTAATGCATGTCTTGTTAATGCAAGATTTGTGAAACCTCTCGATAAAAATCTTATTATGTCTTTAGCAAGTAGGATTCAAAAAGTTGTAACTATGGAAGAGGGAACCCTGATAGGTGGATTTGGTTCCGCAATAGTAGAATTATTAAACGATAATGAAATAAATATTCCTGTATACAGAATAGGTATACCTGATGTTTTAGTTGATCATGCTTCACCTGATCAGAGTAAAGAAAAATTAGGACTTATGCCTGATCAGATGGCAGATAAAATTGTTAAAAAATTTAAATTAGATAATTAAAAATACAATAAATAAATTTTTATAAAACACCACGTGAGGCTAATCCTAAGATCGCTCCAATTCCGAATATATGACCTAGGCAATTAGCACCTACAACTGATGCGTGACTTAAACCACCAAAGAATTTTGAATTAGGAATTTCAAAACCTTCATTAGGTTTTCTAATTGTTGCTTTAGCGATTGCATAAGCAAAAACATTACATGCAATCATTACGACGGCACACTTTGGTGACCAAGAAAAAGTTGCGGGATCTGCAGCTGCAAATAATGTAGTAAACATAAAAAATCGTTATTTTCATATATTCTCTAATACTTTTACCTAAAAAACACAAAATTGTAAAAGGTCTTAAGAGTTGTTTACTTCTAAGCTATTTAACAACTTTATAAATCCAAACAAAATAACAAAATCACTTAGTGTTAAAAAGGATTCTGCAAAGCCATGCAGGAAGTCAACCTCAACAAGGGTTTTATCATAGTAATTTAGTGTGAAGATAGATACCAATATAGTTATAAATACGAATAAAACAGTTAAGGAAAAACCTGTTTTAACAAAAATATTAACAGATTTTATTTTATACAAGTAAAACAAAAATATTGCATATGGAATTATTGATACTGCGAACAATAATGTGTTATCAATGGAACCTAATTTTTCTATTAATTTAAAAAATAAATCATTCATAAGTCTCTCCCTTTTTAAAAATAGTGAATGATGCGAGAGCTAATGTTGAATTACCAATAAATGTAAATATCCCTTGAAGCGTTACTAATCCGTACAATACATCTTTATTATCATAGATATGCCAAGTAATAGCGCACATGGCTCCTATTAAGTTTGGAACCATAGCTAAGCTTAACCAAAAAAATAAATTGTATTCTTTCTTTGTAGAAATTTTGTGTATAACAAAGATGGTAAATATCCATTCAATGACTGAGGAGATGTGAATTAACCAAGTTCCAAATGAAAGTTCGTGCAAAATTTATATTTTTTTCTTCAGTACATTAAGTACTTCCTTAGCATGATTTATAGGTAAAACACTTATCCATCTATAAGAAATTTCCCCTTCTGGAGAAATCAAAAAAGTATTTCTATCTGAAAATGGAGGAATCCAAGAACCATATTTATCGCTAATAATTCCTTCAGGATCGGATAATAAAGTATAGTTTATAGATTTCTCGCTGCAGAAATTTTCATGAGAATCTTGATTATCAGCACTAATACCAACAATTTCAGCATTATATTTTGAAAAATCTTTTTTTAATTCCGAAAAACCTTTAGCTTCAAGAGTGCAACCTGCTGTAAAGTCCTTTGGATAAAAATACATAACAAGCCACTTACCTTGAAAATCATTTAATTCCCAAATATTTTTTGATTTTATGTTTTTATTAAAACCTTCTAATTGAAAGTTTGGAGCAACATCTCCAACTTCAGGGGCAAAGTCAAAAGCAAATGCTGAATTGCAATTAAATAAAAAAATAAAAGGTATTAGTATACTTACAACTAAATTTCTCATCAAATTTAGAATTTTTTTAAATCAACTCCATTTGATTTAGCAAATTTATCTAAACCTACTTTTTGTATAGACTTTAGTGCTTTGGTACTAATTTTAATATTAATCCATTTTTTTCCCTCTTCCCACCAAAGTCTCCTTTTTTGGAGATTAACTTGTTGCAATTTTTTTGTACGAATATGTGAGTGACTAACTGCCATCCCGTTATTAGCTTTTGCACCGGTCAGTTCGCAAACTCTTGACATTTTTATTGAGTTATATCTTTAAAAATTTTAACACATGACTCAATTTGCTGAATTAAGTAAATCTGAAATTAATTCGGCATTATTATTTTGTAAATTGATTATCTGTTCTTGATCTAATCCACCAACGGAAAGCTTAGCCATATCGTACACATGATTAGCAATTTTAGATGCCAATGGATTCTCAATAGAATCTTTTTCATCAATAATTATTTTGTTGCCTGTAATTTTATTAAGACCAACAATAAGTGGATGTTCTTTGTTAATTAAGAGCACATGATATTCAGGCAAGCCAGGCATCTTTTGTTCCATGTAAGCGCCCATATCATTAATTCTTCTCATTTGTTCTGGAAGCAAGATCATCGCTGGAGGAGCATCTTTACTTGAAAGTGACTGCACTTTAACTGTTACTTTCTCATTGTTTAGGGCCTTAACTATCGTATCTCTTAGATTATCTGTATTTGATTTGCCATCCTTATCTACAATTTCTTTAGATTCTTTATCTTCTAGTTCATTTATTTCTGAATCTACTCTTTGGAATTGATAATCTTCATTTTTACTTTCCAACCATGGGAGAAATTGTGCGTCAATTAAGGGATCAGATTTAATAACTTCTTTATTATCAGATAAACAGATATTTAAAGCACTAGACTGTGCAATCAAATCTGAACAGTAAATTATTTTTTTAGAATCAGTTAATTTATTTCGCTCTTTATAATTTGCGAGAGTTGTGAAATATTTATCATTGGACTTGATGAGTGATTTATTTTCAATATCTTTTGTTACGTCTTTCTCGGAATTTAATATTGTTTCGAAAATTATACTGTTTTCGACTAAATCAGCAAATTTTTCATCTTCGATAGCACCAATTTTAATAAAAGCAGAGATTGAATCCCAAATTTCTGAATAAAAAGCTGGAGAATTTTTTATTAAATCCTTCAGTTTATTAGCTATTTTTTTTGAAATAAATGATGATATAGACCTTACTTTTCTATCTGTTTGTAATGCACTTCTACTAACATTTAGAGGTATATCTGTTGAGTCAATAACTCCTCTTAGAGGTAAAAGGTATTTTGGTACTATCTCTTTAATTGAGTCGCTTACGAATACTTGATTGCAAAATAGTTTTATTTCTCCCTTTTCCCAATCAGCTCTACCTGACAATTTTGGAAAATACAATATCCCTTGTATGTCATATGGATAATCTGTATTTAGATGAATCCATAACAGTGGATCTCCCTGGAAAGGATAAAGGTATTTATATAACTCAATATAATCTTCATCTTTTAATTCACTGGGTTGTTTTCTCCAAGGAGGATTTTTCTTATTTATTGTCTCTCCTTCTAATAAGACATCTATTGGCATAAAATCACAATATTTTTTTATTAGTGATTTAATTCTTTCGGGCTCGATAAACTCTTTTTCTTCTTCAAGTAGGTGAAGAATAACATCTGTACCAATTGTCTTTCTTTCTGATTCCTCTAACGTGAATTTTGGCGAACCATCACAAGACCATTTGAAAGCTTTTGATTCTCCAATTGCCGACTTAGTTAATATTTCAACTCTATCTGCCACCATGAAACTTGAATAAAAACCTAGTCCAAAATGACCAATGAATTCCTCATTATCTTTTTTGTATTTAGTTAGAAATTCTTCAGCACTAGAAAATGCAACTTGATTTATGTACTTCTTAATTTCTTCATCATTCATTCCAATTCCATTATCGGAAATTGTTAACGTATTTTTTTCACGGTTAATTGTTATTTTTACTTGAGCCTCTTCAGTATTCTCGCAATCACCTGCCATAGAGGCCATTCTTCTTTTACTAATTGCGTCAACACCATTACTAACAAGTTCTCTTAAAAAGATTTCATGGTCAGAATATACTGCCTTCTTGATAATTGGGAAAATATTTTCGGTATTAATACGAATTTCGCCTTTTTCCATTTAAAAAAAATCAAACATATTAAATACTATTTCTTAAAAACCTGTTAATCAAGTTTAATTAGGAGTATTGTCCGAACATTATTTGAATCTTAAAACCTAAATAAACTTTTAATGGTTTAATTAACCCACAAAATCTCAGTACAATTGTTCTCTTTCATAATTTGATTGGCTTTAGCCAAGTCATCACATGGATTTAAATGTAAGACAGCAATATTTCCTTTTTTCTGTTGTGCTTTTTGTTCATTCATACCTTTTTCTAACAAATAAGAATCTTTAAACATCAATAAAATCTTTTTTTTATCTGTCTTTTCTTCTTTAATTAAATTTCTTAAAATATCTACTGAAATTGTAAATCCAATTCCATTAAATATTTTCTCATTAGGACTAAATGATCTTACTAACTCATCATATCTTCCGCCTTTTGCGATGACGCTTTTATTTTTACCATTATCTACTATTAATTGAAAAACTATTCCTTCATATAAATTTAAGTGAGGTTGAAAAGTGGGATCAAGTTGTAATTTAACACCATATTTATTTGATATTTTTGATAATGTTTCAAATAAAAAATTTAAGTCATCTAATGTTTTACTAGTACCATACGTAGTTTTTAATTTTTTTAATATTGCCATTGGTTCTCCTCTTGTGAATAAAAGATCTTTAAGTATATATTTATCATCTTCATCTATTCCTAATTTAGATAAATTATCTTGATCAAAATTAACAAGACTTTTCTTAATTTCTTCAAAATTATTATTCTTATATTTGTTCAGGATCAAATCCATTATTTTTGTGGTGCTTACAAGTAGAAATAAATTACAACCATCCTTCAAATTAATATTATCGATTGAATCAAACAAAATATTAATAACTTCAATTTCTGGGTATTTTGTATCATATCCAATTAATTCAATTCCACTCTGCAATTTTTCTTGTAACTTAAATAAATTTTTATTATTTTGTTTTTTATCAAAAACAGTTCCATTGGTGAATAATCTTATAGGTCTTTTCTTATTTATTAATCTAGTAGATGACAATTTTACAATTGATGTTGTCATTTCTGGCCTAAGACATAATGAATTATTACTTACTATTCCTACAACCTGATTTTCGTCGATAACGCCGCGGCCTTTTATGGTCTCTAAAGTATTTATAAATGAGGGTGAAACCTCTTCATATCCCCATAGTTTATAAATACTATTTAAATTATTTATTATATTTGAGTTATTTTTTACATCGACTAATTTAATTTCCTTTATATCTGTCATTTTAATATTTCACTAATTATAGGTATAGAGATTTTTTTTAAATGGAGAAACTTTATCTAGTTCATTTTTTAATTCATTCTCAAGGCTTGGAGAACAAGCTAAAATTCTTCCTGAACTTAAATTAAATTCGCCTGATGGATAATCAGAAATAACACCACCAGCCTCTTTAACAATAATAGCACCGGCCGCTAGGTCCCATACCTCCAATCCTCTTTCCCAGTATCCATCTACCTTACCTGCCGCAACAAATGCTAGATCTACTGCTGCTGCACCTCCTCTTCTAACACCTCTAGTTTTATGTGTTAAATAACAAAATTCAGCATAATTATTATCCTCTGTCTCAAATCTGTCATAAGAGAAACCAGTTACAAGTAGACTATCAGCAAGATTAGCACGATTCGATACTTTAAGTTCACTATCATTGCAGAATGAACCTAAACCTATACAGGCTGAATATAGTTCATTTAAATAAGGTACTGATATAGCGCCTATAACTGGCTTATTTTTATATACAAGACCAATAGAAGTTCCAAAAAAAGGATATCCATGGGAATAATTTGTTGTACCGTCTAATGGGTCTATACACCACGTTAAATCCGTAGATTTGGTTAATTTACCCGATTCCTCTGCATTTATAGAAATGTTTGGTGTCTCTTCTAATAAATATTCTTTTATTTTATTCTCAACTTCCAAATCTACATTGGTAACTAGATCACCCTTCCTACCCTTTGATGATATTTTCTGAATTTTATTGTAATTAACTTTTAAAATTTCATTACCAATTTGAGCGGAATTCTTTGCTATTTCGTACAAACTGGGTAAGTTTACATGGTTTGCAAGTTCGTCTATTTCACTTAATTCAAACATGATAATTAATCTTCCTCAAACTCCCAGGGTGGCGCAACTCTTGTATTCCCTCTTCCAAAATATTGTCCAAATTGTAAATCGTAAACTTCATCTTCATATGTAGTTTCTACCTCAAGATCTGAAGTTGCTTTAGCAACACAAAGTAGTGCATAACCTTTATCTTTTAAGGCTTGAGATACACCCATAGCTTCAGGTTGTTGCAAACTGCCAGATAATATCTTAATTGCACAACTTGTACAGCAACCATTTCTACAGGAAAAAGCAAGTTTGAAACCCTTTTTTTCAAATTCCTTAAGTATGTACTCATCGCAATTAACCTCCTCTTGGTATACCTTCCCGGTTTCCTTATTTTTAATCGTGACTGTGAAAGTATTTTTCAAATAACTTTACTCTAAAATGGGATGATCAAGGGTTAAAATGGTTATCTTGGGAGAGGTGGCCGAGTGGTTGAAGGCGCAGCACTGGAAATGCTGTATAGAGGCAACTTTATCGAGGGTTCGAATCCCTCTCTCTCCGTTTTATATTAGTTTATTTTGGTTAACTACATCAACACATTTGTTATTAAAGAATCTTTTAAAATAGTTAGTAATCTTTTTGACAAGTTATAAATAATCTTTTTTATTTAAATTAAGTTGAAAATATTGGATTTTTACTATTATATGTAAATATCTAAGATAAAAATTAATTAAATTATTAGTAAATTTTGCTTTAATTTAGCAATCTAAAATCATGGGGCAAATAGTTGGAATTGATTTAGGTACTACTAACTCTGTAGTCGGAGTTATAGAAGCTGGTCGTCCAATTGTTATTGCAAATTCAGAGGGATCTAGAACTACACCTTCAATAGTTGGATTTACAAAAGACAAGGAAATAGTGATAGGGGACCAAGCGAGAAGACAACTTGTTCTAAATCCTAAGAATACCTTTTATAACCTAAAAAGATTTATTGGAAGTGATTGGGATGAATTAGATGAGAATAGTATTTCTGTTCCTTATAACGTAAAAGCTAATAACAATGGAAGCGTTAGGGTTCTTAGTCCTAATACAGAAAGGGAGTATGCACCAGAAGAATTAGTGAGCTCATTAATTAGAAAATTAATTAATGATGCTGAAACTTATCTTGGAGATACTGTTGATTCTGCGGTTATTACGGTCCCTGCTTACTTTAATGAATCTCAAAGGCAAGCTACAAAGGATTCTGCAATATTAGCTGGTATTAAAGTAGATAGAATTCTAAATGAACCTACTGCTGCTGCTCTAGCTTATGGTTTTGAAAAAAGTTCTTCTAATAATGTTTTAGTTTTTGATTTGGGAGGAGGAACATTTGATGTTTCATTATTGAAAATTTCTAATGGTGTATTTGATGTTAAAGCTACTTGTGGTGATACACAGCTAGGTGGAAATAATTTTGATTCAAAAATAGTTGATTGGCTTGCAGAAAAATTTCTATCTAAACATAATATTGATCTAAGAAGGGATAGACAAGCTTTACAGAGATTAACTGAGGCTGCTGAAAAAGCTAAATGTGAATTGTCAGGATTACAAAAAACAAAAATATCTTTACCATTTATCACAACGAATAAAGAGGGACCATTACATATTGAAGAAACCTTAGATAGGAAAATATTTGAATCATTATCACAAGATTTACTTGATAGATTATTAGAACCTGTGCAAATAGCTTTAGATGATTCTGGATGGAATGCAGAAGATATTGATGAGGTTGTTCTTGTAGGTGGCAGCACTAGAATTCCAATGGTTCAACAATTAGTAAAGACTCTTGTTCCAAATGATCCTTGTCAATCTGTTAACCCCGATGAAGTTGTAGCTGTTGGAGCTGCTATACAATCTGGAATTATTAGTGGTGATTTACAAGATTTACTCCTAAATGACGTTACTCCCTTATCTCTAGGTTTAGAAACTATTGGTGGTCTTATGAAGGTACTCATTCCTCGTAATACTCCAATACCAGTTAGACAATCTGATGTTTTTAGTACCTCCGAAGCTAATCAATCATCCGTTGTTGTTCAAGTACGGCAGGGAGAAAGGCCTTTAGCCTCTGAAAATAAATCACTTGGTAAATTTAGACTATCAGGAATACCTCCAGCTCCAAGAGGAATACCTCAAGTCCAGGTAGCATTTGATATTGATGCTAATGGTCTTTTGGAAGTAAGTGCAACTGATAGAACTACTGGAAGAAAGCAAACAGTTACAATTTCTGGAGGCTCTAATTTAAATGAACAAGAAATAAATTCGATAATTGAAGAAGCTAAATCAAAAGCTAACGAAGATAGGAAGAAAAGATCTGTAATTGATAGAAAAAATAGTGCTTTAACTCTGATAGCACAAGCTGAGAGAAGACTTAGGGATGCTTCATTGGAATTTGGCCCTTATGGAGCCGAAAGGCAACAGCGAGCTGTTGAATTGGCTATTGAAGATGTTGAAGAATATTTAGATGACGATGATCCTCAAGAATTAGAAATTTCAGTAAGTGCTCTACAAGAAGCTTTATTCGGCTTAAACAGAAAATTTTCGGCTGAAAAGAAAACAGATAATAATCCCTTACAGGGTATTAAAAATACATTTGGATCATTAAAGGATGAACTATTTTCAGATGATTATTGGGATGATGATCCTTGGGATAATCAAATGAATAGAAATTATAGAAATTCGAGGTATGGTAATTCTAGGGACGATGATCCATGGGACAATGACTACTTCCTCTAAAAAAGACTACTTGTCGATTTTGGGTTTAGCTCCTAATTTCGATAATAATGAACTAAAAAAGGCTTTTCGAAGAGAAGCGAGAAAATGGCATCCTGATTTAAATAAAAACGATCTTAATGCAGAAGAAAGATTTAAATTAATTAACGAAGCATATGAATATCTGCGTGATCCTAATGTAAGGAAGAATAATTCAGATGAAATAATCCAGGATGATAACGAAAATAATAATTTCAAGACAGGTTTTCCTGATTTTCAAGATTATCTTGATACCTTATTTGGATATGAATACTCACCAAAGAATTACGAGGAATATGATAATGATTCATTTGAGGATGAATCGATAAATACAAATAATTACGAATTTAATAATTATGAATACCCTACAACCTCTCCAGAAGAGCCGCCCCCAGTTAAACTCCACCAAGATATTGAGACAATTATTGAATTAACGCCTGATGAAGCCTTAAATGGTGCTTCAATTTTAATAGAACTTGAAGATGAAACCGTAGTAGAAGTTGATACACCTCCTTTTGCTGGAGATGGATGGCGATTAAGACTTGAAAATATTGCAAGAGGGGGTAAAGATCATTATCTACAGTTAAAAGTTCAAACGGAAAGTGGTCTAAGAATTGATGGTTTAAGAGTTCTTTATAAATTAGAACTATTTCCTCATGATGCACTTCTTGGTTGTGCAGTAGAGATTCCTACCCTTGATGGAAATGTCACACTTCAAGTACCACCAAAATCATCTACGGGAAGAATGTTACGTTTGAAAGGTAGGGGTTTAACATTTGAAGATAATGTAGGAGATCAATATGTTGAAATATTGGTTGTGATACCTGCTGATATTAACGACGAGGAAATTGCTTTATATACAAGATTACAAGAATTATCACTTTCTGATTCTCAATCAAATATTATATAATTAAAAAATTTATACTTATGAATATATTTGTTCTTTTATATAATTCAGGAACAGATAAAGAAGGAATTCATTCAATAGAACTTAAAGGAAGGACAATTGTTCTTATGTTTGAAGATAAGGATGATGCAACTAGATATTGTGGTCTATTAGAAGCTCAAGATTTTCCTTTACCAACAGTTGAGATGATCAACATAGATGAAATAAAAGATTTCTGCATTAAATTAGATTATGAATATAAATTAGTAGAAAAAAATTTTGTACCTAAAACAGCAGAAGATAGATTATTAATTTCACCACCCCAAAAAAACTTAGATGTTGAAAATTGGGGTGAAGACAAAAAAAGTAATAAAGATGACATTGATATAAATACCATTAAGGAAAACCTAGAAAAGTTGCTTTAGCTATTAAAATATCAATAAAATACTAAACAAATAAAAAATGACAACTGCATTATTTGAAACAGAAGTTGGGAACATAAAAATTGAATTTTTCTCTGACGACGCACCTAATACAGTTAAAAACTTCACGAAGTTGATTAGTGATGGTTTTTATAATGGTCTAGAATTTCACAGAGTTATTCCTGGATTTATGGCTCAAGGTGGATGTCCAAATACTCGTAAAGGAGCGTCTGGTATGCCTGGAACTGGAGGACCTGGATATAATATTAAATGTGAAATCAATTCTAATAAACATCTTAAAGGTTCACTATCAATGGCTCATGCAGGAAAAGATACAGGTGGTAGTCAGTTTTTTATAGTTTATGAGCCACAGCCTCATCTCGATGGAGTTCATACTGTTTTTGGTAAGACAGATGATATGGATGTAGTGTTAAAGCTTACTAATGGTTCAAAAATTCTTAAAGCAACTTTAAAATAGTTATTTAGCTTTCAAAAACAATACTGAATGTTTCTTTATCTAGATTAAATTTCCTGGTAGATGAATATAAGATTTCATTATTGATAGTAAATTTTGTATTTATTAATTTGATGCTACTTTTTGGGTGTAATGCTTGTTCAATGTTTCTAGAAACAATAATTCCAATCTTTGTACTATTTTCATAATTGGATAAGAACTGAATAAATAATTCTATATTCTTTATCTCTTCATCAGTAACGTTGGAATTCGTTCTATTCTGATCATGTAAAATTCGCCAAACTAATTTCGGCCGATTCCAAAAAGCCAATAATCGTGGACTACTTTCCAGTTTAATATTGATGTTCTGATCACTACAGAATTTAATAACGTTATTTTTTATAGGAACTAGATCAATAGAATTATATTTTCCGTCGAGAAAAATTGATATAAATGGATCGATATTCTTGAAATTAGGATTATCTTCATCAATCATGTGGCCTAACTTCGTTTTTTTTACACTCAAATATTCTGCATTATTATCGTTTGGACAAATTACTAATGGAACTCTCTCAATAACCTCTATTCCATAACCACCTAATCCAGCAATCTTTCTAGGATTGTTTGTAAGTAATTTTAGTTTTTTTATCCCAAGATCCGTTAATATCTGTGCACCAACTCCATAATTCCTGAGATCAGCTGGAAAACCCAATTTTTCATTAGCTTCTACAGTGTCTAATCCACCATCCTGTAAACTGTAAGCTTTTAATTTATTTATTAGACCAATACCTCTGCCTTCCTGTCTCAAGTAAACAACAACTCCCTCTTCCTCCTTTTCTATCCTTGATAAAGCAGCCTCTAATTGAGGTCTACAATCACAACGTAATGATCCAAAAGCGTCGCCAGTTAAACATTCTGAATGCATTCTTACAAGTACAGGTTCACTTAATTTTGATGATTTTTGTTTAACTAAAGCAACGTGCTCTGAACCATCAAGTTCATTAACATATCCATAAGCTTTGAAATTACCAAAAATACTTGGAAGTACAGCATCGGATTTTCTAAATACAAATCTCTCAGTTTGAAAACGATAACTTATTAAATCAGCTATTGATATTAATTTCATCCCCCACTGTTTTGCATACTCTTTTAGTTGTGGAAGTCTTGACATTGAACCATCAGGATTCTGTATTTCACAAATCACTCCAGCGGGATAAAGACCTGACATTGAAGCAATATCGACTGCTGCCTCGGTATGACCTGCCCTTTTTAATACTCCACCATTTTTAGCTCTTAATGGAAAAATATGTCCTGGTCTCCTTAAATCATCAGGTTTTGTATTTGGATTTATAGCAACTTGAATTGTCTTTGCCCTGTCTTCAGCGGAAATTCCTGTAGTAACATTATTTTCGGGTCCAGCGTCAATTGATATCGTAAAAGCTGTTTGATTTTCATCTGTATTTCTATCTACCATTAATGGTAAATCTAAAGAGTCAAGTTTTTCACCTTGCATCGCTAAGCATATAAGACCACGTCCCTCAGTAGCCATAAAATTAATTTGCTGTGGAGTTGCAAACTGAGCCGCACATATTAAATCTCCTTCATTTTCTCTTCTTTCATCATCTACTACAATTATGCATTCGCCATTTCTTATAGCCGCCAACGCATCGCTGATAGGATCAAATTCAATTTTAAAAGATGCATTTATATCCAAAATTGTTCCATTATTTGATTTGGGACTTGTTTCTTTCATTATTCCTATCAATATAGAAAAAAAGTGTTTTAGTTACCTTAAATTCAACACTTTATAATCCTATCTCAAAGTCTGCCAATTCAAAAAAATGAATGTTGCAATAGTAGGTGCTACTGGTTACGGCGGTATTCAAGCGGTAAATCTTTTAAAGAAAAATAAAAATTACAAAATTTCATTCTTAGGAGGTAATAAAACATCTGGATCAAAGTGGAATGATAATTTCCCCTTTATTCATTTAGATAATGATCCTTATATAGAAGAAATTTCAGTAGATAACATTTCAAAAAATTCAGATTTTGCATTGCTTTGCTTACCAAATGGTCTGTCTTCAACATTGACAAGGAAATTATTAGATAGAGGAGTTAAAGTTATTGATTTATCTGCTGATTATAGATATAAGTCATTAGATGAATGGAAAAAAGTATATTCCAAAGAAGCTGCTATTTATAAAAGGAATGATGATGATTTATGTAAAGAGGCAGTCTACGGTCTTCCTGAAATAAATAATGAAACCATTTCAAAAGGAAGATTAATTGCATGTCCTGGATGTTATCCAACATCTGCTCTTATTCCATTAGCTCCTTATCTTTCGCAAGGAATTATTGAAAATGAAGGAATAGTGATTGATTCTAAAAGTGGAACCTCTGGAGGTGGTCGAGAACCAAACCAAAAGCTACTTTTATCAGAATGTGGAGAGGGTCTTTCAGCATATGGATTGATAAACCATAGACATACCTCAGAGATAGAGCAGATGGCTTCTTTTATTTCTGGAAATAAAATTGAACTCCTTTTTACACCTCATTTGGTTCCAATTTCAAGAGGTATGCATACGACTATATATGGGAGATTAAGAGATCCAGGACTAACTTCTGATGATTGCAGAATTCTTTTGGATAATTATTATAGAAATTTCAAAAATATTAAAGTCTTACCCGTAGATACGTTCCCAT
This sequence comes from uncultured Synechococcaceae cyanobacterium, assembly GCA_902537275.1. Lineage (GTDB taxonomy): Bacteria > Cyanobacteriota > Cyanobacteriia > PCC-6307 > Cyanobiaceae > Prochlorococcus_A. Next base: position 41,883 of record CACBAW010000001.1, read on the forward strand.
CAACAAAATGGGTTAAAAATACAAATCAAATTCTCCTCTCTGTTAAAGTTGATATTCGAAACGGAAGGATAGTTATATTATCTGTAATTGATAATTTATTAAAAGGACAGTCTGGGCAAGCAATTCAAAATTTAAATATTATGAGTGGATTTTCCATGGATGAAGGTCTTGAGTTAACTAATAATTTTCCCTAAAATTACTTCTTATCAAAAAACCAGCTAGAGAGATTGAGTGAGGTAAAATTTTATGCTCAAGCATTTGTATTCTTTTGGAAAGTGATTCAATATCATCATCCTCCCTAATTGACAATGCAGCTTGCATTATCAATGATCCACTATCTACCTCCTCTTCAACAAAATGTACGGAACAACCAGTTATTTTTGAACCATTTAATATAGAGTCCTTTATCGCAGAACCACCTTTATATGCCGGAAGTAATGAAGGGTGAATATTTATTATCTTATTCTTAAATTCATTAATAAAAAATGGTGTAACAATTTTCATCCAGCCTGCCATAACCACAAGTTCAACATCGAAATGAATTAAAGTATTTACGATTTCTAATTCAAATGCCTCTTTTTGCAGATAGTCTTTGCCTCTTATAATTTTGTGAGGTATTTTATTACTTTTAGCTCTCTTTATACAACCTGCATCATCTTTGTTAGTTATTAGAACTTTTATATCTATATCTAATTCTCCTCTTTCTGAGAGATTAATTAATTCCTGAAAGTTTGTTCCTTTCCCAGAAGCAAGTACTCCAATTTTTAATTTTGGGGAAAATCTTCTAAATTCAGATATCTTAGGAGAAATTATGTAATTAAATGATCTATCCAAAGTTTTTTATTTTTTCCAATGATAAATTCATATGAAATAAAAAAAACCCTCAATTTTAATTGTTTATATTCAAAAACATATTTATTTGAAGATAATAATTTAAACAAATTTAAATTATTCAAATCTATGTACTATTCGTATAGATATAATAATTGAATAATAAATAAAAGAAACAAATATATAAAATGAATAGAGATTTAAACTCTTGGGATAAATTTTGTAATTATCTTTGGTTTGATAAAAAATTAAATATTTGGTTAGACATAAGCAAAATTAATTTTACAAGTAATGATATAAAAAATTTAGAAGATAAATTTATAGATGTTTTTTATTCAATAAAAGAATTAGAAAATGGTGCAATATCAAATATTGATGAAAATAGACAAGTTGGACATTATTGGCTTAGAAATCCATTAATTTCACCCTCTTCAAAAATAGGAGAGGAAATAAGAGAAGATATTAATGCAATCTCTGAATTTGGAAAACAAATTTTAAATGGAGATATTAAGAATAAGAATAATCAGCAGTATACTGATGTTCTATGGATCGGAATTGGTGGAAGTGGATTAGGACCATTACTTATTACAGAGTCATTGCAGAAGTGTTCTAGAGGCCTAAATTTTTCTTATATCGATAATGTTGATCCTTTTTTAATTAGCGAAAAGTTAGAAGAGTTATCTGAAAAATTAACAACAACATTATTTGTAGTAGTAAGCAAATCAGGTGGTACTCCTGAACCTAGAATTGCTATGGAAATTATTAAAAGTCACTGCGATAACAATTCTCTTGAATGGAATTCTAATGCTATAGCTATAACAATGAAAGATAGTAAGTTATTTAAAAAAGCCACTTCTGAAAATTGGTTAAAAATATTTAATTTACAAGATTGGGTTGGAGGAAGAACAAGTATTACAAGCTCTGTGGGATTACTTCCATTAGCTCTTATTAATGAAAATATATTTGAATTTATTAGAGGGGCATCAGTAATGGATGAGGCCACACGTATAAGTGATTTTAAAAAAAATCCCGCAGCATTATTATCATCTGCATGGTATTTAACTGGGGATGGTATTGGAAAGAGAGATATGGTCGTATTACCTTATAGAGATAGGTTACAGGTATTTAGTAAATATCTCCAACAATTAGTAATGGAATCATTAGGTAAGAAATTTAATAGGAATGGTGAAATAGTTAATCAAGGTATTTCCGTATTTGGTAATAAAGGATCTACAGATCAACATGCTTATGTTCAGCAACTGAGAGATGGTATTGATAATTTCTTTTGTATTTTTATTGAATTATTAGATTCTCCATCTACTAATATTTTTGATGAACAAGAGAATCCTAAAGAATATCTTTCAGGTTTTTTGCAAGGTACCAGATCAGCACTCTCTAGTGAAAACAGACAAAGTATCACTATTACGTTAGAAAAGTTAAATTGTTTTTCACTAGGTGCCTTAATCGCTTTATTTGAGAGAGCTGTTTCCTTCTACGCTGAATTGGTAAATATAAATGCATATGATCAACCTGGAGTTGAAGCTGGAAAGAAAGCAGCAGCAAATATTATTGAGTATCAACAAAAAGTAAGTAATTTATTAGATGAAGGTGGAGAATATTCTATAAATGACATTACATCAATATTTGATAATTCAGTGAGTGAACCTATATTTTTCATACTTCGTGAAATGTGTTTCGGTAATGATAATTATTTAGTTAAGGGCGATTGGTCAAATCCAAATTCATTAGTTATTCAAAAAATAAATTCTTAAACAACAATATTTATAATTTTTCCTTTAACAATAATTATTTTTCTTATTTCCTTATCTTGAGTCCATTTTAGTATGTTAGGTCTTTTAAGAGTCAATTCTTTAATTTGATCTTCACTCATATCATTATTAATATTTACTCTGTCTCTAACTTTTCCATTCACTTGTATTACTAGTTCATATGAATCTTCCTTTAAAGCCTCGGCATTAAATGAAGGCCATTGTTCTATATGCACAGATTTTTTAAATCCTATAAGATTCCATATTTCTTCTGCAATATGAGGTGCAAATGGGGCCAACAAAATACAAAATGTTTTTAAAGCATCAATTTTTAAATTATTGTTTACGTCATTAATGGAATTTGATAATGAATTATAAAACTTCATTAATTCTGAAATAGCAGTATTAAATTGGTTATTTACTATGTCATTTGAAATTTCTTTTATAGCGATATTCATTGACTTTATTAAACTTTTTTCTTTATCTGGATAGGAATTAGATTTACTATTTATATCTTTTGCACAAGTTATATAAAGCTTCCATATCCTACTTAAAAATCTAAATTGTCCTTCAACATCTGTATCTCCCCATTCCAAATCTTTTTCTGGCGGTGCTTTAAATAATATAAACATTCTTGCTGTATCTGCTCCATATTTTTTAATTACTGATTCAGGATCTATTCCATTATATTTTGACTTAGACATCTTCTCGAAAAGAACTTCGAGTTTTGTATTGTCAATTGGATCTGTAGGATTTGATAAGTCATTAATATCCGAAGGAGAAACATATTTACCCGTTTTATTGTTTTTATAGGCTGCGGCCTGAACCATTCCTTGCGTTAATAGCTTTTTAAATGGTTCATCAATTTCAAATAGTTTATTATCCCGCAAAGCTTTAGTGAAAAATCTTGCATATAACAAATGCAATATTGCATGCTCTACTCCTCCAACATATTGATCTACAGGCAACCACTTATTAATTTCAATCTTTTCAAATGGTTTATTTGAACATTTTGATGATGGATATCTTAAAAAATACCATGATGAACACATAAAAGTGTCCATAGTATCAGTTTCTTTTGTTGCCGCTATTCCACATTTTGGACATGTTGTATTTATCCAATTATTATTATCACCTAGAGCATTAATCTTGTTACCCGAGAAATCTATATCTTTTGGTAATGCAACAGGTAATTCCGATTGATTTAAAGGAACAGATCCACATTTTTTGCAATTAACGATGGGAATCGGACATCCCCAATATCTTTGTCTAGATATTAACCAATCTCTTAAACGATATTGAATTTTATTTTCAGCCCATCCATTATTTACTCCGTCCTCTGAAATTCTTAATTTAGCAATAGAATTTGATATACCATCGTATTGATTTGAATTAATAAGATATCCATTTTCTACATAAGCATCATCAAGCTCTTTAATTGGTTCACTTTTATCTTTTATTATTACCTGTTTAATATCAATATTATTTTTCTTAGCAAATTCAAAATCCCTTAGATCATGTGCAGGCACTCCCATAACAGCACCTGTACCGTATTCATCAAGAACATAGCTTGCCACCCAAATCGGTATTTGTTCAGAATTAACTGGATTTATAGCTATTAAGCTAGTTTTTATACCAATTTTTTCAAGTTCATTATTATTATTATTTTTCAAATATTGTTTAAGATTTTCTATATCTTGTATGGTTTCTTGATCAGAAATTTTATTAATTAATGAATGATTAACAGAAATTGCTAAATAAGTAACTCCAAATAAAGTATCTGGCCTTGTTGTAAATACAGTTATTTTCTTTTCTGGATTGGTATTGATATTGAAATTAATATTTGTACCAATTGACTTTCCAATCCAATTATCTTGCATTATTTTTACTCTTTCTGGCCAGTTATCTAATTTTTCTAAATCCTTCAATAACTCATCCGCATAATTAGTAATTCTTAAAAACCATTGCTTTAATAATTTTTTTTCAACTACTGCCCCAGATCTCCAAGATTTACCCTCTGAGTCAACTTGTTCATTCGCTAGGACTGTATTATCTATAGGATCCCAATTAACTTCTGATTCCTTTTGATATACAAGACCTGCCTTGTATAACTCTAAAAATAGATATTGAGTCCAAATATAATAATTTTCATCACATGTTGCGAATTCCCTATCCCAATCAACTGATAGTCCCAATAACTTTAATTGTGACTTCATATGAGAAATATTTTTTTTAGTCCAGACACTTGGACTAATTCCTCTTTCAATCGCAGCATTTTCTGCTGGCAACCCAAAAGCGTCCCAACCCATTGGATGTAAAACAGATTTGCCCTTAAACCTTTGGAATCGAGCTATTAAGTCTGTAATAACATAATTCCTAACATGTCCCATATGAAGATTACCTGAAGGGTAGGGAAACATTGATAAGGCATAAAATTTATCGCTATTCTCAGTTAATTCATCGGTTTTGTATAAATTGTTTTCTGTCCATATTGACTGCCACTTTTTTTCTATTTCAGATGGATTATATAAATTGGTATCAACCTCATATTGTTTATCGGGAGAAATCACTTAATTTGAATTTGCTAAATTATTATTTTAATATCCATTGTATAAAATAGAAATAGATTGTTAAAAGGAATAATTTATAATTAAAATTTAAAATATATTATCTAAACATGAAAAATATTACTTTTGAAAAATATCAAGGTAACGGAAATGATTTCGTAATATTAGATTCTAGAGGAAATGAATTATATAAAAATTACAAGACAAATAAAATATTTGATATAAAAAAAATTTGCAACAGGCAATTTGGTGTTGGAGCAGATGGTGTGATTTTTATAGAAGAACCTAATGAAGAAAATTATGCAAAAATGATAATTTTTAATTCAGATGGTTCTGAAGCACAAATGTGTGGAAACGGAATTAGGTGTTTAGTTGAGTATCTCCACCTAAATGATTCAATGAATAATAAAAATATAGAATATAAAATTGAGACTAAAGCAGGTATAAAAATTGCAAAATATATAAATGATGAAATTACAGTAACAATGGGAGTTCCAATTTTAGAATGTAAAAATATTCCAACAACAATTGAAAAAAAAATAAATTCAATTCCTTCACACGAATTTATTGAGAAAGATTTTAATAATATGGGTTATGCAGTAGGAATGGGAAATCCTCATTTAATATTCTTTGTAAAAGACATAGAGTCAATTGTTCTTTCCAGACTTGGTCCTATATTTGAAAAAAATGAATTATTTCCTGAAAAAACTAATGTGCATTTTTGTCAAATTTTAAATAGAGATAATATCAAAGTAAAAGTATGGGAAAGGGGTGCAGGACCAACCTTAGCTTGTGGAACAGGTGCCTGTGCTATCCATGTAGCAGCTTATAAATTAGGCCTTTGTAATTCACAAACCATTGTAACTTTACCAGGAGGTAATCTTAAAATTAATTGGTCAAAAGACGATTGTGAAGTAATGATGACCGGTAATGCTAAAAAGGTTTTCTCAGGATCAATGTTAGTAAATTAATGGAAAATAATTTTATCTATTTAGATAATGCATCCACAACTCCGTTATCTGAGAATGTTTTAAATATAATTAATTCAACTTATAGGAATTATTGGCATAACCCTTCATCTACATATGAGCTAGGGATAAAATGCTCTACATATCTTGAAAAAATTAGATCTAAAATTGCTTATATATTTGAAGCAGATCCAGAGGATATAATTTTTACATCTGGTTCTTCGGAATCGACAAATATTGTATTTAATAATATTTATGAGAAATTTAAAAATGGTAGGGTTGTAATTTCAAATGTTGAACATCAAGCAACAACTATTTGTGCTAATAAACTAAGAAAACAAAATTGGGATATTTACGAATGGAAGGTAAATAATGATGGAATTTTAAATATTTTTAATATCGAAAAATTTTTAAACAATGATACTAAGCTTGTATCAATTATTTGGGGACAAAGTGAAATTGGGACAATACAACCTGTCCAATTTATTGGTTCCAAATGTGAAGAATTAAATATAATGTTTCATTTAGATGGAACTCAAATATTAAGTAATGGAATATTCAGTTGGAAAGATCTTAAATGTGATTTTTTAAGTTTATCCGCTCATAAATTTGGAGGTCCAAAAGGGATCGGTATTCTTTTAACAAAAGAAAAGTCTAGACAAATTTTAAAAAATAATGACATATCACTTACTCAGGAATTTTCAATTAGACAAGGTACACAGGCTTTGCCATTAATCGCTGGAATGTATGAATCATTAAAGAATATTGAAGGAAAAATAAAATTATATGATTACATAACTGAATTTCCTTCTAATAATATTAATAAACTTAAAAATTATTTTTTTCAAAGAATTAAAGATAATAATCATATAAAGATTACGGGTAGTATTAACCATAGACTCCCGAGTCATATTTCTTTTCTACTATTAAATAAACTATTTGAGCCTATAAGGGCCTATAAGATTGTTAATTTCATGTCAGAAAATAAAATAGCCATAAGTAGTGGAAGTGCTTGTTCAAGCTCATCTGGGAAACCTAGCTCAACACTTAAAAATATTGGTTTAAAAGATGATGAACTATATTCAAATATTCGTGTTACTTTAGGTTCAATAAACAATAAGGCAGAAATAGATAAATTTTTAGAACTTATTCAAATATGTATTGACAAATTTTAATGGAAACCAATTACAGACTACCTAAAGATTTTAATGAATCTCTTAAGAATATGGAGGATGCAATTATTCCAAGTTTAATAGATTCGAATAAAAGATTTACTATAGAATTTAATTTTGAGGGGTTGAAGTTTAACAGAATTGGAATAACAATCTACAAGATATTGTCTAAAAATAATAATGTATTCATAACATTTGCTGATCAAGGTGCTGTGGCTTTGGCTCAAAGAGACTATCCAGATATCAAAGATAAAATCTTTACTTTTAAATCATTTAATGAATCAAAAAATATAAATAATATTGATAGTGCAATGATATCGATACTACCTCAGCCATATGATTTCGATTCATTTGAACCAATGTCTGATAATTATCAAGGTAAGCATTATTCATTAAATCCAAAATTTGAAGATGCCAATATTGGTATAGGAAGTGTCATTAGAGAGCGACGTAAAAACTTTGTCAAAACATGGAAAAATATTTATTATCTGCAGCCTTTAAATAAAGCTGCTCTTATGCATATTTATCCAAATAACTGGTTACTTTTCAAAGAAGAAAATAAAAGATATTTTTTTAAAAAAGAATTTGATATTAAACCCGACAATGAATCTATTTTTGTAAATTTATAGATTGAATGTGATAAAAAAAATATATTCATTTTTCTTTATTGTTCTTGTATTAGTAACATCGCCTTTTTTAATAAGATATTTACTAGCAAAACAGAAAATAACTATTTTAAATAGTATTTATTTTAATTTCTCGGGAATAATTACTAAAAACAAAATATGTCCTACTTATGATGCTTTATTGAATCAAACGCTTGATGATTCTTTTAGTGTATCAATTATTAATAATAAAGGGGAAATAATAAGTTCCTACAATGAGGATGTTCCAAGGTTGCCAGCATCTAACCAAAAATTATTCTCATCAGCTTATGTTTTAAGTAAATATAAATTAAATAATAATTTAAAAACTTCCTTATTTAAAAATAAAAACGATTATTATTTACACGGTCAAGGTGATCCAGATCTTAATTATGAACATATAATCGAACTAATTTCAAATGTTAAAGAAAATAATATTATTAACTTTAATATTGTAGAAATTGATTCAAAATTATATTGGCCTAATGGTTGGACAAAGACTGATAAACTTTACGAATATGGATCTCCAATTACATCTCTTGCAATAGAAAGTAATCACAATAAATATGATGATATTTATACATTAAAAAATTTTATTAAAAATTATTTAAAAAATAAATTTCCAAATTCAAAAATAAATATAGATTTTTTTGATTCAGAAAAAACTTTTTATTTAAAAAATATTAAAGAGATAAATAAAGTATATTCAACTCCAATTCTTTCACTATTAACTCTAACAAATTCTGAAAGCCATAATTTTACGGCTGAATCTCTTTTTAAAAATGCCTCAAATACATGGAACGATAATAACTATATAAAATTGAAAAGATGGCTTGAAAATAAAGGCCTCCCAGTAACTAATACATACTTTGCAGATGCTAGTGGATTGTCTCGAAAAAATAAAATTACAACAAAGTTAGTTGTATTGTTTTTAGATAAAATGAGATATTTTAATGATTTTAAAGCTTATCAATCTACACTTTCAATTACAGGAGTAAGAGGAACATTAGCTAAAAGATTTGTAAATAGTGAATTGTCTGGAAAGTTTTTTGGCAAAACTGGGACTCTTTCAAATGTCTTTGCATTATCTGGCTTTTTATATAAAAATGACAATCCAACAATTATAAGCATTATCCAAAATTCTAATAAAATTGATAAAGAAAAAGCTTTTAAATTATTACGTGATCTTTATTACTTGAAATCCTGTTAAAAAAATATTATTTAAAATATTCTTTTAAATCCCTCTCAACAGAGGGGGGTACCATGTGATTAATTTCACCACCAAATTTTGCAACTTCTTTTACTAAAGAACTACTAAGAAAACTATAATTTGTATTTGTCGATAAAAATATAGTTTCAATATCATTATTAAGAGATTTATTTGTATGAGCAATCTGAAGTTCATACTCAAAATCACTCATTGCTCTTAAGCCTCTAAGAATAAGATTAGCTTTTAAATCATTGGCACAATCAACAGTTAGACCAGAATAAGAAATAACTTCAATATTAGGTAAATGAGAAAGAGAATTTTGTATTTGTATTATTCTTCTTTCAAGATTAAATGTTGGTGTTTTAGAGGTATTTTCTAAAACAGCAACTACTAGATTGCCAAATATTTTTTCAGCCCTTTCTATTAAATCAAGATGCCCATTTGTTAAAGGATCAAATGTACCTGGATAAAGAATTTTCATGAATTTATTATGATCGAATAAGAAATTTAGTTAAAATAAGATTATTAGTTAAATCAATTATGACATTAAATCTAGAAGCAAAAAAAATCTTATTAAGAAAAATACCTCACGGATTATTTATTTGTGGCGTTAGAGACGAGGATAAAAATGAAGTGAATGGATTTACTGCAAGTTGGGTGACTCAAGGTTCTTTTACCCCACCATTAGTTGTAATGGCTGTTAGAGCAGAGGGTTCTAGTCATGAAATAATAAAGTCAACCAATAAGTTCTCATTAAATGTGCTTAAAAGTGATCAAAAGGATCTAGCAGCTGTTTTCTTCAAACCTCAAAAAGCATTAGGAGGTAGATTTGAATCTGTAGAATTTAATTTAGGTGAGCTTGGATTGCCAATTTTAGTTGATAGTGTTGGTGGTGTTGAATGTAATGTTGTTGGAAATGTTATGCATGGAGACCATACCGTTTTTGTAGGAGAGGTTCAATCTGCTTATCTGAATAATGATGTTGACTCACTAAATTTATCTTCAACTGGCTGGAATTATGGAGGTTAACCATTATAAATGAGTAATTCCTCTATCGAAAAAATAAAAAACAAATATAATTTTAAAATTGAATATAAATTAATTAATAATAAGGAGTTATTAAAATCAAGATTATCCGAAATTCCAAAGTCATCTGGTTGTTATCTTTTTAAAGATATTGATAATAACTTACTTTATATCGGTAAATCTAAAAAACTACGCAGTAGAGTAAGTAGTTATTTCAATAATTATTCAGATTTAACTCCCCGATTAAGTTTGATGGTTCGTCAAATAACTGAAATAGAAATTATAGTCACAGATAGCGAATATGAAGCATTAAATTTGGAGTCAAATTTAATTAAAACAAACAAACCATATTTTAATATTCTTTTAAAGGATGATAAAAAATATCCATATCTTTGTATAACTTGGAGTGAAAAATATCCTCGAATTTTTATTACAAGAAGAAGAAGAAATAGAAATAATTTAGATAGATATTATGGACCTTATGTTGATGTCGGATTATTAAGGAGAACATTATTTACGATAAAAAAAATATTTCCACTTAGACAAAGACCAAGGCCAGTCTTCAAAGATAGAACTTGTTTAAATTATTCAATAGGAAGATGTCCAGGTGTTTGCCAAGAAGTTATATCATCTGACGATTATAAAAAAATAATGAAACAAGTATCTATGATATTTCAGGGAAGAAATGATGACTTAGAAATATTTTTACAAAAAAAAATGCTGCAATTTTCAAATGATTTAGATTATGAGAATGCAGCAAAAATAAGGGACCAAATTTCAGGTTTAAAATTATTAACTGAATCACAAAAAATATCAATACCAGATTCTTCAATTAATAGAGATATCTTTGGAATAGTTTCAGAAAAAAATGTAGCTAGTATACAAATTTTCCAAATGAGATCTGGTAAGCTTATTGGGAGAATTGGCTATAGTCAAAAATTAAATAATGAAGATGAAAATCTTATTTTACAAAAGATATTAGAAGAGCATTATATGAATGTTGAACCTGTAGAAATACCATCAGAAATTCTTATTCAATATAACCTACCAAAACAAGCAACCATAGAGGATTGGTTAACAGAGCTAAGAAAAAAGAAAGTAAAAATCCTAATCCCAAAAAGAAATAAAAAACATGAAACTGTAGAAATGGTTTTAAAAAATGCGAAATTGGAATTAGATAGAATATTAAATGGGATACAAGATAATGAATCATCAATTGAGGATCTTGCCCAAATACTTGAATTAAACGAACAGCCTAAAAGAATTGAAGGTTATGATATAAGCCATATTCAAGGTAGTGACCCTGTAGCATCACAAGTCGTTTTTATTGATGGGATTCCTTCTAAACAGCATTATAGGAAATATAAAATTAAAGATCCAAAAGTTTTTATAGGACATAGTGATGATTTTGCTTCGATATATGAAGTAATACATAGAAGGTTTAAAAAATGGTCAAGATTTAAAAAAAGCGGAGGGGATTTTTCAATATTAAATGATAAAACGAATAGTAAATTAGACAATGAACTTCTATCAGATTGGCCTGATTTAATAATGATTGATGGAGGAAAAGGACAGTTAAATGCAGCTATAAAAGCATTAAAAGAATTAAATCTTGAGGAAGAAGTAACTATATGTTCATTGGCAAAAAAAAATGAAGAAATATTTATTCCAGGATTTACTAAGTCTCTTGATACTGATGAAAATCAAAAAGGAGTTCTTCTATTAAGAAGGGTAAGAGATGAAGCACATAGATTTGCATTATCTTTTCATAGAGACAAAAGATCCACAAGAATGAATAGATCTCAATTGTCCCAAATCAGTGGATTAGGACCATCAAGAATTAGAGAATTGCTTGAGCATTTTAAATCAATAGATGCGATAAGAATAGCTAGTAAAGAGGATTTATCAAAAGTTAAAGGACTTGGGAAAAATTCAGTAAATGATATATATGAATATTTTAACGAGTTATAAATATTAATTAATTTTTGAAAATTAGATTTCTTGATATTGTTAAATATAACTATATTAAAAATATATATTTTTAAATTAATCTAGTAATTTGGCAGCTGAAGCATATCTCTGGTTTAAATCACTTCACATTATTGGTGTAATCGTTTGGTTTGCGGGACTTTTTTATTTAGTAAGACTTTTTATATATCATGAAGAATCTAAAAATATGGATAATGAATTAAAAATTGCCTTTAATAAACAATACACCTTGATGGAAAAAAGGCTGGCGAATATAATCACAACACCTGGGATGATATTAGCTTTAAGTATGGCTATTTGCATGGTTATTATGCAACCAAGTTGGTTAAGTGAGAAGTGGTTGCAAATTAAAATTTCTTTTGTTTTGGGATTAGTAATTTATCATTCTTATTGTTATAAAATAATGTATTCATTACAAAATGGTACTTCAACCATTTCATCAAAAAACCTTAGATTATTAAATGAATTGCCTACTTTATTATTATTTATTATTGTACTTTTAGTTATTTTTAAAAATAATTTTCCAACTAGTGTTGCTACATGGAGCGTAGTTGGACTAATTATTTTCATGTTGGCTTCAATACAATTATATGCAAAGATTAGAAAGAAAAATGAGAATTCATTAAGTAATGAATAGGGAAGACTTAGTAAAATTAACTTCCAATATTAATAAAAATAGTTGTCCTAAAAATATTAATTTTCACTGTCATACAAAATTTAGTGATGGAAGTTTAGAACCATATGAACTTTTAGAACAAGCTTATAAAAATAACTTAAAATTTTTATCAATAACCGATCATCATACAATTAAAGCTCATGAATATATTAAAAAAAATAATATACTTAAAAACTATCCTAAAGATTCTTTTACATTAATTTCGGGAATAGAAATTAATTGTTTGATTTTAGGATGTTTAGTACATGTAATTGGATTGGGAATAGATATAAAAAGTAAATACCTAAATCCCTACATCCTTGGAGAGTCTCCAATAGGTAATGATTTAAATATTAAATCAGTTATAAAAGCAATAAATTTAGCTGGTGGTTTATCATTTCTTGCACATCCAGCGAGATACAGGATTCCCTTTTATAAATTAATTCCAGAGGCCAAAATACAAGGTATTGATGGAATAGAGGTTTGGTACGATTATGAACTTAATGAAGTATGGAATCCTAGTTTATTTGTATGTTCAGAAATAGATAAATTAGCAGATAAATATTCAATGCTAAAAACATGCGGAACAGATAGTCATGGACTTTCGCTATTAGGTAGATAATTCAGAATTCGTTTTTTTCAATTATTGAATCAGTATTAATAATTATGTTCTTTAAATTTTCAATGACATCTGATGAACAATTAATCCACATTTTTCTATTGACAATTTCAAGAAATCTTTGTGCAATATCTCTTAAAGCCCATGGATTATTCTTTAGAAAGAAATTCCTAAGATCCAGATCACATAACCATGATTTATAAACTTCCTCATAACACCAATCTGATACTACTTCAGTAGAGGCATCAAAAGCATATAAGTAGTCTAGTGTAGCTGAAAATTCAAACGCTCCTTTATAACCATTATCCTTCATTCCATTTATCCATTTAGGGTTAAGTATTCTTGATATAACAACTTTATTAATTTCATCTTGTAATTTTGAAATTTTGGATAATCCAAATTTTGATAAATCACCATGATACATTTCAGGAAATTTACCGCTCAATGTTTTTATTGCTGAAGATAATCCACCCTGAAACTGATAATAATCATCAGAATCTAAAATATCATGTTCCTTATTATCTTGGTTATGAACAACTAACTGCACATTTTTAAGAGCATTTTCTAATGATTTTTTATCCTCTATAGGTTCATCAATATCACTGTAAATCCACTTACTCCAATTAAGAAAAGATTCTCCAAAATCATCAATATTTTCCCAATTAGAATTAGAAATTAGTTCTTGCAGACCAGCTCCATATGAACCTGGCGCTGAACCAAATATACGATTAATTGAATCACCATCCCTTGATGCCCCAGCAAGAGGGTTAAATTTATCATCCTCATTAAGATTAGAAACAAGATTTATTGCTTTAGAAGTTAATTTAACTAACTGTGGAAATGCATCTCTAAACATTCCCGAAATCCTTAAAGTAACATCAACCCTTGGTCTTTCGAGAACAGATAAAGGAATGATTTCTAGATCAACTACTCTTCTTGAGGGCCCATCCCAAATAGGCTGTACTCCTAATAAATATAGTATTTGACATATGTCTTCACCACCATTTCTCATTGTGGATGTTGCCCATACAGATATTGCTATATTTTTTAAATCTTCTCCATTATCTTGTTTGTATAAATCAAGTATTTGTGAAGCAGACTGACAACCAACACTCCATGCTGATTCAGTTGGCAGTCCTCTCGAATCAACTGAAAAGAAATTTTTACCAGTGGGTAAAGTTTCAGTTTTGCCTCTCGTGGGAGCTCCAGATGGACCACTTTTTACATATTGTCCCTTTAATGAATTAATAAATGATAATTTCTCATTATATGAAGAATTAATAATTGGAATTAGAATCTCTTTTTTTAATAATAAAAAATACTTATTATGTTTTTTTTCATTAAAGAAATAGTCTATTATTTTCTGATTTTTATATTTTTCTAGATTTTTTATATCGGTATTCTTTTTGTAAAAAAACAAATATATTAAATACTTTGCTTGTTGTTCCAAAAAATCAATAGCCATTCTAAAGTTTAAAATGTTTTTGTTGGAATAAGTCAATAATATTTTTTTATCCTTTTCACTTAACATTTGATCTAATTGATTTGTCCAAGGATTCAAATCTAGTTTTAAATGTTTTGCTATATATTGAATAACACCAATTCTGTTCGTATTTGGTACTCTAGCAATACACAAGAATAAATTTATTTCATTAATGTCATTCTGCCTATTGCCAAAAATATGCAAACCTGTCCTAATTTGAGATTCTTTAATTTTGCAAAGAAAGGAATCAATTTCTTCTATTTGATTATTTTTATTCTTTAAAGTAATTTCGCTAAAATCTTTTTTTATTAATTCAAAAATGGAATTTTCTATTATTTCGATCCGATTAGAATTTAATAATTTTGCTTCAAAATATTCGTCTAAATAATTTTCTAATATTGAATATTTTCCATATAATTCTGACCTATCCAAAGGAGGGGTTAAATGATCAATAATTGTTGCAGCAGTTCTTCTTTTAGCTTGGGATCCTTCTCCAGGATCATTAACGATAAAGGGATATATGTTGGGTATTGCTGGACAAATAATATTTGGAAAACATTTATTGCTGAGACCTATAGATTTACCAGGTAACCATTCAACAGTCCCATGTTTACCAATATGGCACATAGCATTTGCATTAAAAACTTTTTCAATCCAAAAATATTGTGCTAAATATCTATGGGGCGGTGGAAGATCGGGAGAGTGCATATCTCTATCAGTGAAAGCGTCATAACCTCTTTGAGGTTGAATCAATAATGTTATTTTTCCAAATCTAATACCATTTATTGAGAAACCTTTATTATCTAGATCGATCGCATCAGATGGTTTACCCCAACGACTAACAATAATATTTTTGGGATCAATTTCTAAATAATTCCAATATTTTAAATATTCACTAAGTGGTAAGTAATCTAATGGTTTATTATTTTGAGATTCAATATCATTAGTTCTAGTTTTTATAAGCATTGACATTAATTCCGAAGAATCTTGAGGATAATTGCAAGATCCAAGGTCATAACCTTCTTCTTTTAACCAATTAAAAATATTTATTATTGAAGATGGTGTATTTAGACCAACGCCATTACCGATTCTTCCGTTCTTTACTGGATAATTACTTATAACTAAACAAATTCTTTTATCAAAATTATTAAGTTTCTGAAGTTTCACATAATTTGTTGCAAATTTTGAAATCCATTGAATACCTACTTGATCAGCTTTGTAACTAGTTATTTCACTATATAGTGTATTTTTCTTAGAAATTATTTCTTTAAATGCTGAAGGACAGGTAGTAATTCTTCCATCAAATTCAGGAATAATTATTTGCATTAATAAATCAGATGAATTCATTCCAATAGATGAATTTAACCACTTTTTTCTTGATCTATTAGAAGAAAGAAGCTGTAAAATTGGAATTTTAAGAGAAGTAAAAATATTTGTTGAATTTTCAATTAATTCATTATTTTTGATTTGAGATGAAGAAAATGAAGTTGTGGTAATTATTAGTTTAATATCTTCTTTTTTAAAAATTTCTATTAATTTCTTCTGAATAATATGATCTTTTAGTGTTGAAATAAAAAATGTTTTAGGAGATAATCCGCATTTTCTTAATTGCAAGTTAAGTTTTTCATTTACTTCAATTTCATTAGCCAAAAAAAGTGATTTATAGGATATTATTCCTATCTTTTCGCCACTCTCATTTTTCCAATCATGTAAATAGGGATCTGCATAAAAAGTAATATTCAAAAAATTATCAGGAATTAATTTTTCATCTACAACTAAATAATTTAAACAATTAAGAAACTTTCTATAATTATCCAGTCCTCCAGATCTTAGTAATCTAGAAATATTTAATGCAATATTTTTATCTATACTACTTATTTCACATAAGGAAATTTCCTGATCAATGGTACCTGATAGGATTACTAACTTCCTTTTTTTATTAACTGCTTGCCAATTTAAAAGTTGTTCAATTCCATAGTTCCATGTACCTTTATCTCCAAATATTCTAAGTACGACTACTTTTGCATAATTTATTGTTTTTAATAAATAATTATCTATTTGAGCAGAAGAATTTAAATTAGAAATTTCTAAAGCTCTTATATTATTTTTTAATGAAGCAAATTCTTTTTCTAACAATAAGTTTGATATAAGATTTAAATCAGCCTTGACACTTGTTATAAAAATAAAATCAGCAGCTGGTTGCTCAATTAAATCATCCTTATTCTTTTCATTTCCTGCTATATTTAATATCCTGTGCATTTTTATATATAAATAAGGTTTAGAATACGTTAGTAAGATAAAACAAGTTTACCTTAATTAAATAAATTTAATATGCATGAATTTCTTCCATACGCCTGGTTCGAAGGTAAATGTATTCCATTTAAAGAAGCAAAAATATCAATAGCTACTCATGCACTACATTACGGTACTGCAGCATTTGGAGGAATGAGAGCGATACCTAACCCAACAAACAAAGAAGAATTCCTTTTGTTTAGAACTGATAAACATATAAAAAGATTATCTCAAAGTGCAAAATTACTCTTAACTGAAATTTCTGAAGAATATATTTTTAAAGCCTTAGAAGAAGTTATAAAAAGAAACAAGCCAGAAAAACCTATTTATATAAGACCATTTGTATATACAAGCGATTTAGGTATAGCGCCAAGGTTACACAATATTGAAACAAATTTCTTTATTTATTGTATTGAACTAGGAGATTATCTATCCCCAGATGGTGTTTCTTGTAGAATGAGTAGTTGGACAAGACAAGAAGATAGATCTCTCCCCTTAAGAGGAAAAATAAGTGGAGCATATATTACTAGTTCATTAGCCAAAACAGAAGCTAGTTTATCGGGTTTTGATGAAGCCCTGCTATTAAATTCAAGTGGTAAGGTTAGCGAAGCTAGTGGTATGAATTTATTTATTGTAAGGAATGGAGACTTAATCACTCCTGGTGTTGATCAAGATATTCTTGAGGGTATTACTAGAGCTAGTGTAATTGAATTAGCAAAATCATTTGGAATAAATGTAATTGAAAGGCCTGTTGATAAAACAGAATTATTAATAGCAGATGAAGTTTTTCTAACTGGTACAGCAGCAAAAATTACACCAGTTAAAAAAATTGAATCAACTGAATTAAATGTTGAAAGACCAATAATGAATAAATTAAAAAGTAAGCTTATAGAAATAACAGAAGGTCGTTCTCAAGACTATGATAATTGGGTAACAAGAATTTCACTAAAATAAATTTTTTTTTGCCTAAAAATGGAATCTTTCAGAACCTATTTAAATAGAGACGAAAAACCATTAATTATTTTTGACGGAGGTACTGGAACATCTTTTCAGAACTTAAATCTTACTGCAGATGACTTTGGAGGAAAAGAATTAGAGGGATGTAATGAAAACCTTGTTTTATCATCGCCAAGGGTAGTTGAGAAGGTTCATAATTCATTTTTAGAAGCAGGTTGTCATGTTATTGAAACTAATACATTTGGTGCCTCATCAATAGTTCTAGATGAATATGATATTGCAGATAAGGCTTATGAGATAAATAAAAATGCAGCATTTATAGCAAAAAAAGCTGCTGCCAAATACTCATCAGTTGATAAACCAAGGTTTGTAGCAGGTTCAATTGGGCCAACAACTAAATTACCCACCTTAGGACATATAGATTTTGATGAATTAAAGCAATCATATAAAGAACAAATTTATGGTCTTATAGATGGAGGAGTTGATCTTCTTTTGATTGAAACTTGTCAGGATGTTTTACAAATTAAATCTGCCTTATTAGCATCAAAAGAAATTCTAGAAAGTAAAAAAATTGATATACCTTTAATGGTATCTATAACAATGGAAACAACAGGTACTATGCTTGTTGGATCTGATATTGCTTCTGCATTAACAATATTAGAGCCATTTAATATAGATATCCTTGGACTTAATTGTGCAACTGGTCCTGAGCAAATGAAGGAACATATTAAATATTTGTCTGAAAATTCTCCCTTCGCTATAAGCTGTATTCCCAATGCAGGTCTTCCTGAAAATATTGGTGGTGTAGCTCACTATAGATTAAAGCCAATAGAATTAAAGATGCAGTTAATGAATTTTATATATGACTTTAATGTTCAATTAATAGGTGGATGTTGTGGGACAACACCTGAACATATAAAATACCTGTCTTCAATAATCGATGAAATTATTAATATTGAAAGGACCTACAACAATGGTAAGAAAAATTCAAGTGGTTTTATTCCATCTGCCTCATCAATATATAACTCTGTACCATATAAACAAGACAATTCAATTTTAATAGTAGGAGAAAGATTAAATGCAAGTGGATCGAAAAAGGTAAGGGAGTTATTAAATAACGACAATTGGGATGGCTTAGTTGCAATTGCCAAGCAACAACAAAAAGAAAATGCTCACGTTCTTGATGTAAATGTAGATTATGTAGGCAGAGATGGAGTGAAAGATATGAAAGAAATAACTTCAAGACTAGTTACCAATATAAATTTACCATTAATGATTGACTCTACAGATGCTGACAAAATGGAAAGTGGATTAAAGTCAGCTGGTGGTAAATGTATTATAAATTCAACCAATTACGAAGATGGCAATGAAAGATTTGATCAAGTTCTAAATTTAGCCTTAGGGTATGGTTCAGGTCTTGTTGTCGGAACAATTGATGAAGATGGAATGGCAAGGAATTCAGAAAAAAAATATAAGATTGTCAAACGAGCGATTAATAGAACAAGAGAATGTGGTTTGTCAGATTATGAGCTATTTATTGATCCATTAGCTCTGCCAATATCTACAGGGATAGAAGAAGATAGATTAAACGCTAAAGAAACTATTAGTGCTATATTAAAAATTCGTGAAAATTTCCCAGATATTCATATCATACTTGGGATATCAAACATTAGTTTTGGCCTTTCACCATTATCAAGAATTAATCTAAATTCAATATTTTTAGATGAATGCATTAAAGCAGGATTAGATTCTGCTATCATCGCACCAAATAAAATTTTGCCATTATCAAAAATTTCTGAAGAAACTAAAAAGCTTTGCTTAGATTTGATTTATGATAAAAGAAAATTTGAAGATGATATTTGTATTTATGATCCATTAGTAGAATTAACAAAGACTTTTCAAGATTTATCTATTCAAGATTTCAAAAAAGCATCTTCAGAAAATAAAAACCTAACTCTTGAAGAAAGTCTGAAAAATCATATTATAGATGGAGAAAAAATAGGATTAGAGGATCAATTAAATAAAGCTTTAAAAAAATATAAACCTCTTGAAATAATTAATACCTTTTTACTAGATGGGATGAAAGTTGTAGGAGATTTATTTGGCTCAGGTCAAATGCAATTGCCATTTGTACTCCAATCCGCCGAAACAATGAAATTTGCTGTTTCAATTTTAGAACCATACATGGAAACTGTAGATGAAAATATATCAAATGGAAAACTCTTAATTGCAACTGTCAAAGGCGATGTACATGATATTGGAAAAAATTTGGTAGATATAATACTTACAAATAATGGTTATGACGTAATAAATCTAGGAATAAAGCAAGATGTTTCAGCAATTATAGATGCACAAAAAAAATACAAAGCAGATTGCATCGCTATGAGCGGATTACTTGTTAAATCAACTGCTTTTATGAAAGATAATTTAGAGGCTTTTAACAATGAAAATATTAGTGTACCAGTAATATTAGGAGGCGCAGCCTTAACCCCAAAATTTGTAAATGAGGACTGCAGCAAAATATATAAAGGGAAAATATTGTACGGAAAAGATGCTTTCACTGATCTTAAATTCATGAATGAATATATGGATAATAAGAAAAAGGGTAATTGGTCAAATACAGAGGGTTTCATTAACAATGAGGGTATAAATATTAATTTAGCCTCATCAAAATCAAACTCTCAAGCTGTTAAAAAATCAATATCCATAAATACCGAGACTTCCAAATTAAATTTAAAAGAAAATTTTATAAGATCTAAATATATAAATGAAGAAGATCCAATTCAAGCCCCTTTCTTGGGAACGAAAGTCTTGAACGATGTTGATATAGATTTAAATAAGTTAATATTTTATTTAGATAAAAAAGCTTTATTTAGCGGGCAATGGCAAATAAAAAAAGGAAAAAACCAAGGCATAGATGAATACAATAATTATTTGGATTCATATGCTAAACCATTGTTAGATAAATGGTTAGAGATAATTATAGAGAAAAAACTTATATCACCCAAAGCAGTTTATGGATATTTCAGATGCGGGAGAAAAGATAATAGTATTTTCTTATTTGATGAGAAATCATTAAATAAAATTTCCCAATTTAATTTTCCACGACAAAAATCTGGGAATAATTTATGCATAGCTGATTTTTATTGTGATTTGAAAAATGATAAACCGATAGATATATTTCCTATGCAGGCAGTAACCATGGGCGATATTGCTAGCGAATATTCTCAAAAATTATTTAAAGAAGATAAATATAGCGATTATTTGTTATTCCATGGACTTACAGTGCAATTAGCAGAAGCTCTAGCTGAATATGTCCATGCATTAATTCGTATTGAATGTGGTTTTAGGTCTGAAGAACCAGACAAAAATAGAGAAATATTAGCTCAAAAATATAGAGGAGCTAGATATTCTTTTGGTTATCCTGCATGTCCAAAAGTATCTGATTCAAACATGCAATTATCATTGTTGGATGCCAAAAGAATAAACTTGACCATGGATGAATCTGAACAACTTCATCCAGAACAAAGTACTACAGCTATCATTTCACTACACTCAAAAGCTAAATATTTTAGCGCTTAAGCTAAATTTTTAGTTATTTTCTAAATATTCAATAATTTCTTCCTGTAGTTCTTCCATCGTTTCATTATCACCCAGATCAAGTCCCTCACCCGCGGCATCCTGTGTTAACTCAAGATAATATGAAGCACCATCACTAGATAAAAATTCTAATGCGGAAGTTTCATCACTATCTTTAAAAGCTTCATAAAGAGCTTTAAATACAATGTTTTCAGTAAAGTCCCAATCCATAATGAAAAAAACCTTATTAGAATTATTACCTCCTTACCCCCCATACTCGTCAACCTTTTTTAAAGAAATGTTGGTGTTTTATTATTATTTAAAAAACTATGACCATAAACAATCAAAATCAGTTAAATGTCCTTGGAGAAGAAATTGAGATTTGTAGTTGCGCACCTATGACAGGGTGGTTCAGGGATGGATTTTGCAACTATGACAAAAATGATGGAGGGAATCATTCCATATGTTGTGTAATGGATGATAATTTCCTGAAATATAGTAAATCACAAGGTAATGATTTAATAACTCCCATGCCTATTTATTCTTTCCCAGGACTAAAGGATGGTGATCATTGGTGTATTTGTCTTGATAGGTGGAAGCAAGCATTATTAGACGGTCTTGCACCAAAAATCATATTAGAATCAACTAATATTGTAGTCTTAGAATCAGTATCTCTGGAAAAATTGAAAGAATATCAATTTAATAAAAAGTAATTACAAGTTTATATTTTTTTTTAAAATGATAATGATAAATTTTTTTAAATGAGTTTAGAAATATATTGGAAAAAAGCACTAGAACAAACTCAATTATCAATTGATGATGAATCATTATATCCTCTCAAAACTGATATTATTACAAGAGATTTATATGAAAAAGACGACTTCATAATTAGGAAACTCGATACTTCAAAATTTAATAAAAAAAAAATTTATGGTCCTAAGCAAAATCCATTTTGTCCTTGGGAAAAGATACTAGAAATTGATAAAATTGGTGATAATCATCAACTAATATTAAATAAGTACCCTGTACAAAAAGGTCATATTTTACTTATTACAAATGAATGGAAACCTCAAAATGGATGGTTAGATATTAAAGATTGGAGAGCGATCC
Organism: uncultured Synechococcaceae cyanobacterium; assembly: GCA_902537275.1. Lineage (GTDB taxonomy): Bacteria > Cyanobacteriota > Cyanobacteriia > PCC-6307 > Cyanobiaceae > Prochlorococcus_A. The sequence goes on from CACBAW010000001.1 coordinate 64,754, forward strand.
AACAAGTTAATAAAGATACTAGTGGATTATGGTTTTTCAATAGTTCTCCAATTGCGGGAGCGAGTCAACCTCACAGGCATTTTCAACTTCTGCGTAGATCTAAAGGTGAGATATCATGCCCTAGAGAAAAGTGGTTTTTAGAGATGAACTCATATCAAGATATAGATAGTAAGCTTAAAAAAAATATTGTTGTATCCAAATTTAATTTTTTAGAAAATCCATCATGTCTTTTTGAATTTTACTTGGAATTATGCAAGAAATTAGGACTTGGGAACCCTATTAGTGATAAGAAACCGATATACCCTTACAATATTTTAATAACTAATAAATGGATCGCTATTATAAAAAGAAAAAATGATCATATCCATGGTTTCAGTATTAACGGTTTAGGATTTGCAGGATACTTATTAGTAACTGAAAATTCAAATATTAATTATTTAAAGAAATTAGGCCCTGAAAAACTTCTAGAAAATTTTGTTTGAATACTAATTAGTTACTTCAACTTCTTTATCCCTGGTTATTTGACTTTCTAGAACTTCAATAGATGCTTTTACTGAGGCAATTTTACGTTCAAGTGAATCCTTAATGTAATTGAGCATTTCTAATTTCTTAAGTTGATAATAACTCTTTTTTTCTTTAGATGACTTGAAATAACAATTAAACATTTTTTATTCTTATTATAAAAAGACACTTAATTGACTTGTGACATAAAAATAAATTGGTTTTAATTTAAAAACAATATTTCGTATGGACTTTCAATTTTTTTTGAATAAAATTAAATAAATTCCATCCTATTCAAGAAAATATTATTGAATATTCCTGAAAATTCAAATACAAAAAGAATTTCAATTGATTTACCTGAGGAACTAATTTCCAAGTTTGATCAATTACGAAAAGAGTGGGGATTTAGAGCAAGAGGGCCTGTAATAGAAAAGATACTTAAAGAACTTCTTCAAGAAGATGATTTACTACCTAAGAACCAACAGCAAGAAATAGACTTTAACGAGAATAATAATAAAAAAAATTTAAATATTGATGAAGATAGTGCATTGGTATTAATTAAATCAGACGTAAAAAAAGAAGTTAATGAGATATCCTTGAATAAAAGATTTAAAAATAAAAATCAATCTAAAGAAAAAGCCAACTTAAACATAAGCCTTCCCAATTTTGTTGAAAATAAAGTAAGGAATCTAAGAAGAAGTATTAATTGTGAAAAATTAAAGGAGAATATTAATGATATTCAAATTAATACAATTAAAGAAACTGAATTAATAAAATGTCGAATTGAGTTAATTAGTCATTGGAAAACCTTATATGGATCAGTTCCAAATGACCATGTAGTAGAAGCTTCGATGGATTGGTTTGAAAGGGATATATGGCCAAATCTTGATGGGACTGAAAATCTACCCTTTACGTGGAGTGCAGCCAATAAATTAATGTCAGATTTATGCCCATTTTGGATAAAGAAAAATCCATCCCTTGAAATTGTTTTATTAATGATTGGCGTTTTAGAAGACCCTTTTGCTACATCAGACCTGATAAATAGAGTACCAACACTTATGAGAAGGTTTATAAGTAGATTTAAGCGAAATAATAGATCAAATTCATTTGAAACTTTGGACTCAACAATGACAGTACATAGAGCACTTAAATTATTGAATTTATCAACATCTGCAGGATCCGCTCATACGTTCCGTAAAATTAGGGAGGCCTATAAATCAATAGCCTTAGAGACGCATCCAGATGCTGGAGGATCAACAGATCAAATGAGAAAATTAAATGATGCATATCAATTGCTAAAAAATCTATATAGAAAGTAGTATACTAATTCTCATATAAGACTATTTTTAAGTCTATTTTTAGTCTCATATAAGATAGCCGCTAATTTAAAAATTTCTAATTTTTGTCAATTATTATTTTTCAAATGTATAGAAGCAATAATTATGTATAAATGAAATAAAAATAGAATATACTTTCAAATAAAAAAATTTCTTGTATAGTATTTCTTATATGAGACTTACTATAAGTCTATTATATAGTCTTAAAATAGATATGTAAGATAAATCAATTTATCAATTTGGATGATTCATACCCAAACTGTTTATTAACTGGGAAAATTAAAAATTGAATAATAAATCAAAAAATTATGTCCTTTCAATGTCCAAGAAATTGATAAAGCTTAAAAAGTCTTGGTATCACAGGTTTATATGTTTTCCCGTACTGCCTTAAAGACAGTACTACTTGGATTGAAGCTTTTCAATGGCAGTTTGCTTATCAATACTAGGGACATCACTTAATCCATTAGCATCAAACCAAGGTGCGCTAGCCCAATCGAAACCTTCGCCAAAAGTATTATCTGGTGCAGTTATATACCAGTGACATGATGCATCTGGTATGTCAACAGCACATTTTGACCAATCATCTGACCACTGAGGTACTTGAACCCACAGCACTGAAGATAGAAGTAGAGATAGTAGATTAATCATGGACTTTATCATACAACATTTATTACTTTTATAGGATTATTATTTATCTTATATAAGAATCATAAATAGACTTATTTATAGTCTTATATGGGATTGGCAATACATTTAATTCCTCAATTTAGTGTTAAAACATTTTTCAACATTAGAAATGATATTTGAATGTATTGATGTAATGTCAGAGTCCAATAATGTTTTATCTTTATCTCTATAAGATAATCTAAATGTATAACTTATATGATCATCTCCAAATTTAGTATCTTCAAAAACATCAAGTAAATTTACATCCTCTAAGAGATTTTTTCCTGTTTTTCTTATTTGTGATGTTATTTCGCTAATTAAAAATTTCTTACTGAAAACAAAATTTATATCCCTTTCCATTTTCGGAACAATTGGATATTGCTTATATATTGGAATCCATTTATTTTTTCTTGTACTAGCTACCAAAAGGTTAGAAACATTTATTTTAAATAAATAAACTTTTTTTAATGACTTCTTTTCTAATATTAGTTTGGGATGTATTTCACCAAAATAACCTGCATCTTTCCCTTCAATAACTAATTTCGCTGTTCTCCCTGGATGAAGGAAATCAATTGAATCAGTAGGTTTATCTTCAATTTTTATGTTCAAAGATGATAAAGCCTCCTTTAACTTTCCTCTGGCCTGGTAATAATTAAGATCGTTATCCTTACCCGAATTTATCCATTTTCCAAATTTTCTATTTCCATAAATCGCTCCATTCAGAACTTCTTCTTGAATGAACTCAGTTTTCTTTTGAAAAACATTTCCAATTTCAAATATATAACAACTTGCTTGCCCAGCTTTTATATTACGGTTCACTATTTCCAAATGTTCTTGCCAGATATTATCTCTAAGACAACTTGTTTCTAATAATAAAGGATTAGAAATCTTAATAAGTTTTTCATTATCTTCAGGAACAAGAGAGTAGCTTAATACCTCGGTAAAACCATTTTCTATAAAACCATTTTTTACTTTTCTCAATGCCAACTGTTCTGATGATAATTTTCCAGGCTTAACTGGATTAGGAAGGTTTAAGTCGAATCTGTCATACCCTATTAATCTCGCTATTTCTTCGATTAAGTCGATTTCTCTTATTAAATCATGTGATCTATTAGGAATTACTGCTACATCCCAGCCATATTCTTTATTCTTTAAAGTACAACCTATAAGTGTTAATTTATCAACTATTTCATTATCAGATAAATTTCTTTTATCAAATTGATCGTTAATTATTAATGGACCAAGAATTTTATGTATTCGATTTCTCCTTAGTTTAATAAATATATCCTCATTGCTTATTAAATTGGAAGTATTGATGATTGGTGAATTAATAGAAAAATATTCTTCTAAAAGATTAATTGCCCTTGTTACTGCGCTTATTGTATTTTTTGATGAAATCCCTTTTTCAAACCTGCTGCAAGATTCCGTTCTTATGCCAACAGACTTTGAAGATTTTCTTATAGTAACTGGGTTAAAAACAGCGCCTTCAAGGTAAATAGATGTGGTAGTGTTAGTTACAGAAGTCTCTAAACCGCCTATCACCCCAGCAATAGCTACCGGTTTATCACAACAAGTAATAACTGTGATATTGTCATTTAATACATATTTTTTACCATCTAAGCAAATAAGGCTTTCGTTATCTTTGCCTTTTCTTACAGAGAAATCTTCTGGAGAAACTTCCTTACCAATTAAGTTTGATAGTTTATCTTTATCAAACGCATGCAAAGGTTGACCTTGTTCTAAAAGAATATAATTTGTCAGATCAACTAGAAGATTAATAGATTTTATACCTGATTTTTCTATACGGTCTTTAAGCCAAATTGGCGATAATTTCTTTCCATTTACTCCATCAATGCAGCTTATTGTATAAATGCAATTAGATTCTATAGCCTCTGGACAAAGTTTAATTCCCTTAAGTAAATGAATATTGTATTTATGGTTTAATTCTGGAAAATTTAAGTTGGATTCTAAAAGAGCAGAAATTTCACGGGCTATACCCATAACAGACATTCCATCAGGTCTATTAGCTGTAATGGCTAAATCATATATAAAATCATTTAATTGAAGCAAGTGAGACCCTGGAGTGCCCAATTCATGTTTTAGGGCCAAATCTTCATCAATGATCTCTATCCCTTCGCTAGAGTCCTCTAAACCCAGTTCCTGCAGTGAGCATATCATTCCTTCACTCATGACACCTCTAATTTCACTTCTTTTAATAAATAAATCAACTGCATTTAATTTCGCGCCGACAGTAGCAACATAAACATAAATATTTGGTTTAATATTGCGCGCACCACAGATAATTTGTAAAATCTTAGAATTACCAATATCGACTTGGCAAATTGAAAGTTTGTCAGATCCTTCGTGTTTTAAAACAGATAATACCTTTCCTAAAACAACACCATTTACATTTTTTGAACAATCTTCTAATGATTCAACCTCAAATCCACCAATAGATAATTTCTCAGAGAGATCTTCAGGAGTAGAAGTAATTTCAACTAAATTTTTCAACCAATTTTGAGAAACTTTCATATATATTTTTGAATCAATGATAATAAAAGAAATGAGTATATCTTCAAAAAAGTTTGATGAAGATGTACAATAGAAAATTATACAATAAAGTATTAATTAAAATGGCCAAAAAAGGGACAAGAGTTGTAGTGACCCTGGAATGTACTGAAGCTAGGACAAGCACAGATCCTAAGAGATCAAATGGTGTCTCAAGATATACCACTGAAAAGAATCGTAGAAATACAACTGAAAGATTAGAACTAAAAAAGTTTAATCCTCATTTAAACAGAATGACAATTCACAAAGAAATAAAGTAATCAAATCAAATTAAATCATGCCTAATTCAATTTTTAAAAAACAATTATCACCTATAAAACCTGGAGATCCTATTGACTATAAGGATGTAGAACTACTAAAAAAATTCATAACTGAGAGGGGCAAAATCCTACCAAGAAGAATGACAGGTTTAACCTCTAAGCAACAAAGAGATCTTACATTAGCTGTAAAGAGAGCAAGAATTGTAGCTCTTTTACCCTTCGTAAATCCTGAAGGATAATTTCATATTGAATATAGTTTGGCACTATAATTGATATCTAAAATATTTGAAAGATTTAACTAATTTAAAAACATATATAATTGACTCTGATGATCCACATGAGGTTGATGACGCTATTTCATTAGAAATAAAAGAAGGTAATAAAAAAAATTTATGGATACATATCAGTAATCCATGCAAACTCTTTTTGCATGACTCTAATGTTGATTTAAGTGCAAGAAAGAGAAATAGCAGTTTATATTTAACTGATCAATATGTCCCAATGCTACCTAAAGATATTCTTGAAAAGGCAAATCTAGCTCAAAATAAAGTTTCAGAAACTATTAGTGCAGCAATAGAATTCAATGACGATGGATCAATAAATAAGTATGAAATAACTGAAGCAATAGTAAAACCAAAATATCAATTAACATATGAAGATGCAAACGAAATATTAGAAATACAACCAAAAGAAGAAATAGAATTAATTGAGATTAAAAATTTATTAGAAAAAAGTATTACATTCAGAAAGAAACAAGGAGCAATTAATTTTGAAAGTCCTAATAGTAAAATTAAACTATATGAGGATAAGATTATACTAACTAAATTAGAGAAAACAATATCACAAATTATAGTTGCAGAATCAATGATATTAATGGGTTATGTAACAAGTTTATTTATTAATAAATATAATTTAGCGGCTGCATTTAGGATTCAAAAAATAAACTGCAATCCATCTGAAATACTTAATAGATACAATGATAGTGATATTAAATTTATAATATTAAAACAATATATGGGAAGAAGTTACATAACTACTAAGCCAGGAATCCACGAATCATTAGGCCTTAGAATGTATGTACAATGTACATCACCATTAAGAAGATATCTTGATTTAATTATACAAAGGCAAGTCTACAATAAAATTAATAATTACGAAGTTCTAAGTAAAGATTCAGTATCTAAGATTATTGATTATTCGAAGAATAGACAATCAGAGAATAATAATATATATAAAAATGATAAATTTAAGTATTTAACTTTATTTTTTAAGAATGAAAATAAACCCTTTTATAAAATAATATTCGTCAAGTGGATTAATCATAAAAAAAATATTGCTTTGGTTTATTTTCCAGATTATTCTCTAGAAATACTTATTACTCTTTTTGTATCAATAGAAATATATAGTAATAAAATATATAAAGTTAAATTTATTATAAATGATAGTAATCTTTTAGAGTTTATTTATTAATAGAATAATTAATATAATTAGGTTGTTATTAGTTTAAAAAATATCTGTTAGTATTAATAAAAAAGCTTTATGACTTTTGTCATTACTACACCTTTATACTATGTTAATGATAAACCTCATTTAGGAAGTGTATATACAACAATAATTTGTGACTCAATAGCTAGGTATAAAAGACTTGCAGGTGAAGATGTTATTTTCATCACTGGTGTTGATGAACATGGTTTGAAAATACAAAGAACAGCTAATGAAAAGGGTATTGAACCAAAATCACATTGTGATGAAATCTCAGAAGTCTTTAAAAATAATTGGATAAATTGGAATATATCATTTGATAAATTTATAAGAACAAGCTCAAAAAATCATGAATTTGTTGTTAATGAATTTTATGAAAAAGTAAAAGCATCAGATGATATCTATATGGGAGTTCAAAAAGGATGGTATTGTGTGGGTTGTGAAGAATTTAAAGATAATCCAGAAGACTCATCAACATACAAGTGTCCCATACATCAAAAAAATCTAGAATGGAAAAATGAAGAGAATCTCTTTTTTAGGCTTTCAAAATATCAAAAAGAAATTGAGAAAATAATCAACGAACCTTCTTTTATAGAGCCAAAAGAAAGAAAGAATGAAATTATAAATTTTGTATCTAGAGGTTTGAAGGATTTTTCAATTTCAAGAACAAATGTCTCATGGGGAATTCCTGTCCCTGGTTACGATAACCATACCTTTTACGTATGGTTTGATGCTTTACTTGGATATGTAAGCGCCATTAGTTCTGATACGACAGAACATTCATTGGAAAAATCAATTAATGGAGGATGGCCAGCTGATGTTCATTTTATTGGTAAAGATATACTGAGATTCCACGCTGTATATTGGCCCGCAATGCTCATTTCTGCAAATTTGAAAGTTCCTAAAAAGGTATTTGGACATGGGTTTCTTACAAGAGAGGGACAAAAAATGGGTAAAAGCTTGGGAAATGTACTCGATCCTGATTTATTGCTTACAAAATATGGAAATGATCCTGTAAGGTGGTACCTCATTAAGGACATATCACTAGGAAATGATGGAGATTTTCAAGATAAAAGATTTGTTGACATTATCAATAATGACTTAGCTAATACAATTGGAAATTTATTAAATAGAACATCATCTATGTCTAGAAAATGGTTTGATAATAAAGTGCCAAATAATGAAAAAATTTTAAGTGAAAATAAATTAGAGAATTCTGCCAAAATTGTAATCGATAACTATATTTACAACTTTGATAACTACAAATTAGATCTAGCAGCTAATGAAGTCCTTAATTTAGCAATTAATACAAATTTGTATTTGAATGATAATCAGCCATGGCTGTTAATAAAAGATAAGGATAATCTACCCCTAGTTAAACAAATTATTTATAACGTTTTAGAAAGTACCCGAATAATAGGGTTGTTATTAAAACCTTTATTGCCCGATTTATCTACAAAAATTAACGAGCAACTTGGTTCTATATACAGAGAAGAAATTCCTTGGAAACAACAATTAAGTTGGGGATTATTAGTAAGTAACTCAAGTCTTCCTAATCCCACTCCAATCATAAAAAAACTTGAGTATGAGCAACATTTATAGATTAATAATTTTCCTTCCATTATTTATGCTTGGTTGCTCCCCAAATGTAATTGATGAAAATAAAGTAAAACAAAAAATAGAAAGTTTAGATATGACTATTTTTTCTAAAAGTGGAGATAAAATATATTCAATTACCAGTCCAGATTCAAGTTATGACAATATTGAATTAAGTTTCGAATTAAAAAAACCTATTATTAATATTCTCAATCGCAAAAAAACTAAATATATTATTAGTTCAGATGAATCAACATTATCAGACAACAATAAACTCCTGAAATTGAAAGGGAATGTTAAATTAAAAACACTTAATAAAGATGGGGATTTTTTATATGCTGATAATTTTATATGGAATATAGAAAATACTAACTATCTATTAGAGGGTAATATAAGATTTGAAAATCAAAATATCATCTTAAATTCAGGTAAAGCCATATTGGGTTCAGATAACATAATTGAATTTTTCAATCCAGTAAAATATATAATAAAAGATGAAAATAAAGAAAATAAATATGAAATAAATTCAGAAAATGCTTATTATAATTTAATCACTGAATCAGTAAGTTTTAAAGCAAAAGATAAAAGAGTTAAATCAATAATTTATTTTTAAATTTTATTTTTTAAAAAAATATTGTTAATTTTTTTGGACCAGTTATTAATCCATTTTTCATCTGACTTCGTAAAACTTTTAGCACTCCAGCCTCCTATCAATATAAAAGCCTTATTATTTATAGGTACAATTAAGATAGATGGAATGTCGGCACAAAAATTAAAAAATTCATCTCTTCCGGGATAAAATTTAGTGTTTGCTAATGATATTAATTTCATATCTTTTATAGATCTCAGACAAGTTTCACCGGGTTTAAAATCATTACTTGAAGACAATCCCCTCCTCAGTATATTAACGCCATCATTATGAATTAATATTGATGCTGCTGCTGTAGAAGTTAATATCGCTTCAGAACCCCATGCAAGTTCATCAATAACTTCATCCGGCATGTTTCTATCATAGAAAAACTTATTTTCTCCTTTTAAAGCAGCTTTATCACCAACTAATGGTTCGAATTGTTTAAATAAAAAACCTATCAAAATAATAATTAATGAAGATATTGCAGCTAACACTTGTGCTCTTTCAAGCTCAGGAGTGATTGTTTCTATTGAAATAAAATTTGCTATCTGAAAAATAAAGAGTATGGCACCGATTAATATTAATGATTTCCCATTGAATCCCATATTTTAAATATGTTATTTCTAATTAAATTATGCAAATATTATATTGTTTGGTACATTTAAAAATACTCAAACATATGGTTTTTAATATATAATTAACCAAAACCTTTCAAAATGGACCTAAATATCAATAAATATATACTTTCTCTTATATTTACTGGCTTAATTTTCATTCTTATCCCCTCGACTACATACGCAAATGAAATTCCTAGCATAAATAAATATTTTGCTATTACTCAACAGAAGAATGTTATAAATTACGAAAAAAGTCAGCCTTCATCTATTGACAACCCCGTAGTGGATCCAAATTTTAACACTATGAGATCAAAAGATACTGAGAGTTCAACTGCTACTTATATAGTTATAGGTTTGTTAATTGCTGCCACAATTATTCCTTTAGCGACATGGTGGTATTTCTCTAAATAATAGAGAATTTATGAATGCCAAGGATTTAAGTATTAGTGAATATTCATCTCATATAGTTTTTATTACAGGGGGGACAAAGAGTGGCAAAAGTGAATTCGCAGAGCATCTTGCAAAGGAGGTAAAAAAATTATCATATGTTGCCTTATCTGAAAACAATTTGGATGATAAAGATTGGCAAGATAAAATTAATTTACATCGAAAAAGAAGGCCAAAAGATTGGAAATTAATAGAAACGACAGATCTAGCAAATACATTAAGGAAAGAAGAAGGTCCATTATTAATAGATTCTATTGGCGGATTTGTTATGAAAAGTATTGGAAATGAACAAAATGAATGGTCAACAAAAATGAATTTACTTATAAGTCTCTTAATGAAAAGAAAAAGCATAACAATTATTGTTGGAGAACAAGTAGGTTGGAGTCTGGTCTCTGAATATAAAATTGGTAATACTTATATTGAAAGAATCGGCGAACTTCAAAAGAGAATAACCAAAATATCAAAAGATAATTGGCTTGCTATAAACGGCAGAGCAATCAAAATAGATGGAATAAGTATTGAAATACCTTCTTAAAATTGGAAGTCGCTCTTTTTGAACCTAGAATCCCACAAAATACTGGTAACATTGCCAGGTCATGTGCGGCGTTTAATATACCTTTAAATCTTATAGAGCCCTTCGGTTTTAAGCTAGAAGATAAATATTTAAAAAGAGCAGGATTAGACTATTGGCCTCTAGTTACTGTTAATCAGTATGAGAATTTTGAAAAATTTCTAGCGTCAAAATCAACAAAAAGAATAATATCTTTTAGTAAAAAAAATGGATTATATTTGAAGGATTTTAAATTTAAGCAAGATGATATTATGCTATTTGGGAGAGAAGATTCAGGATTACCCGATTCAATTATTGATAAAAGCGACTTTTTAATATCAATATTTATGCCGAATATACAGACTGGAAACAATGATCAAAAAGGTGTTAGAAGTCTAAACCTTTCTGTAGCATGCGGAATTGCTATATATGAGGCCCACAAACAAATAAATTTTGAAAATGGCAATTAAGTACAACCAATGCCTTACAATATTCCCATGTCTCGGTAGCTCAGCTGGTTAGAGCGGCGGATTCATAGCCCGCAGGTCGCGTGTTCAAGTCACGCTCGAGACATTTTCAATACTTCTTAATTGAAGAAACAGGTGAAATTTTAATTTAATTAAACTATTAAAGACAATAAATGTTTAATTCACTCGGCACAGTCCTAGATCCAAAAAAATCTAAAGCAAAATATCCAGAAGCAAGAGTTATAGTTCTTGATGATAATTTTAATACTTTTCAGCATGTCGCAAATTGTCTTCTAACAATAATCCCAAGCATGAGTGAACAAAGGGCTTGGGATCTAACCATCAAAGTTGACAAGATAGGATCTGCAGAGGTATGGAGAGGTAATCTTGAACAGGCAGAGCTATATCATGAGCAACTATTCAGCAAAGGATTAACAATGGCGCCAATTGAGAAAACATAAAATAAGTAAGATTGACAGAAAATTTTTGGCTTATAAATTCGAGTCGTTCAAGGGTTAAAAGATTTTCAAAGAATAATCAAAGTAAAGATAAATTTTTTGAATATATGTTTATTGACTCTGGAAGAATTCATGGTGTTTTAGGAAAAGAACCCCCTCTTATGACAACCAGAGAAGAACTTAAAGTTGATAAAGCTAGAGATGAATGGAGAAAGTTAATCGCTCAAGGTTGGAGGAGAACCAAACCAGTTTGGGAAGACTATTAGTATCCAATATTGTTACTAGGATTAGTTATAAAAATTATGAGATTTAGGACGTAATTAGCGGGTAAATTTAATGGCTTCAAAAGTAACAAAGCCATTCCTTGTGTCACATTAAATTCTTTATTTTTCATAAAAAAATAAAAGTCTCATTTTAATTATAAAAAGACTGTCAAATACAAACTAAAAAATACTAAAAAAGATACATAAGCATTTTTTTATTTATTTATTAGGGATTTTCAAGATTTCTAATATCTAAAATTTATTTTAAAAAATTATAGATTTAGGGTTACTTATTATTTTTTTTTTTAAACAAAAAAACCCAAGTTATAATTAAATAATTCCTACTATTTAATACTTATAACTACCCAATGAAGTATCTCATCTCAAGCAAACGATCAAGAGCTTTAATTAGTATTGGAATAATTGCTATAAGTATTGGATTAATATCAAAAAAAGTAATTAACTATCCAGCTGGAGGATGTATGAAAGGTACTCAAGAAATAACCTTTAATATCTAAGCATTAATCATCTTATATTTTCCTTAATTCTTAAATCCAGTCAACTTTGATAACTCTTTTAGTGAAAGTACACCTAAAATTAGTTTTCCATTTATTTCCCATGTTGGAAACCCTTTAATTTTTTTATCAATGCATAATTGAGTTTGACTGTTTATGCCATCTCTTGCACATTCAACTACATTAAGTTCTCTATAAGCTTGCTTACCAAATAATTCACTTTGATTAAGGCAATTAGGACACCAATATGCTGAATATTTAACTACACCATTATCCTTAAGGTATTTTGCCAACTCGATTGATTCCATAGTGCTTTCTGAGGTAACTATAAGTTCTCTATGATTATTTAAGTGGGAGCTATGAACTACACTTGGTAAAGTAAGCAAAACTAATAGTGGGATTATTAGGCGTTTCATTTATTTAATACTTTTCCTCCATATTTTCTAACTATCTTATCTAGCAAAATTCGTATATCTTTATTTTTAAGTTTCTCTATTTGCTGAAGATTTTCAAGAAGATCCAATATTTGATCCTGTGTATCTTCATTTAATTTACTTACTGCCATTTATATTTAGAGTTTTTATATTCAAATTTTAAATCAAAAGTAAATTTACATACTTATTGTATTTATATTTTTTTATTGCTATTTTTTTAAAGCGGGCTAAGGTTCATATCTCCACGAGGATTTAGTCCGCTGAATTTTTAAAGATTCGATTTATCTTGGATCCCTCTTTAAGAAGTTGATTAGAAATAATCAAAAATATTTATCTTTGTTCAATTTTTAAATTCCATTGAAAAAGATTCATATATAAACATTAATAGTGTGACACTATTTATTCAATAATGTTGTTATTTCGCTTCATAACTTTCTTAAAATACTTAAACTCAATAAATTCATGCATCATTTTGATATTATCAGATAATATTTTTTTATTAACCGCATATTCGTCTAAATTAAGAGCAGATTTATTATTTTCAGAATATGTTTCGTAATCTGAAGAAAAGTTTTTAAAATCATTATTTTCATTTTGATTTTGACCATAAGTTTTATTTAAAACACCTCGAGACCTCAACGCTTCCTCAACCAATAAACCTGTGACTTTTGACTGACTAAACTCATTAGCTGTGCACAATTTTTCAATAATTTCATGCACTTCTTCACTTGGCAAAAAACCAATTCTTTTCCTCGGAGAGGGCATAATAAAAAAATTAGTGTCACACTTGCACATTATAAGTGTTGCACTATATTTGATTTAAGTCAACTAATTTTGCTATGCATATTTTATTATTTCCTGTCGGATTTATTCTTTGGTATCTAGCTTATGAAGCAAAACCTATTATTAATGATGAAGTAACACTTAATTGGGAAGAAAAAAATACAATTAAAAGAAATAAACTTTTAAATATAATCAACGAAAGCTTTTAAAATTTACTAGTAATCGATTTTGACCATTCCTTGTGCTTATTATCTAGATCTGAGATTAACTGTTTTTGATAAGTAAATTTGAGTTGATTTTCGTTAAGTGATTTTTTTGTGATAATCATCTCTTTAGAGAAAAAATAGGGAGTGTTAGAACTACTAATTTTTTTTTTGAATCCCATTTAATAAATTCATCTATTTTTTTTTATGACCTAAAAGATTATAGTCTCAATATTTTTATATTCTTTTTATATTTCCTTCATCTGTTTTTTAGCACGTTTGTAAAAAATATTAGTTTATTGAATAATTAAGGCTATATTTAAACAAAATATAAGTTTTATTATGAATCTAAAGGAAAGAGGAATTACTGTTGGAGATTTACTAATACTAATACTAATAATAATCACTTCTACAATATTAATTAAATCATTTAGCAAGGATAAGAAAACAACACTTAATTATAGTAATCAAGAGCAAGTTTCTTATAAGAAAAATTACTTTCAAAAATTTATTTGAATAGCTTATATAAATTATTTATAAAACTCTTAATTTGTTAAATTAACTATTAAGTATCTCTTATGTAAATTTCAAGAATTAATAATTATCAAACAAAGAGTTTATGTATTTTAAATATTTTGATGAAATGATTTAGAACTTTCCCATTTCAAGTTATCCTTTAAATCATTAATATCATTCGATATTGAAACTAAATTCACCATTTCAAGAATTTGACTTTTATTTAGCCTATTAATAATAATAAGTTTATTAAGCATTTCTAAAACAGATTTATCATTAATATTCATTGTTTGTATAAAAAACTATGATCCTTCAATGCAAATACTTTATCTTATAATTTTAAATTATTCTTAAAATTTCATTATTTATTTTATATTAAATATAAAAAATATTTATAAAATCATCAAAAATAAAACTCTTACTTATAGGAAAATATCTTAAGCTCACTTTCTTATAAATTCGTTTATTGTAAAAAAAAAAAAAAAATGAAAAAAAACTCCAAGAAAGAATTTCTTAATAGAGATGAAGTTAATGAAATGATTGAATCAGCTTTAAGGAGACATAATAGAAGATCTACAATAATATCAAGTGTACTTGGCTGGATCCTTATAGGAGGTTATTCGTTTGGACTTTTTCAAGCAGTTCAAAATGTCTAACTAATCTTTTCTTTAAAGTAGAACTTGTTAGATGATAAATTAATATAAGACTAATTATTTATTATGAGCGAATATATTGAGGCAAATCTTACAGTGATAAGAAAATATTTAAAAAAACGAAAAAAATATACATCAAAACTAAATAATGTTTCGATAATGGAAGAATTCAAAGAATGGAGCAAAGATCCATTACCTGAGACAGAATCAATTTGGACTTTACCTGACTTAACAAGTAATGAAAGACTAAAAAATTTTTGTCGCTCAATTAAGAAGGAAATAAGATAAGTTTTTAACTACCTAGTTGTATATGATTAACCTTTAAGTAAAAATAACCAGCAAATCCAACAATATTCAAAATTAAAACGAAAATCCAAGCTCCAATTGGCTGGTTAGAATCAAATTTTTTTATTTTAACTTTTTCCTTAAGTCTTTCAATATATTTAGCCATAATAAAAATATTAAAAAGAATATTTATAATTATAGATAGTTAAATTTTGAGTAATCTTAAATAAAATAAAATTTATTTTAATTCGAATTTTTATTGTCAAGCCTGTTAATGGGATATTTAATTAACTCCTTTTTGAGATTTTTTAAAAGTTTATTGTGATTCAAAATTGTAAATTTCCTAGTAAAAGAATAATGCCATTTCATTGAATTTAAAAAAAACTTGCTAATTCATTATTTATAAAATTATAATACTTACTACGGTCATTCAAGACCATACATAAATTAAATAAGGACAAATTTTTTCATGAGCTTAAGAGTTGGCCAAGAAGCACCAGACTTTAGTGCTACAGCAGTATATGATCAAGAGTTTAAGGAGATTACACTTTCAGGTCTAAGAGGTAAATGGGTTGTTCTATTCTTTTACCCACTAGATTTTACATTTGTATGTCCAACTGAAATCACTGCATTTAGTGATAGATACCAAGATTTCTCGGTACTTAATACGGAAATACTTGGGGTATCAGTTGATAGCAAACACTGTCATTTGGCTTGGATACAAACCCCAAGAAATGAAGGTGGTATAGGTGATATTAATTATCCATTAGTTTCTGACTTAAAAAGAGAAATTTGCCAGGCGTACAATGTTCTAAATGATGATGGGGAAGCCGATAGAGGTTTATTTCTTATCAATCCCGAGGGAGTAGTTATGCATACCACTGTTAACAAGGCTCCTGTAGGTAGAAATGTTGATGAAACGCTAAGGATTCTTCAAGGTTATCAGTACGTTGCGGCAAACCCTGATGAAGTATGTCCAGCAAACTGGACCCCAGGGGAGAAAACAATGTTAGAGGACCCCAAAGGTAGTAAGGAATATTTTTCTGCACTATAGAAGAATTAGAAACATTTAAGTAAGTATTGAGTAGTAAATAATTATAAAAAAATAAAAAATAAATATATTCAAAAAGGGGATAACATCCCCTTTTTGAGGTTTTGGCACGATCCAATCGCTCAAATTAGTTTTATATGATAAAAAGGACCACGCATAAAAAGAAATTTCTATAGCGACTAGGATAAAAAGATTAATTAAATTTAAGTCATTTAAACCAAAATATCTATAAATATGAAACTGATCATCAACACTAATATTACTAATTTGAAGATGCCAAAGATAGAAAGAAATCAAAATAAAATTTACCAATATTATTTTTTTTAACAGAAACATAGATTTCTTAAAAATTAATAGGATAGAAATTAAAAATATGAAAAAACTTAACTGTGGAATATCCGGTTTTGGTACATTAATTCCTTCAAGAAATAAATTAAATATCAGATCAAAATTTATATATATATAATCAACTATTAAGTAAGAGAGAAATATTAAATTTATTGCCACTAAGAATAATAATCTTTTTCCTTTAATTACTTTGTTAGTATGGAATTTATCATTATAAAAATTATAGTATGTATAGTTTTTTAAAGAGTTTACATACACCAAAGATGGACATATTGCTCCGCTCAAGTAGTAAAGGATTAAATAAAAGGAGATATCATTAATATTTAGTGAATACAAATTAAACCATTGTTTTTGTACAAATGGAAGAATAAGTAAAAATGAAAGTGTTACTAATAGCTTCGTTGTATTGTTTTTAATTATCAAAAAAATATTTTTTTTAATTTAAAGCAATTAAATCAAACTTTCAACAATTTAGAAGTTGTTGATTTAAAAACTTTTTTATCTATAGTTTCCTGATTTAAAAGTATATCAACTAATTTATCTAATAAGACTCTATTTTTTTTCAATATTTTTATTGAATTATTTAATGAAATTTTAGAAATATTTATGATTTCATTATCTATTCTAGAACTGGTATTTTCTGCTATGAGAGGCTTTCTTCTAAATAATCCATCTCCTAAATACATTTCATTATTATCAGAATCCATTGAAATTGGACCAATAATTGAAAATCCATATTTTGTAACCATTTCCCTTACGATATTTGTAGCATAAGAGATATCATTTATTGAGCATTGTGTAATTTCACCTTCACCAAAAACTATCGTTTCTGCTGCTCTTCCAGCTAGAGCTATTTCAATTTTTGAAAATAATAATTTTTTTGAAATTAATCCACTAGAAATTACGTCTTCATCAGGGGATATTTTTGTATATCCTCCTATAGATCCAGATCTAGGTAAAATCGTAATTTTATCAACTGATTCAATTCCATTTCTCACAGCAGATACAATTGCTCTACCTACTTCGTTATAAGCAATAATTTTTTTCATATTAGGAGAAGTTATTAGTGAGCTTCTCAGGCCAATGGTAATTTTATCAAGAGCATTTTCTATATGAATATCACTGATTAATTTAGATTCGTCTCTTGCACAATGAATAGCACTCTCGTTCATCAAGTTTGCAAGATCTGCTCCCGAAAATCCAACTGTTCTAGAAGCCCAATATCCTAAGTCAACTTCACTTGAAAGTGGTTTGGAAAGTGAGTGAACTGAAAGAATTTTTTTTCTTCCATCTAAATCTGGAAGCATTACTTCAATTTTTCTATCAAATCTACCTGGTCTTAATAATGCTGCATCCAAAATATCTGGTCTATTTGTTGCTGCTAAAACAATAATTCCAGAATTATCAGCAAAACCATCTAATTCAGTTAGAAGCTGATTAAGAGTTTGTTCTCTTTCATCATTTCCACCTCCGATCCCAGACCCTCTTTGCCTACCAATGGAATCAATTTCATCAATGAAAATTATACAAGGAGATTTTTCCTTAGCCTTAGAGAACAGATCACGAACTCGGCTTGCTCCAACACCCACAAAAAGTTCTACAAACTCTGATGCCGATATTGAGAGAAAAGGCACTCCTGATTCACCAGCAATTGCTTTAGCTAATAATGTTTTGCCTGTTCCTGGTGGGCCTATAAGAAGAACTCCCTTAGGAACTTTTGCTCCAAGATTTTCAAATTTCTTTGGTTCTTTCAAAAATGTTATTACCTCTTTTAATTCTTCAGCGGCTTCAGGGACGCCAGCTACATCATCGAATCTCGTTTCTACATCATCAATAGTTACAAATTTAGCTTGATTTTTAGTAAAACCAAAGGCTCTGGAAGCTAATTTTGATGTACTCCTCAAGATTAAGACTATAGCTAATATGAAAATAAAGAAAAGACTTATTGAAGCAAATGAATTAGCAGCTGAGGCTTCTTTTCTACTATTATTAATAGTTAGATCTACCTTATTTTCAGTAGCCTTTTCAAGGATTAGTTGATCGTTGTAAAGGATAGGTATTTTAAATTTATCGCCATTTTTATACAGAACATCAATTTCTCTCTGCCTTGGATAGAAAAATATTGATTCTATTTTCCCCGTCTCTATATCTTCTAGAAGATCCGAATAACTTGATTTAGAATCTGAATATGAGAATTTTGATCTAAACACTAATCTTTATAAGTGATTAATAAAGCATATATGCTTATTTAAAAAATTGACGTATATAAACAAAATATACTCAAAAGTTTTGGAGATAACCAGTTAAAGGTTATATTATTATATGGAAATAAAGAAACAGAATGGCTGTACCAAAGAAGAAAAAATCAAAGAGCAAAAGGAACCAAAGGCACGCTGTTTGGAAAGGAAAAGCAGCAAAAGCAGCTCAAAAAGCTATATCGTTGGGTAAATCAGTTTTAACTGGGAAAGCTCAAGGATTTGTTTATCCTATTGAAGAGGAAGAAGAAGAGTAATTTTTTAAGATCCTAATTTAAATGCTTCAAGTATAACGGCATAAATTGCACCAATTCTTAATTTATCAACTACGGTCCATAGATAATAAAATTTTGAACTTGCGGCAGGTTTTATTCTTATAATGATTTCAACAAAAATAATAATTATTGGGACCATTATCAACTCATTTTTACCTTCAGATATAAATTTAGTAATAAAATTTGCGAACAAAAAATAACCTGTCAAAACAGAAATTAGACCAATAGATTTTGTTCTCCAAGTATCACTTAGAAAACCAAAAAATAAATTATTTAATTGGTAGGAAATTCTTGAAAAATTAGTTTTTTGCATTGGTAAAAAACACTAAAAAATCACTTAGAAAGTTATAGTCGACATATGATTTTTTTAGTTTAGGGCCTTTAATTACATTTGCCACATTATTCTGATCACCAAGACTGTCTAAAATACAATCTAATTTAATATTTTCCTCAAGAACAATTGGGATATTTGAAGGAACAAAAATTGTTGGCAAGTTAGCTGCCAAGGAAGATTTCAATCCTGGATTGGAATCTTCAAAAGCAATTGAGTTGTTTTTGTTTATACCACTTAATTGGATTGCCTTTAAATATGGCAATGGATTTGGTTTTTTTAATTCAACGTCTTCGCTTGAAATAATGAACTCAAAAGGGTTGAAGCCATTAAAAAGATAATCAAGAAGTAGATTGACTTGAATTCTTGAACTTGAAGTAACAATAAATTGTCTTACTTTTTTTCTATGTAATTCATTTATTAATCTAAAAACACCAGTTTTTAAACTAACGCAATTTTTTTTTATAATTTCTAAGTAATGAGACTGCTTTGTTTTATGAATTTTGAGAATTAAATCTTCTGAAAAATTATCATTATTAGATTTAGCGTAATAAGCAATCCTATTTTTGCCCCCATTTATCTTCAGAAGTTTTATATATGTATTAGTATCCCAATTCCAATTAATACCAAGGTCATTAAAAGCATTATTAAAAGCAGGTAAATGAGCCTCTAATTCGGTATTTGCGATGGTACCATCCAAATCCCAATAAACACCCTCCAGATAAGTCACCAAAAAGTATTTCTTTTATTTACGGTAAAATACAAGAGCAATTATTGCTGGTCCTGCTAACGCAACTACAGCCAAAGGAATAAGTGTTGCCATGATTAATGAATATGTTTTGTGATACTATTTTTACAAATAAATGACGAAACTGTACTGATACGTTACAAGATTGAATTAAATTATGAAATCATGGACATGTATAGAAAATTGTGGAGCTTGTTGTAAATTCGACTTAAACGAAAGAAGCGATTTGGCGAACAAACTCAACAAAGAAGATATAGCTTTGATAAATTCAATGAGAGCTAAAGACGGTTGGTGTAAAAATCTGGACAGAGAAAATAAAAAATGCTTAATTTATGAAACCAGACCACATTTTTGCCGGGTAAGTGAATTTTCAACTTCATTTAAAGGATATTTGAAATATGGTGATAAATTTTTAATAGATTGCTGCAAACAACATATTTCATCAAATTATGGATACCAAAGTAAAGAGATGAAAACTTTTAGAATTGCTGTTTCAGGAAAATGAATAGTAAATTAGAAAAAAAAGAAAACAATCTAGAAAAAAGTTTTTTTTCAATATTTATAACGACTTTTACAACAATTTTTATTGCTGAACTTGGCGATAAAACTCAGATAGCCACATTAATGCTTTCTGCTGAATCGGGTAGGCCATTAGTTGTTTTTCTCGGAAGTTCTCTAGCATTAATAAGCTCTAGCATAGTAGGAGTTCTTATTGGTAAGTGGGTATCAAAAAAAATATCTCCTAGCAAATTTGCTTTATCTACAGGTACTTTAATGATATTGATAAGTATATTTTTAGCTTATGAAACATTTAAAAATTATTTATAAATGGTTTTAAGTTTATTACTATCAACATTTCTAACCGTTTTCATAGCTGAATTAGGTGACAAAACTCAACTAGCTACTTTAACTATAAGTGGCACTTCAAATAAACCATTAGCAGTTTTTCTAGGATCTTCTTCAGCACTTGTTTTTGCGAGTTTACTAGGAGCTTTAACAGGTGGTTCTATTTCAAGTTTTGTACCTGAAGTAGTTCTTAAGTCAATAGCGTCCATTACATTTTTCATCATTGGTATAAGGCTTTTTATCAACTCTTTTACCATCGAAAAAGAAGAAAAAGAAGAGAAAGAAAATAATTAGTTTTAAGCTTGGATAATAAGGTGTAATAATGAAGTGTATACCCCTAAATTAATTTATAATTTTTTTTAGATCATGTTCACATCATCTTCAATAATTGATAATCTTAATCAGTCAGAAGGGTTAGAATATAAAAAATTATGCAGATTATTAAAAATAACAAAGAAATCTGATAAGGATAAATTAGATATTGCTTTAACAGCTCTAGAAAAACTTGAAATAATTAATAAAAATGAAAATGATGAATATACATGTATAAAGGATAATGATCATCTTGTCGCTAAAATAAGATGTAGTAGCAAAGGCTATTGCTTTGCTGTAAGAGGAAAAAACAAAGAAGATATCTACATCAAAGAAAATCTACTTAACTATGCATGGAATGGAGATAAAGTTTTAGTAAGGATAATCAAAGAGGGATATAGAAGAAGATCACCTGAAGGAATAGTTGATTGTATTCTTGAAAGATCAAATCAAATACTTCTTTCTAAAGTAGAAATAATAAACAATGATGTTTATGCAATCCCAATAGACGATAGGATCCTTTCTAAAATTAAACTTCCAAAAGAGAATAAAAAATACACTTTTAATCCAGACAATAAGAATATAGTAAAAGTTGAGATTGATAGATTCCCCATAGGTCAAGAAGAAGGACTAGGTCATGTAATACAAGAACTAAAACTCAACAATAATGAAGACTACGATACAGACTTTGTTTTATCTAAAAGCAATATTGTTAAATCAAACGATTTAAATCATATTGAATCAAAAAAAATTGAACAAAGGGAGAGGATTGACCTTACAGATAAAAACTCTTATTTATTCAAAAGTTGGAATTCTAATAATTCTCCAATGCTCCCAATGATTCAAATAGAGCAGGGAAAAAATAAAAATACTAAATTATGGATACATACAAATAATCTTGCAGAAAGAGTAGATCTAAATAGTAAAAAATCTCTAGAAATATTATTCAAAAGCTTTGAGTCATTACCCTTATTAAATGATTGGCAAAATTACCTTGGAGAAGCCATAAGAAATGATTCTGAATTTAAATTTGGTGAAAAGAATGAAGCAATAAGCCTCTGTATCAATTTAAATAGTGATAATGGAATAATTGATTGGTCATTTCATCTTACTTTAGTAAAATGTACCCTTATTGTTGGAAGTGATCATACTGACGCGCTTGTATCTAGAAAAAGCAAATCAAGAATAACCTCTCGGGTATTAAAACCTATAAAGGAATATGTCGACGATTTAGATAAAATACTTGAAATTTCATGTTCATTCAGAGAAAACCATCTTTTGGAGGGTAAGGTGGAAATTCCTGCGCCACTGAATAAGATTGAAGCACTTGAAGAATTTTTTATTCACAATCCTGCTGAATATTCAAAGGGATATTTTGAATCATTAAATAAAGAAGATTGCCAAACTTACCTTTCACCAATACTATATGAAGCTAATTTAATATGGTTCAAACATTCAAATCAATATTGCTTAAAGAGTGCAGGACACATATCAAATGGAATAGATTACGTTAATGCTAATGAAATTATCAAATATTCAGAATTTATTGATGATGATGTAGAGCTTAATGAAGATGGCAATTTGACATTTAGTCAAGTAATTAAATTATGTGACGACGATAATAAAAAAAGAATCTTACATAAACTTCTAATTAATGAATTAAAGGACAATGAAATAAGGTTGATATCTAAAGATCCTGATAATGATGAATCAGAAAAATTATTTATTTCTCCATGGACAATTCCTGGATTTGACTTTACAAATCTTATAAATCAGTACTGTATTTTTAATATGATAATAAATGGCAAGAAATCAAAGAAAAATAATATAAATGAAATTAATATATCTGAGAGTAATTCATTAGAATTAGTAAATTGGGATATATTTAATTCCTCAATTTCAAAAAATTTAGAAATATTATTTAACAAGTTTGTGATAGATAAACTTAATGAATTCAAGTACAAAGTTAACCAATATAAATCTAATATGATAAATATAAAAAAAGTAAGAAAAGCAGAAAAATTATTAGGTAATATTTACAGTGGGTTTATTTTATCAGTGCAAACATATGGTTTCTTCGTTGAAATATCAGAACTAAATGTAGAGGGTTTAGTACACGTAAGCACTCTTAATAATGATTGGTATGAATACAGGTCAAGGCAAAATCTATTGATTGGAAGAAAATCCAAAAAATCATATAAAGTTGGAGATGCAATAGAAGTTAAAATAATAAAAGTCGATATTCTTAAATATCAAATTGATTTAGAATTAACATAAATAAATTTTCACAAAATATATTATGGAAATATTAACCCAAGAAATTTAAGATAACTTTTTATAATTATGTTTAAGAAAAAATATTTACTTTTAACTCTTTTTTTAATAATTATTTTTCAAATTTTATTATATACAAGTAATAATCAGAAGACTTCATTTAGATACTTTAAATGGACCCTTCAAGAAGTAAGTATAGGTAAGCTAATCAGTATTTCGTTTTTTTCTGGCTTATTTGTAAGCACTTTATTGAATACAACAATTACTAGTACTAGAGTCAGAAAAAAAACTTTCGAAAATGTTGAAGATGATTTTGTATCTAACAATAATGAGGAAGAAATGGAACCAAACGTTGATATGCCTCCACAAAGGGATATTAGAGAAACTCAACCAACAATTTCTGTTAATTACAGAGTAGTCAAAAATATGAATGATAATAATTTAAAAAAAGATCAAAGTTATTCAAATCAAGATATTAAAGATGACTGGGATAATGCTGATAATGATTGGTAGAAAAAATAAATTAATTAAAAAATGTTTTTTTAATTTATAATGGGATAAACAGTTTTTTTTATGGAAGAAAATTTAGACAAAAATAATGAATTAAATAAAGAAATATCCGACAACATTACTAAATCAAACTCAGAGGAAATAAAAGGGCCTAAATCAGAAAAAGTTATCAATATGGATATAAATAATGAAGATTCTGCTACTAAAGTTGTTATTAAAAATGAAATTAATAATCCTGAAAAACCTATAACAAAACCCAAAAAAGAACTCCCAGTAGAGAAAAAACCTTTCCAAGAATTTATTAACCTACACCTAATTCCTTCACTTACTGAGGAAATTAATCAAAGAGGATTAGAAATAAACAATATTAACCTCACCAATACAAATAGGCCTATTGCTGGAGATAAATGTTGGGTAATAAATTGTGAAATTAAAGATACTTGTAACTTTTGGTTATCCTTTGAGAAGGATGACATTAGTTCATTAAAAAGTATTTCCTTATCAAAACCTAATCAAAAACCAAGTATCATTGAATCTTTTCTTATTGACGAAAAAAGAATTACCCTAAAATTAATTATTTCAAGAGTACTTCAAAGGTTGAATGGGCAAAAGTTAATAGGAGTTAATTAGAAAAACAATAACACCAAGTTAACTTTTCCCTCGAAAATACAAATCATAGTAAATAATAGTATTAATAAACCAAATAAAAAATGGCTCAATCTACTGTTGAATCAAAAAGTAAAAAAGACATTAATAATGGAAAGATACCAGCAAAAGAAACAATTTTGTCCCCAAGATTCTATACAACAGACTTTGAGGCTATGGAAAATATGGACTTATCAATAAACGAGGAGGAATTGGAAGCAATCTGTGAAGAATTTAGGAAAGATTACAATAGACATCATTTTGTAAGAAATAGTGAATTTGAAGGCGCTGCAGAAAAATTAGATCCTGAGACAAGAGAGCTTTTTGTTGATTTTCTCGAGGGAAGTTGTACTTCAGAATTTTCAGGTTTTTTACTTTATAAGGAACTTAGTAAGAGAATTAAAGTAAAAAACCCTCTACTTGCAGAATGTTTTGCTCATATGGCCAGAGATGAAGCAAGACATGCAGGTTTTTTAAATAAATCAATGAGTGACTTTGGACTTCAGTTAGATTTAGGTTTTTTAACAGCCAATAAAGATTACACTTATTTCCCACCAAGAAGTATTTTCTACGCTACTTATTTATCCGAAAAAATAGGTTATTGGAGATACATAGCAATTTATAGGCATCTCGAAAAGAACCCTGATAGCAAAATTTTTCCACTATTTAATTACTTTGAAAATTGGTGTCAAGATGAAAATAGACATGGGGATTTCTTTGACGCATTAATGAAAGCACAGCCACGTACTGTTAAATCTTTAAGCAAAAAAATTACCATTGGCGGCTCTACTTTTACACACCCATTATTTGACTACTTCCATAGGTTTAGATATTTTTTGAATAATCTTCCATTAACATCCAAGTTATGGTCTAGGTTCTTTCTATTAGCTGTTTTTGCAACTATGTATGCAAGGGATTTGGGAATTAAAAAAGATTTCTACAGTTCTTTAGGTTTAGATGCCAGAGATTACGACCAGTTTGTTATTAATAAAACAAATGAAACTGCAGCTAGAGTTTTCCCTGTAGTAATGGACGTTTATGATGAATCTTTTTATGGAAGATTAGATAAAATAGTAGAGAATAATAACGTTCTTTCCAATATTGCAAACAGTGATGGAAATAAAGTATCTAAAACTTTTAAAAAATTACCTAAATATTTATCAAACGGTTACCAGTTATTAAGACTATACTTATTAAAACCTCTTGATAGCAAAGATTTCCAACCATCGATTAGATAATCTTTTATACAGAGAAGATTTATAGACTCATATGCTTACGTCACAAATCAAATCAAATGAAATCGTTTTTGGTAGTTGCAATAAAGATTTATTAGAAGAAATTATTTTCTACGGGATAGGGCTTGGGGCCGATTTTGTAGAAATATTTATTGAGAATACTGATAATTCGAGTGTGCTAGCTGAAGAGGATTTTATTACAAGTGTAAGTCCATCATTTGGAAAGGGTGCCGGTATAAGAATCTTCAAAGACAAAAAGGACGGATTTGTAAGTACAAATGACTTAACAAAGCATGGTTTAATGAGATCGGTATCTCAGGCTATTGAAATGTTAGACATAACAGACAACAAAAAAAGAGAAGTATTTAACGGTTTAGATAAATTCAGGGACTATAGTTCATCCAAGAAAAACTGGATTAATGAAGTACCATCGATTCACGAGATTAGTGAAAAACTATTACTCAGCACTAAGTCTCTTAAAAAAAATAATAAAATAATAACTAGAAAAGGCAGTTACTCAAGAAATCTGCAAGAAGTAATTATAGCCTCCAGCGATGGAACCTATGCCTCTGATATTAGGTTGCATCAAACAGTTGGACTCAATGTAATTGCTAGTGATGCCCAATATAGATCTAGTGGTAGCAGAAGATTTGGATCATCAGGAATGCCTTATGAATTTAGATTGTGGGATCATGAACAAGCAGCTAATGATGTGTTTGAAAGTTCAATGAATATGTTGTATGCCGATTATGTTGATGCGGGACAAATGCCTGTTGTATTAGCTAATAAATTTGGTGGCGTTATTTTCCACGAAGCCTGCGGTCATTTACTTGAAACTACTCAAATAGAGAGAGGAACAACACCATTTGAAAATAAATTGAATGAAAAAATTGCGCATGAATCTGTAACAGCAATAGATGAAGGGATATCAGAAGGATCCTTTGGTTCATTATCAGTAGATGATGAAGGTATGGAACCCGAAAAATCAGTTCTTATAAAAGATGGAATATTAAAAAAATTCATATCCGACAGGGCAGGTGAATTAAGAACTGGCCATAAAAGAACAGGAAGTGGAAGAAGACAAAATTATTCTTTTGCTGCAGCTTCACGAATGAGAAATACTTATATAGCTCAAGGTGAGCACTCGAAAGAGGATTTAATCAATAGTATTAGTGATGGTCTTTACTGCAAATCAATGGGTGGTGGCAGTGTAGGTGCTACAGGCCAGTTTAATTTTGCAGTAGAAGAAGGATATCTTATTAAAAATGGAAAATTAACTAATCCGGTAAAGGGAGCAACTTTGATTGGTGAGGCTAAAGAAGTTATGCCAAAAATATCAATGTGCGGAAATGACCTTGAATTAGCTCCTGGATTCTGTGGATCCATCAGTGGAAGTGTCAACGTAACCGTTGGCCAACCTCATATTAAGGTTGATTCAATCACTGTTGGCGGAAGATAGGATATGAATTCAAAAGAAATTACAACTCAAATTTCCAAAGCTGCAGATTACCTAAATCTTAAAAAATGGGATTATGGAGCAAGCTTTTCTAATGATTATTCTGTGCAAGTAGATAAAGGTGAGGCTAAACAACTTAAGGCCTCACAAAAGCAAATTTTAACTATAAGAGTTTGGAACGAATCTAATTTAGTTGGTATTACAACTACTAGTGATATCAGTGAATCTGGTATTAAAAAAGCTCTACATCAAGCAAATATTGCATCTGATTTTGGCAACAAGAATGAAAGAACAGAATTCTCACCACTAGCCAAGGATCCTATTGAAGTTAAGGACTCAAAAAAAAGAAATCCTGTTGGAATAACAAAATTACTTAATCTTTTAAGAGAAGCGGAATTAAAACTATTAGAAAGCCATGAATCCATAAAATCTGTTCCGTATAATGGTCTATCTGAGAGTTTTTATGAGAGAGTTTATGCAAATAGTGATGGTGCCTTTAGGAGTTTTACAAAAAGTCAAGCTGCTCTTTACTTGTATGCAAGAGCTGAAGAGAAAAATAAGAAACCTCGTAGCTCAGGTTCTGTAAAACTTGGATATGGAGTTGAAGATATAGATATAGAGTCGTGTATTAAAGACGCTTCTAATAAAACAATTTCTCATTTAAATTATTCATCTATTAATACTGATAAATATTTAATATGTTTTTCCCCAGAGTCTTTTTTAACGATCATTAATGCCTTTAGTTCGATGTTTAATGCTAGAAGCATTTTAGATGGAGTTAGCTTATCTAATAAAAATTCTATTGGAGAGAAACTATCTACAGAAGCACTTAATATTTATGATGATGGTCTTCACGAAAAGAATATTTCTTCATCACCATTTGATGGAGAGGGAACTCCTACCAAAAGACTATGTTTAATTAACAAAGGTAGACTTGAAAATTTTATACATTCTGAATCAACTGCAAGAATATTTAAAACAATCCCCACAGGCCATGCTGGGCTAGGATCAAAAGTCTCAGTATCTCCTGATTGGATAGTAGTTGAGAAATCTGAGGAAAACTCAGCACTAAAAAAATCATTAGATCACTCTACTTATGAGGGAGAATTTGTTTATATTGAAGAATTAAATGCAATCCATGCAGGTGTCAGAGCAAGTCAAGGTTCATTCTCTCTTCCATTTGATGGATGGCTCTATAAAAACGGTAAAAAAATCTCAATAGAATCTGCAACTGTAGCGGGGGATATAAAATATCTTTTAAAAAATATAGTAAATATTGGATCAAACCAGGAAGTCACAACAAGTGGAATTTCTCCACATATATGGGTAGATGAATTATCAATAACTGGTGACGCGTGAGAATTATATTCTGGGGAACACCTGAATATTCAATTGCGAGCCTTGATATTTTTATTAAATCTAAGCACAAGGTAATTGGAGTAGTTAGCCAACCCGATAAGAAAAGATCTAGGGGAAATAAATTAATATCCTCACCTATTAAAAGCTTTGCCGAGCAAGAATCTATAAAAATTTATACTCCAGCAAAAATCAAAGACAATATACATTTTATAAATGAACTTAAATCACTATCTTGTGATTTATTTATTGTGATAGCTTACGGGAAAATATTACCAAAAGAGATATTGGAAATCCCAAAATTTGGATGTTGGAATGCACATGCTTCATTACTTCCAAGATGGCGTGGTGCAGCCCCAATCCAATGGTCACTAATAGAAGGCGATGAATATACTGGTGTAGGAATTATGAAAATGAATGAGGGACTAGATACTGGCGACTTATTATTGGAAGAAAAAATTAAAATTGATAATAACGATAATTTAAATACACTATCGGAAAAACTTAGTATTTTATCTGCAAAATTATTTATAAATGCCACATCAAAACTCGAAGAAAATATTTATAAAAATACTAATTCTCAATTAACAAAACAAAATTCTCTTGGAAGAGAAATTACTTACGCAAGGATGATTGAAAAATCAGACTTTAGAGTTGATTGGGATAATGAGGCTATTGAAATTTCTCAAAAAATAAAAGGATTATACCCAAGAGCAAATACAACTTTTAGAGGTAAGAACCTAAAAATACTTAAAATCAAAGTTTTGAGTCGTGATGAAATTAAAAAGGAAAAATACTTTTTCATGAGCAATTTTTCAAGACCAGGGATTATTCTTGCTGTAATAGAAAATGAAGGAATAATAATTTCAACTAAAACTGATCCGATTATTTTGTTAGAAGCAAAACTTGAAGGCAAAAACATCTCTAGCAAAAAACAATTGATTCAACAGTTAAAGCCATCAGTAGGTGAATATATCTCAGATTAAGTTATAGTTTCTTTTTTAGAGAATCCCCAAATGAAAGCAAAAAGAATTAAAAAATAAAAATAATAGTCTGGAAGTATAGATTCTTTAATTAACGTATTTAGTAAAAGTTTAATCCCAAC
>CACBAW010000002.1 GCA_902537275.1 uncultured Synechococcaceae cyanobacterium
TTGAATTTCCTTAAGTACTCTAATAGCCTCTTTAATGTGTTCAGGACCATTCAATAAATCTCTAAAAATATGCCTAACTGTCCCTTTGCGATCAATAGAATTATGGATGAGGAGAATAAAAGACAAAGGAGTGGTGTTAAAAAATCAATGAGAAATAGATGCGTTAAAACGGGTTCTAAGCATTTTGATAAAGAAACATTGAATCAATTATTAATAGACTCGGGATGGGAAGGTCTTAAAGAAAAGGAAATTTTATTTTTTTATAACTAAAAAAAATTTTTTAAATTATCTTAAAAATCCATTTATGGTAGTTAATTTTTTAGATTAATAAACTGAGAACTAATAAAATATTTTTTTGGATCTAATTTATTGAATTATTTAAACCATCCTTTTTTTTTAGTGGAAATTATTTTCTCTTTTTCAGCTTTTGTTTTATTACTTGCTTTTTTGAAAGCCAAGTTGGCCTCTATAACTGTTACTATTGATATAAAAAAAAGACCAGAAATCCCAATTATTTGTTCACTTTGAGAAGGTTCTGAATCTCCTTGTAAAAAAAAACCTAAAGCGAACCATGCAGTACTAGCAGTGATGGTAAAAAAATAAGGTTTCCATCTTCTTTGATATAAGTATCCCGATCCTAAACCAGGAAGAAAATTTAAAAAAGATGCTACCCACCCTTTTGAAGATGCAAGTATTTCGTCTCTTGAGGGATAAGACATCTATATTAAGTATTAATTAAATGTGAATTTATATAAGCAAAAGATATTGCTGCACTAATAACCCAACTAAAGGGTAAGAACATTCTTATTTTTTCTTTGTTATTATTCATTTTTTAATTATGGAAAATATTTTTAAAATCTGTGGATTATATAGATACCCTAAAACTATAAAAATTAAAAAAGACGGATTTTAACCGTCTTTGAGAAAAGTAATTTCCCAAAAAATAAATTATTTATCTTTTGAGGCTGAGAGTACTTTAAGTTCTTTTTTTACTTCTTTTTCTCTCTCTTCAAGATGTTTTAGTTGAGCTTTAAAAGCATCTTCAAGTTTTACTTTTTGTTTTGTAATTTCATCAAGCTCTTCTTGATGTTGGTTTTTCTTTAACTCCTTCATTTCACTATCGGAAATAACATATACTGGGCGGTATGAAGGTGTTTCAAAAAGAAGATCAAACATTGAATACATAAGTGACCTTTGAATTAGTACAAATTCAATATCTGATAATTCTTTGAAATATGAAAGGATAAATACCGAAGATATTGATACGGCAAATACACCGAATTTCGGTTTACCTAACTTAACCGCCCAGTATTTACCGATCGAATTTTAAGGTATGTTTTAAAGTATTAAGGAGATGATTCTAAAGATCTAAATCAAAGAGAACTAAAAATGGATTTAAAAATTACCAAAACATTAGTAATCCCATCCAAAGAGATTAAGTGGCGATTTTCCAGATCCTCCGGTCCTGGAGGACAAAATATAAATAAAATTGAAAGCAGAGTAGAGATTATTTTTAATTTAGAAGATTCCAAAGTATTAAATCATTATCAGAAAGAAATTCTTAAGAGAAACTTGAAAAACAAATTAGTGAATAATAGCTTACGTTTAGCGGTTCAAGAACACAGAAATCAATTATTAAATAGGCAGCTAGCTTTAATAAAATTTAGTTCAATCATAAAAAATGCTTTGAATAAACCATTTAAATTAAGAAAATCTACACAACCCACAAAAGCATCACAAAAGAAAAGAGTTGAGATTAAGAAAAAACGTGGCGAATTGAAAAAAAGTAGACAAAAAGAAAAAACATATCAAATATGAATAAATTCAATAAATATTTTCCTCGCAGATTGCAATCAATCATGTGATAAGTTTAATTTTATTTAGGTTTTTTGAATTCGAATATTGATTTTAGTTAATTGACTCCAATTTTGTAGGGTTGATGCGTTTCTACAAAGATAAAGATCATTCTTATTAATCAATTGATTATATGTTTATTGAAGAAGGAATTATTATGGTAATTAATGGAGAAAATCCTCAATTAATGAAAACTAGAAAAAAAATTTTTATAGAAGAAGCAAGATTATTGTGGCAAAAATTGTTAAATGAAGGGTAGCAGAAAAATAATAAAAAATGGTGAGGAAATTCTACAAAAACTTTTTTAATCTCAGAAAATAAATGAACCTTTAGGGTATAGCCTGGAAATTTTTTTCTTTTGTAAATATTTCTTTTTTTTGATATCGTTTTCATATCTTCTCAACATCATTAGATAGTTTGTAACTCCAAAAATTAATAAAAAAACAATAAATCTTATTCCTGCCTCAAAGTTCATATGAGTATTAAGCTTTATTTTAATCTGACAATTACTAATCAAAAATCAATCGGTATTTATATCTATTTAAAACGTCTAGTAAAAATCTTTTTTGATTTTACTGTATAAAAAATACATAACAAAAGTAATAATACAATTGCACTAAAGCTTCCGATTGGGTTTGGAATATTTTGTGTAAAAGGCCCTGCCAAAAAAGAAGGTGTATTCTCTTTGAATTCTATTAAGCCGTTATTTAATAAAAACCAAATACCCACAAGTCCTCCATGAATTCCTATGCAATTCCATAAAGAACCTTTATCTCTAATTTTTACTAATGATAGAAATATCCCAAGTAAAATAAATCCAAAACGTAATCCTACTATGTTCCAAAAGATCTCATTTGATAAATTATGAACGAAGCTAAAAACTATAGCTTGTAAAACTATTGATATTTTTGTACCATATTCAAATTTCAATTCTTCTAGTAACCACCCTCTAAAAATTATTTCCTCTGCTAATCCAACACCTAATCCCAGTACAATAGAATTTAACAATATTATTGGTGAGAATTCACCTATCCAAGAAATATAATTTTTTTGCAGTAGTGGTGCCATAATTATAATTATTAAAACTAAGGCAAATAAAATACCTTGAGAAAAATTGACAAAGTTTTTTAAAAATTTGTCTTTAGTTATCCCAAGAATTGCCCAAGCACTTGATTTGTTTTGTTTGATATAAAACCAATATGGGAGTAAAAATATAAAAAGTAAGAAAGTAATAATAGTACCAATTAATGATAAATTTTCTTTTTCAAAATTAAGCAATAAAAGTGGTTGAGATAAAGCCCAGCCCATGCCATAAAGAATAGGAATAAAAAATATAGTGGATAAAAATCTTGGTCTTAAAAGAAAAAAACTTCTAATTAGTATCATTACATTTTTCATTTTAGTTTGAATATTAATTAACCCCAGCCTTTGCCCATAATTATTCTAACTACTTGTTCAAAAAGTTTTAGCTTTTTCTTTTTACTATAGTTTATGTTTTTTGAAAGATTAGATAAATCTTTATAAAATTGCCGAGTTATTTTATCTTCTTTATCACTAGGCCATAGTAAGTCTGAGCCCTCTTCATATTCTTCTTTATATCTTTCTTTAATCAAATGTTTTTTTATATCGTAATAATTTAAATTTTACTTATTGCAAATGCTTAAAAGTGATGTTTATTAAATTTGTGTATTTATTTAAAATTTATGCTGATTAATCTTTCCACTTTAATTTTTACGTTAATATCTCCATTGCTCATTTTTGCAGTAATAGTATCTGTTTACTTATTTCATTAGGAAGTATTTATCAAATAAACTTAATTAATTTAAGGGTGTATTATGCCTACTTTTTCTAATACAAATGATAAAGTTGCAATTAACACCATTAGTGTTAATATTTTGTTCTTTTTGATGAAATCCATAATGAATATTAATAATCTATTTATTAAATTCTTATATAGAATAATAAATAATTAAAATCATTGTATCAATTACGATGGAGCCTATATATGTAGGAGATTTAATTCCCTCAATAGCTTCTTATGAAAAGATTATTGAAAAATATGATAAATGCTTAAAAGAAGGGGAATTTTATGAAGAACCTATTGGCCTAGATTTTAATTACCCTGATTGGTAAATATCCTTACTATAAAAAATAACTCTTGTCTTGGCAGATTGGATTAGAGAGTGGCATTATTTCTGAGATAAGAATATTTCTATTGATGAGTTTGTAAAATTGTTGCCTGGAAAAGGAAGATTATAAACTTTCTGATACTGATAAAAGAATAATTGAATCTATTTTGCTGGATGAATCTTAATAACTAAGTATAATAGACTTTAATTTTCTATTTATCTATAAAAAACAAAGGATCAACATAATCCTCTTACAAATTAAGAAAAAAGTAAATCAGCATATTTACGGATTTACTAAAAATATAAAAAGGAGTAATTTATAAATATTGAGTTCGGAGGCAATCTAAATGATTGATAGTCCGCCTGAAATTTAGCAAATTCCAAAATATAGGAAGCGTATTCCTGAGAATGGGATTATTCGAAAATTAAAGTTCAATCAATTAGTCTGATAAGACTTCGCTTTATAATTACTAGCGACAACAGGGACTGAAATTATCGAGAGAAATCCCCGGATTCACGTATTCTAGGTTTATGAGTAAATAGACTTTAAAATATGTATTTTTTTATATCCTGTTAGAAGGAAATCAAATATCAAAAAGGACTGTACCACCAGTCCTTTTTTTTAACACATTATTTCTAAACTAGACTTCTTTTTGGATAATATGGATTTATTAGGTGTTTAAAAATATTTCACAATGAAAGATCAAGTCTTATTTCCTAAAATTGAGTTTCGTGAAAAGGGTTTTTTACAAGTAAGTGATATTCATACGATCTATTGGGAAAGATCTGGCAATCCAAATGGTAAAAAAATACTTGTTATTCATGGAGGCCCAGGAGGAGGAAGTCAACCAAGATATAGAAGGTACTTTGATCCAGATAAATTCGATATTATTCAATTTGACCAAAGAGGTTGCGGTTCTTCAACTCCTTTCTCAGAATTAAAAGAAAATACGACTAATCATTTAGTTGATGACATTGAAAAATTAAGGATTCTTTTAAAAATAGATAGTTGGCATTTGTTTGGTGGATCTTGGGGCTCAACACTTTCACTTATATATGCAATTAAAAATCCCTCAAGAGTTACGAGCTTAACTTTGCGAGGAATATTTTTATGTAGAAAGTTTGAATTATTGTGGTTCTATCAATATGGTGCAAGTGAGATATTCCCTGATGAATTTGAAGAGTATATTTCTGTAATACCAAAAGAAGAAAGAAATGATTTAATAAGTTCTTTTTATAAATATCTAACATCATCAGATGCAAATCTTAGATCAAAAGCAGCAGCAGCTTGGACAAAATGGGAACTCTCAACAAGTCATTTAATAAATAAAAAATTCGATTTTGATAAGTCCGAAGTGAATACTTTCTCAGATGCATTTGCAAGGATCGAATGCCATTATTTTGTTAATAATATTTTCTTAGAAGATAATTTTATTTTGGAAAATATAAAAATAATAGAATCGATTCCAATAAAAATAATTCAAGGGAGGTACGACGTAGTATGTCCTGTTAGGAGTGCTTGGGATCTAAATAAAAAATTAAAGAATTCTGAATTAATTATTGTTAATGATGCTGGTCATTCAATGAGTGAAAAAGGTATTACTATCGAATTAATAAAAGCTGTAAAAGGAATTCAAAATCTCTAAAATATAAAATATTGCTTCAAAAATTAAAGGCCATTATCTTCAATATTTTGTGCAATACTCCTAAGAAGTTCGACGATATCAGAATCTTCGCATTGAGTATCTTCTTTGAGCAAAATGCACTCGTCTCTAATACTTACATTAGTACTCCACCATATACCTGAACTATTGGTATCGTCCCATTCAAATCTTTCAGACATAATTAATAATATCTAATAGATACATTAAAGCTTGCATTACTTCATCGTGGATTTATATATTTAATCTCAAAACTTAAAAAAACTTTCCCAAGCGCTAAAAGGAATATGGAAATTTCTGAAAATAAAATTTAGAAATCTAATTTCAGTTCGTATTGCTTTTCCCTTTCCTTTTCCTTTGAAGTAATTTTTTTATTATTTATATTTTTTCTAACCCTTTTTCTAGAGCCATGCTTTAAATAAATTTCTTTTGAGATATCCCAATATCCATCCTTTTTAGTGATTTCCTGAATTTTCTTCTTTGCAGTTTTAGTACTATTTGGGATGTCAATTATTGGTTTTATGTAATTAATTTGTTCATATTCTTCTTGATTAAATCTAGATAATAGCCATGGTTCATGAATGAAATTAAGTGATAAATCCTTTAATTCTGGTATCCATTTTTTTATAAATTTTCCTTGAGGATCATGATCTTTTCCCTGTTTAATAGGATTATAAATTCTATTGGTGTTTATAGAAGTAGTTCCAGATTGCATTTGGCATTGGTTCCAATGTATTCCAGGCTCATAATCTACAAATTTATTTGCTAATTCAGAACCTGAATCTTGCCATGGTAGCCATAAATTATAGCTAGCAAAAGACATTAACATCGCTCGCATCCTGAAGTTAATCCATCCATTAAAATTTAATGAACGCATACATGCATCTACAAAAGGAAAGCCCGTATTACCTGAACTCCATGAATAAAGTAATTCATTATTTTTTTCTCTTATATTTTTAAAAAAAGGATGGAATTCCCTAAACTCTAGTTCTGGTTCACTTTCAAGTTTCTGAATAAAATGACAATGCCAAGTTAATCTGCTTTTTAACATTCTGGAATTATTGTTTTTTGATATATTTGCCTTATTAAAAATTTCTTTTAATGAAATGCATCCCCAACAAATATATGGGGATAGTCTTGTACAACTATCGAATGATTTTTCTGGGCTAGATATATCTTTTGAATAAGAATCTAATTTATTACTAAAGAAGTATTGCATTCTCTCTAAACCTTTCTTTCTTCCACCTTGCATTCTTCCTGGACAAGTTTCTTTTTTAAAGGAAAAAATTTTGTCTGAGGGTATCTCTCCAATATTAAAGTTAATAGAATTAATTCTTAATGGAGCTTTAAGTAAGTTTTTTTCGGAATTTTTTTGCCACTTTTTAAACCAATAATTCCTATCTAAATTACCTCTAAAAACTGAAAATTGTAGAAATTCCTTCCAAATAATATTTTTGATTGAAGCCCATTCTCTTACTTTTTGATCTCTTTTATAAGTAAGCCAATCTCCGGTTTCTTGATGGCTATAAATACCCTTGATTTTAAATTTTGAACTAATTTCATCAAAAATATTAATAACATTTCCAGTTCTAATAATTAATGGTTGTCCGATCTCAGCAAGTGCGTTCCTTAAATCTATTAAACTTTCTTTGCAAAATTGCCATTGTCTATGTGAATGGGTATTTTGGCTCCAAATATCTACCTCAATAATGTAAATAGGTAAAATATCGCAATCTTTTATAGCTTCACAAAGAGCTTCGTTATCATAAATTCTTAAATCTTTCTTAAACCATAAGATATTTATTTCTTTCATAATTTTTTCTTTTAATCCTAGAAAAATAAGATTAAGTTTGTAGGTAGAAAATATAAAAAATTTTTGAATAACTAAAAATCAAAAAAATGAAAATAACAAAAAAACTTTGGGAGGATAATTATGAGATTGCTTTACTAAGTTTAAATACAAAATTTGTTCAAGGTTTAAAGAATGGAAGTCTCCCTAAAAATATATTTCAAGAATATTTAGCTCAAGATTATTTCTTTTTAGAGACTTTTGCTAAGGCATATGGTCTTGCAGTTTCTAAATCAAAAGATAAATATGCAATAAGGAAGTTAAGTGAACTTTTAATGGGAGTTTCAGAGGAGTTAATTCTTCATGAAACTTATGCAAAAGAATGGGATATTGATTTATCTAATAACTATATAAAAAAAGCTACAAAAAATTATACAGATTTCCTTGATGATACTTCCAAAAGACTTAGCTCTCTTCAAATAATGTTTGCAATGACTCCATGTATGCGACTTTATTCTTGGATAGGTAAAAGTTTGTATAAAGAGGATTTTGACATGAAATATAAAGAATGGATAATTACTTACTCTGATGAGAGCTTTGAAAAGCTAGCAGATTCACTTGAAAATCTTATCGAGACCAATAAAGAAACATATGATATTGATCAGGCCAAATATTTATACAGGAAAGCTATGGAATTGGAGTTAGATTTTTTTAATGCATATTCAGATTTCTGATTAAAATTAAAATTTATTTATAGTACTTTTAAAAAAGAGTTAATAAATTATGTATTCTAAAATTGCACTTTCAATAGGTGGTAGTGACTCCGGTGGTGGAGCAGGCATACAGGCTGACTTGAGAACTTTCATGGCCCTTAAAGTACATGGATGTTCTGTTATTACATGTATTACCGCACAAAATAGTGTAGAGGTTACATGCGTTCAACCAGTAGAGAAGAATACTTTATTAAATCAGTTTGATACTTTATTTATTGATTTTGGTATTGATGCCTTAAAAACTGGAATGTTATTAAATGAAAGGATAATAAATGATACTGCTTCAAAATTAAATACATACAAAATAACCAAAATTATTGATCCAGTAATGGTTACAAGAACTGGTTCTAAATTACTGGAAGATTCTGCTATTAATGCTTATAAAAAACTTTTATTACCAATTGCTGATTTGGTAACTCCAAATATTTATGAAGCAAATCTACTTTCTGGTTTAGAAATAAGGAGTAAAGAAGATATCGAAAATTCAGCAAGAAAAATTATTGGTCTTGGAGCTAAAGCGGTACTTATAAAAGGTGGCGGTTTAAAAGATATGAAAGGGAAGGATTTTTTTCTTGACTTAAATGGTAGAAAAGAATGGCTATTCAATAATTTTATAAATACAAAAAATACCCATGGTAGTGGCTGTACTTTAAGTGCTGCTATTTGTGGTTACAAGGCTTTAGGTTTTGATCTGTTTGATTCCATACAAAAAGCGAAATTATTTGTTGAGAAATCTTTAGATAATTCCTATAAAATAGGATCTGGCCCTGGTCCCTTAGGCCATCATTAATTATTTATAGAAGTGGAGTTAAAACCACCATTTTCTGTACGGCTTTTTTAAAAATAAGATTTCTTCAGTCTCCCATCCTCCCTCCAACCACTCAAGATGCTCAAGTAATAAAGACTCACTTTCCCTTTTGCTTAATTGCCCAATTCTATTAGCAATACCATCGAACCTTACTTTCATCAATTCCTCAATCTTGATGTTATTCATAGGTTAAATAATAAATTTTTTCTACTCTTACTTGTATACATTTTCTTGTCAACGATTTAATTTTATTTGTTTACTAGCAGTTCTTAAATATGTATTAAATACAACTTTTTAAAATAGATAGTAATTAAGACTTATTCACATAGATTTAATTAAAGACTAATTTATATAAAAATACTTTTACCATGAATAAAGAAGAAACAGCAAAGCAAAAAACTATTTTAAATGTAGGCTATTGTGAAACGACCTCTGAATGGCTCAATAGAATCATTACTGAACTAGCAGATGAAAATAAAAATTTCGTAGATTTATCAGTTATTTGTGCTTAATTTTTAAAATATAGTTATTTTTGATTTATTTCAGTTAACTTTTAACTTTAAGAGAAATTTAAAGGATATTTTTGTGATGTGAATCCTAATAAAAAAAACATAGAAATAATTAAACAATTCAATTTATCTCCTCATCCTGAAGGTGGATGGTTTAGAGAGATAGTAAGGAGTGAGAATTCTCTAATAAGGGAAGATGGCCAAATTAGAAACTTTATTACCGGAATTTATTATCTTTTGGATAGAGATGCAAAAAGTGCTTGGCATAGAGTAAAAAATGCAGACGAAATTTGGATTTATCTAAGGGGCGATCCTCTTAATTTATGGTGCCTAGATAATGATAATAAGTTAATAAAAAATATAATTTTAGATTTCAATAATCCAGTAGAAATGATCCCATCTGGATATTGGCAAGCTGCAAAAAGTACAGGCGAATTTACTTTAGTGAGTTGTTGTGTTGGCCCGGGCTTTGATTTTAAGGATTTTGAATTGCTCAGAAATTCAAATCATACTTCTAGATTAGATAAAGCAATTAATGATCTTATTTGAGACATTTTTTTGTTTATATTTTTGAAATTATCCTCTAGATTTATAGGACTACTTAATCAATCTATATTTTAATGAATCAAAATTCTATCAAAACAATTGGTATTAATGATGAACCAAGAAAAGATTCATATTTAGTATATGTAAATCAGGCTGATGGATTAAAAGGCATCCTTAATAAGGATTTTGATGAATGGTCGAATTTTGATAGTTGGGAAAGTATTTCAGTTCAGCAATGGATTTTTTCAAGAGCTTTAGAGGTTTTCAGAGGTAAGAAAGTTGATATTAAATGCGACTGTTGTGAACATAATGATTTAATCCCAAATGATTTTGAGAGTATTAAAAAAGAAAAATGTTTTGGTAAAAAAAGTGCTTATATGATTGAAAAAGTTGTAGATGAAATTGTATTAGCTAAGGCAAGAAGAGAAAGTGATGGAACATATTCTGCGTAAGATTCATAAATATTTATGGAGTGAAAAATCTTTAACTTACCAGTGAAAATTATCAGAAGAACCAATCGTTAAATTTCTAGTGGACATCTTATGGAACTTAATGTGTACCGAATCACTGAACTCCTTTTCATCTGAGTAATTTACAAGATCCACTGGGTCGATGTTTTCATCGAACCATGCATCATATTCAATATGGTTAGGTTCAGCAAAATAACTCATATCCAATTAATAGCTTTCAAAAAACGTATAAACGGTACATGCTATACCAAATTAAAATT
Source organism: uncultured Synechococcaceae cyanobacterium (assembly GCA_902537275.1). Taxonomy (GTDB): domain Bacteria; phylum Cyanobacteriota; class Cyanobacteriia; order PCC-6307; family Cyanobiaceae; genus Prochlorococcus_A. The sequence goes on from CACBAW010000002.1 coordinate 10,800, forward strand.
CTTAATTTTTAGATAATCTATATTTTTAACTTGTTTATCAAGATTAGTTGCTAAAAATATAGGAGAAATATCTATAAATTCATGTCTCTCGATACATCCATGGTTTCTATCCATCCCCACTTCACAATCAAGGATGGGAAGATGGACCAGTGCATAGATCTTTTAGAAGAAATTTTGGCACTAACAAAAGCTAATGAACCAGACTGCCTTTTTTTTAATATCACTACATGCGGGTCAGATAAGGCTTATGTAAGAGAGGCATATAAAGATGGCGCCGCTGCTTTATTTCATCTCAAAAATATGGGACATATGATTCCTAAGCTTTTTGAAGTGTCAGATATTACTGTGCAGGTCCAAGGCCCTGCCAAGGAGATCGAACCCTTGAAGGAAATCCTGCCAGACGCTGATTTCTATGAAGCAATATCTGGATTTTGATTTAGATTGTATATATTGACAGTCGATCGCTAGGGGCTTTTAGCCCCATTTTTATTTAGGAATTCAAAATAAATTAATCTTCCCTTTCCTTATATCAAGTAACTTTATTATTAGCTCAAAGATTATTTTTATGGCATCAACTTTTTATATTGTTCATCATGAATTTAAGGTAGGAAAAGCTGAAAAATGGTGGGAAACAGCTTATGCGGCAATGTCACCAGGTGGTGGATGGGATGATGCGGTAGCAGCTAATAAAGAAAAAGGATTTTTTAACCATTCTGCAAATGCAGTAACTAAAACTGGTCCTGTATATTGTTTTTGGGAAGTAAAAGAGGGTATTTCAGCTGAAGAGTTTCAGGAGTTTATAGACGGTCCATCTGGACCAGGTTTCGGACAAGATGCATTGATGAATATCTGTAAACCAATTGACACATCATTAATGAATGGACAAACACCTTACCCCCCAGTTTTTTCTTGATAATTGACAGTCGATCTACAATAGTAATCATTTAGCCCCTTTTGATTATGTCCCTTGAGACTACGGTTTTCACTTTCAAAATTAGCGTCCCATTTGAAGAATGGGCTGCAGTTTATGACAGCCAAGAAAATATACAAATGAATAAAGAGCGCGGAATTATTTGCTTATACAAAGGTGTAAAGAAAGATGATCCAACAAGTGTAATTCTTATTGAGCAGGGTCAAGAAGGTAAATCAGTAGCTATGTTTGAAGATCCAGCAGTGAAACCATTAATTGAGAGTGCAGGTCATATTTACGATTCAACGGTTATATCCAGTTATTTTTAAGTGAAAAGCTTAATTCTTCCTGTAATATTATTTTTATTTCCTTTTTCTGCTCAAGCTGGTTTTCCAGAAGGTGAGAATGGTTATGATCTAAAAAAAATTGAAGAGTCTTTTAGATTACCTTGTGATGAAATTGGAAATGACGATTGTATTGCAAGAGCATTAGGAGTTGGTGCCTGTACCTGGATATTTGGAATAAACAAAGATAAAGAACCTGCGGAAGCTTTAAAAATTTCAGATACTGTTTTAATAGCTCTTTTGAAAGGAAATAATCTTGATTTAAAATCAATGCTTGAAAAAGATGGATTAATTAAAACGAATATAAAAAAAGAAGCGACTTATAGAATTAATTTCTGCAGAGAGGAAACAAAAAAAGCTATTCCAAAGTTAATTAAAAAATTACCAGAGGGTGTTGTATTAGATGAAGATAAAATAGAAAATTTAACCAGAGTTTTTCCTCTGCAGTATTTAAGTATGTTTGAGCAATTTAGAAAATATAAAAAGTGAAACGTTTACTACTGACCCCAATATTCAAACGTTTTAAAAAAAGTGCTTTTTTCTCATCACTTAATCAGAATACTTGTCCTGTTTATGATGCTGAAGAAATAAAAAAACAAGAACAAAAAGAAGCTATTAAAAAGTTATACCCATTAAAAAAAGGGCGTTAGCTTCGCCCCAATCAAAAAGCTAGATAATCCCCATCACCCGGCCTTTCTTAAAATCCTAGCACTACATATGGTGTTTGTAAGTAATAAAAATTAACTATTGATGGAGTTGTTTGTTTCTAATTAATTTGTCATGATGGAAATCCCCATCATCCAGGCTCGAAAGAGTCTTTTTTTTATGTCTAGTTTTGGATCAGATACTCCATTTATGCTTATTGCAAAACTTAAAGTTAAGGAAGATAAGGTTGCAGAATACTTAGAAATTGCAGATAAGACTGATAAAGCTGTTGAAGCTGATGAGCCTGGAATGCTACATCATACTTTTGATCAAGATCCTGATGATCCACTTGGTTTCGTATGGTCAGAAGTTTATAAAAATGATGATGCATTACTAGCTCATTTAGCTAATCCAGCAGTAGGTGTTTATCTTGAGGCTCATGCTGAACTGGGAACTGATTTTTCTGTTGAATTTTACGGAACTGTGGGAGATAAAGTTATTGAAGCCATGAACGGAACAGGAGTTCCATATAAGATCTTTAAAACAAAATTAGGATATAGCAGAGTTTAAGGATAAGAGTATTAACTATTTAATTCGACTAAATTATTAATAAGAATCTGAGTGCTAGAGGTAACCATAGACATAGAAGAAGCATTAGCAAAATAGTAATAGCATGGATATTTGGAATGTAATGCTCTTTTAAAATTTGTGTTTTCATAATTTATCTCGCCTTCTTAAGTTTGATTTCTCTTCTGATAAGCAATGCTATAACTACAACACACATGTTCATTAGAAATACGTCTAATGGCATTTTAAAAAAAGTCTCTACTTAATTAATAGCAAGATTTTTGATCTACGAATCAAGAAATGATTACTAATATTTATTGGCTTAATAAAACGAATATAGAAATTAAATTTATGCTTAAATATCTCAGAACTTTTAACTATTAATGGCTTATTCAGAAACAAGAATAGTAATAGGTGGCCTAGCCCATGTACCTATTCTTATTTTTATAGCCAATTTTATAAAAGGTAAGTTTGGAATTAAAACTGAAGTGACAAAAGATACTGTAGTTAAAGGAGGGCCAGTTAAAATTATTGAGTTAAAAGATAATGTCGTTAAAGAAGGTAAAGCAGAAAGATTAAAGGGACTATCAAATAAGCTGGATAATATTGAACAGAAGACTGATGAGGTTTATGAAAAGGTAAAGAAGAAAAAAAAGAATAACTAAATTGAGATCCTATCAAACATCAATATATCTTGAGCTTGAATTGTATCTCTCTTATCTTCATCTTCGGGATCTTTATAGGATTCAATTTCAGCTTGAATTTTTCTCTTGTAAACTCCTTTGATATAGTCAATTTCTCTAGTCTCTTTATTCAAGATTGAGAATGGTGATCTTTTTAAGTTCATAACTTTCTCCAAATAAATAAGTTTTGATCAGCTCCAGTTCTTATCAGATTCAACAAAGCTATCCAATGTTTGCTGATTCCTGATTTCTTCCTCAAGAAGTTCTTCTTCTGATCTTTCTTCAATCTCAGATTGATGATCTTCTTTTAGAGTGGATTTGGTAGACATTTGCTCATGACGACTACAACCATGTTCTAACTAGTCAGGCAACCTATCCGACTAATAAATATGTACGGTTTGAGGAACCCCCTTATACGGATAAAGGATCAACAATTGAATTTGAATATGGTTAAAGTATTTATATTTTGAGTAAATTAATAATACAAAAATACTTCTTGCGGACTGTTATTTCATTTGGCAATATAAGTAACCGACTCCAAAAGGGAAGCATCAACATAAGATGTTTCCATTGATGGCCATATAGAACTGAAGGAATAAAAGTCAGGGATTTTCTAATATTTTTCTTTCGGTTCAGCTGTTAAAAAGCTCCTACACACATACTGATAGACAATGAAAATTATTAAGAGACTCAGGTCGCTGCCAAGCGATTCTCTGGGTGTTATACGCCGCACCCCGCCACTTGTTTTCGCAATGGCTGTCTTATCTCTCGGAGGATTTATAGGTGCCTCCACGGTCCTTGTAAGAGGGTTCAGAACCGTTGAGAATACTATCACTGTTACCGGTGCAAGTACTGAAAGTTTCGAGAGTGATATTGCAAAATGGTCAGTACAGGTAAAGACCTCAGGTAAAACCCAGATTGACTCATTTACCAAGCATAAGCAGTCCATTAATAAGACAATGGAATTCCTTAAAGCCAATGGAATTGAGGATGGTGTAAAGCAGGATGTTTACCTTGGACCTGCGAGTATCAGTGAATATAAAACCAGGAATCCCAAGACTAATGAAATCATTAGAACTGAATGGATTACTTATCAGAATATTGAGATTGAAAGTAGGGATGTTTATAAGATCCAGAAGACTCATAGTCAGATAACAGAATTGCTTGGGAAAGGAGTAAGGGTGAAACCAAGCCGTCCTGAATTCACCTATTCAAAGCTTGCTGATAAAAGAGTAGACATGCTTGCCAAGGCTGCGAAGGATGCAAGAATCAGGGCTGAAGCTATCGCTCTAGAGGCAGGCTCTGAAGTAGGTGGTTTAAAGAGAGTAAATACTGGAGTTTTTCAGATAACTGTTCCGAATTCCACGAAGGTAAGCAGCTGGGGTTCTTATGATACTAGCACCATCAAGAAAGACATCACTGCGGTTATGGGAGTAACTTTTGCTGTTAAGAAGTAACCTAGGGATTCTTCTTTTTGCCTTTAAGAATCATCAAAAAAGGCAGACCAATAAGCATCAGACTGCCATCAATTAATAAAAAAGTATTAAGATTCATTTATCCATTCTTTCAGGGGTATCCCAATTAAGGGGTATCCCTTTTTTAACTGGTTCTTTTTTCATATCATCCATTTCTTTTCTGATTTTGTTGTAGTATGCCAACTCTTCTGGATCATCAGAACCTAGACCATAATTCATGGTCGCTGCAAGATAAATTCTGTGCATCCGGTATGAAGATAGTGCCATAATTAAATATTTGGAAAATGGATATGGTCGAAAATCATTTATTTTAAACCTAACAATAGGTTCTCCTAATTTAATATATTTTGATGCTAATTTTTGATCATAATTTTTTAAATCTGTCTTACTTATTTTTTTTAATAGTTTTCTTTTCCAAGAACAAATATTTTTAATGCCCAATTTTTCACCAATTATTAATTTTAATTTATTCTTTTTTGTATTCTTTAAAAGCTGTTCGGTAGAAGGGTTTAGGGCCATGCCCTCGTCGGGACTTGAACCCGAGACCTCTCCCTTACCAAGGGAGTGCTCTACCGCTGAGCTACAAGGGCAATTTTAAAGTGGGCCGGGTTGGATTTGAACCAACGTAGGCAGAGCCAGCGGATTTACAGTCCGCCCCCTTTAACCACTCGGGCACCGACCCACACTATTTGAACTTATCAGTTAATGGTCACTTTGTGTGAAAATGTTTTGGTTTTTTTGTTTCTTTCTAGATAGCATTTAATAGAAAAGACTTTATTGATGATGAATATCTTATTGATAAATGGACCGAATCTAAATCTTTTGGGAACCAGAGAACCTGAAATTTATGGAAATAAAACATTGGGTGACATAGAAGAAGATTTAACTAAAGTTGCTAAAGAAAAAAGTATCAATCTTGAATGTTTTCAAAGTAATCACGAAGGAGAAATAGTAGATAAAATTCAGGATTCTGTAAAAAGTTTCCAAGGTATTCTTATAAATGCTGGCGCTTTTACTCATACCTCGATTTCTATTCGTGACGCTTTAATTGGATCAAAAATTCCTTTTGTTGAGTTACATATTTCAAATATTTTTAGAAGAGAAGATTTTCGTAAAGAATCTTTTCTTACAGATAAAGCTATAGGAATTATTAGTGGATTCGGCATATCAAGTTATTCCTTAGCTCTTGAGGGAATCATTGGATATTTAAGTAGTAAAGATTAAATGCTAGTCGATTTTAAAAGGCCCACTTCTCACATTAAATATTTATCGTCATTCACCTCAGATGATTGGATCAAACTCGCATTATCTAATCCAATAGATATTCTTATTGACCATGCTCATTGTGAAAGAAAAGCAGCAGGAGTAGCAATTCAATTGATGTTTAGATATCCATCAGAACCAAATCTGGCAGAAGTTCTAAGTCCAATAGCGAGAGAGGAATTAGAACATTTTGAAAAAATACTTTATTTTTTAAAGGATCTTGGACATTCTCTTGAGTCCTTAAAACCGCCTCCATATGGAGCTCAATTGTCCAAGAATATAAGAAAGGAAGAGCCTAATAGAATGCTTGATAGTTTCTTAATAGCAGGACTTATTGAAGCAAGAAGTCATGAAAGATTAAGCTTGCTTGCGCTGAATTCTGAAGATAAATCGTTTAAATCTCTTTATGAGTCTCTGCTTGAGAGTGAGGCGAGACATTTTGGAGTTTACTGGAAACTAGCGCAGTCTAAATTCTCTAAAAATCAAACTTTTAAAAGGTTAGAGGAATTGTCTGAAATTGAGTCATCAATACTAGCTGAAACTTTTGTATTGCCAAGGGTACATAGCTAAAGTTAATAAAATAAAAATGATAATAAACAAATTCTTAAGTTTACTTAATCGATATAAAACTGAGTTACCAACATTCACCATCGTTGGTGTAGGACCTGGAGATCCATCGCTTTTAACAATTGCTGCTGTTGATGCAATAAAAAAAGCTAAAGTAATAGTTTTCCCAATATCAGATGATAATAAAAAGAGTTTCGCTGCTGAAATAGTCAAGAAATACACCAAATTTAAAAAAAATATCCCTATCATTTTTCCTATGGCTAGGAAGGATTTTGATCCTGATGAAATATGGTCTAATGCTGTAGAAAAAATTGCGAAATTTATACAAAATGGCGAATCAGTTGTTTTACTTTGTCTTGGAGATACTTCACTATTTGCAAGTTCTTCTAATATTTTGAGCTTAATAAAAAATAATCATGCTGAAATTATTACCAAAACAATACCTGGTATTTCCTCTATTTCAGCAGCAGCAGCTTTGAATGATTTTGATTTGGTAAAAAAAGGCGAGACATTGATCATCAAAGAATGCCCTTCTTCAGAATCAGAATTAACAACCCTAATTAGGGAAAGTAAGGCAAATAAAACGGTATTGGCAATTATGAAAGTTGGCAAAAGATGGAATTTAGTCAGAAAAATTTTAAAAAAAGAGGATATCATCAATAAAACATTAATAGCTTTAAGTGTTGGGATGCCTGATCAAATTATTCAATATGCATCACTATATAAAAAGGAATTTATGCCTTATTTTTCTTTGATTTTGATAAGGTTCGATTAATGCTTAAAAAAGAAAAATTCGTAGAAAATCAATTTACATGGCCAATATGTAAAAAACTATTATTTCTTATTCTTGAAGATAAGGTTAGTGATGTATTTGTTTGTGAATTAGTTTGGGAAAGACTTTTTTATACTAAAGAACTATCTATAAATGATTGGGGCTTTAGCGCATTAACTCCTTCTTATTGGTCAGAAAAATTTGAAAAAGCTCCTCAAATAATTTCAGAGCGACCAGCTTCAGTACATTTGACTCGATCAATTCCAAAAGACTATAAACAGGGATTGAAAAATTTTCTTAATTTTAAAGGTTATAAGATTAATGAACTCTATCCACGAAGAACTAGAAGAGCGACGGCAGTAAATTGGTTGATTTATTGGGCGAATGAAAATGATTGTTTTTCAAAAGATAATGTATTAATGCCGAGTCCTAGTTCACCACCTGTTAATCCAGTTAAAGGACATTTTGGCGATCCAGAAATCAAATAAGTTTTTTGTATAAGGTAAATGATTATATTAAAGGTATAGTTGTAATGGATACTACTTTCTTTGGAGAAAGAATTGATTCTTCCTACAATAGCAATTATCGGAAGACCTAATGTTGGGAAATCTACCCTAGTTAATCGTCTTTGCCAAAGTAATGATGCAATAGTATTTGATAAACCTGGTGTTACAAGAGATAGAACTTATCAAAATGCTTCATGGGGAGGGAAGGAATTTCAAATAGTTGATACTGGAGGTTTAGTGTTTGATGATGATAGTGAATTTCTCCCAGAGATAAGGACACAAGTTTTCTTGGCTCTAGAAGAGGCTTCACTAGCGTTATTGGTGGTAGATGGGAATCAAGGAGTTACTGATGGTGATTTAACAATAGCAAAATGGTTAAGAAACTCAAGCTGTAAAACAATTGTTGCTGTTAATAAATGCGAATCGACTACTCTAGGAATATCCCTAGCTTCGGAGTTCTGGAAATTAGGATTGGGCGAACCCAATCCTGTTTCGGCTATTCATGGTTCAGGTACTGGAGATCTTTTAGATCTCGTTATTGGCGAACTACCTGAAAATAATATCCAGGATGATAAAGAAAAGATAATGATGTCAATTATTGGAAGGCCTAATGTTGGTAAATCTAGTTTGTTAAATTCAATCTGTGGAGAGAAAAGAGCAATAGTTAGTGATATTAGTGGCACGACAACTGATTCAATAGATACGCTTATAAAAAAAGGTGATAATCATTGGATAATTATTGATACTGCAGGGATAAGAAGAAAGAAAAATGTTAAATATGGCACTGAATTCTTTGGTATTAATAGGGCTTTTAAATCAATAGATAGAAGTGATGTTTGTGTTTTAGTTATAGATGCTATAGATGGAGTAACTGATCAAGACCAGAAGCTGGCTGGACGCATAGAAGAACAAGGCAGAGCTTGCATAATTGTTGTTAATAAATGGGATCTTGTTGAAAAAAATAGTTCAACAATTTATCAAGTAGAAAAAGAACTTAGATCTAAACTTTATTTTTTAGATTGGTCAAAAATGATTTTTATATCTGCCCTAACTGGTCAAAGAGTTGATAATATTTTTGAGCATGCTCTTAAAGCTGTAAATCAACATAGAAGAAGAGTCACAACATCTGTAGTTAATGAAGTACTTAAAGAATCAATCAGTTGGAAAAGTCCTCCAACGAAAAGAAGCGGCAAGCAAGGTAGGCTTTATTACGGTACTCAAGTAAAGAACAAACCTCCCACTTTTACTCTTTTTGTAAATGACCCTAAATTATTTGGAATAACTTATAGAAGATATATTGAAAAACAAATTAGAGTAAATTTAGGCTTTGAAGGCACACCACTCATTTTACTTTGGAGAGGAAAACAGCAAAGAGCCTTAAATAAAGAAGTCGAAAGAGAAAATATTGAGTTAATTCAAAAAGATTAATGAATTTGCTTACTAAATTTTCTGTTGGTCAATACGTTCATGGTAATAGAAGTTGGCTGAGAATTATAGATAGTAGATTAAAAATAATTATGGTAATGATATTTTTAATCACTCCAATTTGGGCAGGTCCAATATGGAGATTGAGTTTAGTTGGTTTTTTGCTATTAATTACTTTTTTAAGTTTATTGCCATCAAGAGTATGGTGGCGATCACTATTTTTCCTCTCATGTTTGTCACTATTAATTGGATGTATATCAATACTGGCCTCGTCTGATATTCAATCTCTCGATGGCTACTTAAGAAATCCCAATGAGTTGCAAGTAGTACTGGAAAGCCAAAAAGAATGGAATATTTTGCAAATTCCTTCGCAGAAGATATGGTTTATTAATTTTGGTCCCTACAACTTATCAAGAAAAGCTTTTGAACTAGGAATAAAAACTTCTACTTTGATATTTACCGTTATTCATAGTGTTAATTTGATGCTTTTAACCACATTGCAGGAAGACATTGTATGGGGATTAAGTTGGTTTATGTATCCATTAAGAAAGATTGGATTGCCAACTAGTAAGTGGCTTTTTCAGTTGTTAATTGCATTACGTTTTATTCCTCTAGTGCAGGAAGAACTTCAAAATATCATTAAATCAGTGTCAGTTAGATCAATAAATTTTCGAAATTTAGGACTAAAGAAATCCTTTAATGTTTTATTAATCTTCGTGGAAAGGTTATTTCAAAATATATTTCTGAGAATTGATCATGGAGCAGAATCATTACTCTCAAAGAAAAAAATTATCATAAAAACCAACAGATTTAGAACTCTTTATCCTTCAAAATCTCTCAATGTAATTGTTAATACATTATCGATTTGTTTTATTTGCATAGCAATTTTTCTTAGAAAACTGTATGGTGCATTATAAATAACACAATATTTTAGGTTTGAGTTCTGAGCGTTATTTAAACCATCCAACATTTGGCATGTTGTACCAAGTTTCTCCTGGAAATGATGGGAGAGATATTTATGCGACTTTATACGCTCAAAAAATGTTTTTCATGGTAGAAGTTCGACAGAGAGAAGTTTTTTTTGAGGTTATACCTTATTTAGATGCTCGTAATCAGGCCGAATTAAACCTTCAAAAAGCTAGAAGAAAAGGATCTGAAGAACTATCTAAATGGGAGAATTTATTTACGCAAACTTTCTTATAAAAGGTGAATCCTGAAAATTATTTAAAAATAAAAAATAAAGTACCATCAAATGTAAATATTCTTGCGGTAAGTAAAGGATTTAAAAGTCAAGAAATCAAGACTATTCAAAATATAGGTCAGAACGATTTTGGTGAAAGTAAGGTTCAAGAGGCCTTTGAAAAACAATTAACCTTAAAAGATCTTAAACAAATAAATTGGCACTTTATTGGAAGAATACAAAGTAATAAAATAAGAAAAATAGTTCAAAATTTTAAATATATTCATTCAGTAGATTCATTTGAAAAGTTGCAAAAGATTTCTAATATTTCCCTTGAAGAGAAGAAAAATCCATTAATAATGTTGCAGGTTAAGTTGAGTGATGACCCTACTAAAGGAGGCTTTAATCCTGAATTTTTAATTTTGAAATGGAGAGAAATTCAAGAGTTGAAAAATATTTCATTAACCGGTTTGATGACTATCAATCCTAAAGGACTTAGCTCTAAAGAAAATTCAGGATTGTTCAAAAAATGTCGTGCTCTCGCAGATTCTCTGCAACTACCAGATTGTTCCATGGGGATGTCAGGTGATTGGGAGGAAGCTATTGACGCTGGATCAACGTGGTTAAGATTAGGATCATTGATTTTTGGAGGCAGATCCTAATTAGTTATTTTTTTATAAAAATCTTATATATAAACTTGCAGTAAAGTTCAACTAACGTTATTTAAGTATAGGTAGTTTATTCATTTAAAAAATGAATCTATTACTCAAGGTTCTTAAACCTTAGTAATCAATTTCAAGAGGATTTAAAAGGTGTCACTTATTTCTAGATTAAAGGCAGTTGTTGCAGGGGATGAGTATCTCGAGGATGATTTTGATGGGTTGGATTATCCTTCAGAGGATGAATTAAATGATATTAATAATTTCAAACAAAATCCAAAGAATCCAAATGCCCTTGCAAATTCAAATCCATTCGATTTTATGAATAACAACAGATCATCAAAAGTAGTTGGCATGCCTGGAATCTCAAATTCATCCTCAGAAGTAAGCTTAATGGAACCGAGAAGTTTTGATGAGATGCCTCAAGCTATACAAGCATTAAGAGAGAGAAAAACTGTAATTCTCAATTTAACTATGATGGATCCTGATCAAGCTCAAAGAGCGGTTGATTTTATTGCTGGGGGCACATATGCAATTGATGGACATCAAGAGAGAGTCGGTGAAAGTATTTTTCTTTTTGCTCCAAGTTGTGTAAATGTAACTAGTTCTTCCTCAGAAGAAGCTTCTCCTTCTTCTGTGTCTACAGAAAATACTTCACAATATAGTATGGGCAAAAATACTACTCCTGAGCCAGCATGGGGCAATTCTAAATTAAGTGCTTATTCATGAATAATCTGTGACAGATAAAATTGCGATTATTGGTTTTGGAAATATTGCAAGTGCTATAGTTACCCCTCTATTAGATAATAAATTAATTCAGCCAGAGAATGTTTTTTGTGTTTTAAAAACAGAAAAAAGTTTAGAAAAAATAAAAAAAAATTATAAACATAATATAAATGTTTATAGATCAGGTTCTAAAGAGTCAAAAATAATTTGGGATTGTAAGTATAAACTTCTTTCGATAAAACCCCAACAATTGAATGAGATAAGTGAGGCCCATTATATAAAAGATAAGGACAATTTAATAGTTTCAATTCTTGCCGGGGTTTCAATAAATAGACTTACTCAAAAGTTTCCTAATCATAAATGCGTGAGGGTGGTTACAAATATTCCAATAACTATTGGAAAAGGTTTAACAGGGATTTCTTGGGGAGAAGAAATTACAGAAGATCAGAAACAATTTACAAAAAAATTATTTGAAAATACTAGTAAAATTTATGAATTTACTGAAGATTACCTTGATATATTTTTAGCTTTAACTTCATCAGGTCCTGCAATTATTGCTTTAATTATAGAAGCATTAAGTGATGGAGGATTAAGTGGGGGATTACCAAAAATAATTTCAGAGGAACTTGTTATGGAAATGATACTAGGGACTATTTGTCTAATCAAGGAAAATAAACTTACTACTTCTGAGCTTAAAAATTTAGTAACCTCTCCAGGTGGAACAACTATCTCTGCTTTAAGGGTTTTAGAAAAAAAGAGTGTAAGGTCAGCATTAATAGAATCAATAGTTTCAGCTAGTAATCGAAGTAAAGAGTTTCGTTAGTTTTTTTTCAATTATCTTTTAAGTTAATATAAACTTTTTCAAGTGAATTTATATTTTTAGCAATTGTGTATCTCTCAAGTATACGTTCTCTAGCTTTTTCTCCAAGATTTTTTGTAAATGAAGGATGTTCCACAAGAATTGGGATTATAGTTTTTAATTGTGCAGCCACATTATCAGTTGAAATTACTATCCCTGCTCCTTTATCTAAAACTTCACCATCAGCACCAGCATCTGTCGCTACACATGCAGTACCAGTAGACATTGCTTCTAAAAGTGATAATGACAAACCCTCTACTAAGCTTGGTAAGAAAAATACCTCTGCTATTTGCATTATTGCCACCCTAGTTTCTAAATCTAATTCAGCACCCCACCAAATTAATTTCTCACTACCAAGGTTAGAAAAACTATTTTCAAGTGTTGGCTTTATTGGTCCATCTCCAACAATAACTAATTTGCAATTTTGAGTTTTTGTTTGGCGCCAAGAACGTAAAAGTGCCTCGATATTTTTCTCATTGGCAATCCTACCCATATATAAAAAGATTCTTTCATTTCCAAGTTTATTTTTTACCTGATCATATTTTTGGTTTTTTTCGCAAAAGGGTTTCCAAATATTCTCATCAACACCGTTTGGAATAATTATTTGTTTTTCTTTAGGTACTCCTAATTTATAAAGAACATTTTTTTGAAGTTCGGAAAAAATGATTATTTTATCGAACTTTGATAAAGAGGGAGCATAAAGTTGATATGTTAACTGTTGAGTGCTAGCGGTTAAATTTCTATTTTTTGCATCAAATGGGGGGTGAAATGTTCCAATGAGTGGAAGATTAATTTCATCACAAATCTCTGGAAGCCTAAAGTCTAAAGGAGATAAAGTTAAGCTTGCATGTACTAAATCAGGCTTTAATCTTTCCAAAGATAGCCTTAGCTCTTTTTCTGCTCTTGGTGACGGTATTGTATAAACTTGGGACTTAATTAAATATGGAAGACTTACATCAGGATCATTTGCCAGAAATAATGGTTTTGATGAATTTGAACTAGAAGGATTGTCAAAATGAATGAAACTAATTTTATGATCTCTCGCCTTTAATTTCTCTGTAGTTGTATTACCATAAGTTACATTTCCACAAAAGGGAGATTTCTTACCTAACCAGGCAATATGAACCACATTGATTGAATTAACTATTTATTAAATTAACAGTAAGAGTACCCTAGATCATAATTTTAAAATTTATTAATAGTTTATGAAAATGTTAACTATATATTTCTCTCAACATTTTTAGTGAAGATAAATCTTTCTCTAGTTGAGTAGAGATCCAAGTTTCAATAATAAATAATATTTTAAGCCAGACTTTCTTTGGACCCAACAACTCTCCATTAGATTTTATTGGTAATTCGGGGAAAAGAAGTCTCTGTAATAGAGCAACTTCAGATGCATTTATTTTTAGATTACTTCGAGGATCTTCTATGGAGGAAAACCCTTCACTTGGCAAATAGTAACAACCCCATTCCCAATTTCCTAAAGGTGGAATAATAGGTTCTCCAGTTTTACAACAATGATGAATTGGTAAATTTAAACCCCCGATGGCTAAAAGATGCATTAAAGATTGAATACTCATTGAGAGCATTTTAATATCTTCTTCTTGAGACTCTTTATACAAATAAATCCTATCAAGATGTGCAAGAACGCAAGATAAATAGTCTTGTTGCTTATCATTATTACCTACCAACAAAAATGTTAATTCAGTTATTGCTTGTGCGGCTGCAAGGCATTCAATATTTTTTCCTAGACCAGAATAGCTTTTTAATATTTTAATCTGACGTACAGATTTAAGATTTCTTTTCCCAAAAATCTGTAGACTTAAATATGTTAAAGGAGTAGCTGCGGCAAGACTACTTTTGGGACGCCTAGCACCAGGCACAGCTAATCTAACAATCCCTTGCTCATCTGTAAGGATAGTTATTAATCTATCATTCTCGCCTAATGGAGAAGCCTTAATACAGAGACCTTTTAGTCTGCACTCACCAGAACCAGACATTTAAATAACGTTTACTTCTTCAAAAATTTCATAAAAATTGGAAGTTCCAACGCAACTTATTCCATTATCAAACAAATCAATTACTTGCGTCAGTTTTTTTATGCCACCAACAACTTTGATTTGATTTTGTGAGCCTGTTATTTTTAGTATTTCGGGGACATCATTAGATCTAAGAGGAGATCCAAACCCATCCCCGAATTGAAAATTTTTTATTCCTAATTCCAAACATATTTCTATCGCATTAATAAAAACTTCTTCTTGGAGTTTTGATTTATTTATGATTATTGAAACTGGTAATCCAGATAATTTAACTTGCTCAATTTCAGCAGCGAAAGTTTCTAAATTTCTTTTGGATAAATTGATAAAGTTTGGGATATATTCAATCCCTTTTGCACCCTTATCTTTTGCAAAACAAATTAATTCTTCTATAAATGAAACTGGTAAATCTGCTAAAGGGTAAGAAATAAGTGCGTTTATATCCGCACTGTAATTACCCAAACAGTTTTTAAGATCAGTTAAATAATTTAGTGAAGTAGAAATATTTTTGATATTGTATTTTCTTATTAAATCGCAATTCACACAGAAATCTTCCCATGATAAATAGGGGTTAATAATAATCGCATGAATTTTCTCGTTTAATTCATATTCAATATTGGGCATTTAAAACTTATTTAGATTGAATCAATCCATAACCTCCATGATTCCTTTTATATATAACTTGAAGTTCATTATTTTTCTTGTTTCGAAAAACATAAAAATCATGATCAATTAGATCTAATTGTTTTCTTGCTTCGTCTGATGAAATTGGGGTCATTTCAAAGTATTTATTTTTTATAGATGGCTCAGGCAGACTTGCTTCAGTTCCTTCTTTAAAAAAAGTTTTATCTAAAAAATTTGATTCCATACTTTCAATTGGTAAAGAATCTTTATTTTTAAATTGTTTATTATGAATTGTTTTATTGTTTCTTTCTTTGTATTTGCGTAATTTTCTACAAAGTTTATTTGAAACTAAATCAATGCTTGAGTATAGATTTTCAGTTTTTTCTTCAGCTCTAATTACGGTACCATTTGCAAAAATAGTAACTTCTGCAGTTTGGAAGGAGACTCTTGGATTCTTTTCAATTGAAAGGTGTATGTCAGCTTCTTTAACGATATCCTTATAGTGATGTGTTGCTTTTTCTATCTTTGCCTCAGTATATTCTTTTAATGCTCCAGTGAGCTCAAGATTCTTTCCATGGATTAAAATTTTCATAACAAATCTAAAAATATTTACTTACTTTCTAAATCTACTTAAATATGGATAATAGAACAGCAATAATTAAACAACCTGATAATATTTCTTCTTTTAATGATGTTTATAAATTACAAAAAGAATATCAGGAGGCATTGATTTTAGATAATTCTAACCCTGATTTTATTTGGATAGGGGAGCATCAACTCTGTTATACATTGGGGAGAGGATCTAATTACGATAATTTATTATTTTCTCTAAATGATGCTAAATATGATGTTTTTAAGATTGATAGAGGTGGTGAGGTAACTTGTCATATGCCAGGACAATTAGTAACGTATTTGGTTTTAGATTTGAAAAATTTTAATAAAGATTTAAATTGGTACTTAAGAAAAATTGAAGATATTATTATAAAAATCCTTGGTGCTTTTAATATAGATTGTCACTCTAGAAAAGGGTTTACTGGCGTTTGGATAGGAAATAAGAAAATCGCATCAATTGGAATTGGTTGTAAAAGATGGATTACGATAAATGGATTTTCAATCAATATTGACTGCGAATTAGAAAACTTTAATAAGATTGTTCCTTGCGGAATAGAAAATTGTCTTATGGCAAATATGATTGATTACAACAAAAATTTAAATATTCAAGAAGTCAAGAGAATTGTTAAAAAAACCATCGAGGAAGAATTTAATTTTGATTTTATATCAAAATAGAAATTAAAATTTCAAAATCAATTTAATATGGGTGATTTAGCGTATTGGCCTGCAGCCAAACCTCTTTCAAAAAAAAATATATTTGCCAAAAATAGAGATTTTATTAAGAACCTTGATCACATAGATCAAATTTGGGAAAAATTAAAATTTAAATGTGGTGATACTTTAGCTGTTTGCGATTTAAGAGGGAAATACAAAGAAAAATTTTCTTATTCTGAGCTGGCTGATTTAATAACAAAAGTCTCTTCTTCTTTCGAAAATTATGGTTTAAAAAAGGGGGATGTAGTTACTGTAATATCTGAAAATTCTCCAAGATGGCTAGCAGTGGATCAAGGCTTAATGCGTTTAGGAGCTATAAATGCAGTGAGAGGTATTAATTCTCCTTCAGTAGAATTAGACTATATTATTGGGCACTCTAATTCAGTAGGACTAATAGTTCAATCTAAGGAAATTTGGCTAAAGTTAAACAACAAAGAAGAATTAAAAAAAAGACTGAAATTTATAATCAATTTAGAAGATGAACAATTTGAAAGTTTAATAAGTTGGAGTACATTCATAAGTTCAGTAGAAAAAGAAAATTCACAAAATAATAATCTTGAAAAATTTAATCCAGAAATTGATGACGTCGCTACCATTCTTTACACTTCTGGGACGACCGGAAAACCTAAAGGTGTTCCTTTGACTCATGCAAATTTTTTACATCAAGTAATCAATTTAGCCTATATCGCTGATCCAGAGCCAGGTACATCTGTATTAAGCGTTTTGCCTATCTGGCATTCTTATGAGAGAAGTGCTGAATACTTCTTTTTTTCATGCGGTTGTTCTCAATACTATACAATTCCAAAATTTCTTAAAGATGATATTACACAAATAAAACCTGTTGTCATGGCCACTGTACCGAGACTATGGGAAGCAATACATGATGGTTTTTTTCAGGCTTTGAAAAAAATGCCTTCCAAAAAGCAAAAACTTATTAAGTTTTTGATAAGTAATAGTTCGGTTTTTAAAAGAAGTCTTAGAAAGATAAGAAATATAGATATAAATCAAATAACTTTTAAATCAAAAATCCCCTTACTGGGTTCTGTTATTAGCCGATACCCTTTACATAAATTGTCTACTATTTTTTTATGGCCGAATATTCTTAGACAACTATGCGGAGAAAAACTGAAATTTCCTATTAATGGTGGAGGTGCATTGCCAGAACATGTAGATCTTTTTTTTGAATCTTTAGGTGTAGATGTTTTGGTGGGATATGGACTCACAGAAACTAGTCCAGTATTAACTTGTAGGAGAAGAGAATTAAATGTTAGAGGATCATCTGGGCAGCCTCTTTCATTTACTGAAATCAAAATAGTGAATGATGATAAAAAAAAGATTCTTAAGTTCAGAGAAATCGGGAAAATTCTTGTTAAGGGGCCGCAAGTAATGAAAGGTTATCTTAATAATGAAATAGCTACAAATGATGTTTTATCCAAGGATGGTTGGTTTGATACTGGTGATTTAGGTTTTCTAATACCAAATGGTTCTCTCTTTATAACCGGAAGAGCCAAGGATACAATAGTGCTATCAAGTGGTGAAAATATAGAACCGAATCCCCTGGAGACTGAAATTCTTAGTTCAGAATTTATTAATCAGATTCAATTAGTAGGACAAGATAAGAAATGTTTAACAGCTCTCGTAGTTCCTAATGTCGAATTGGTTAAAAGCAAGTTTTTGGAAGAAGACCTTTCAAAATTAAACCTGAATAAGAAAATTGGTACATTTTTCAAATCACAAATTAATAATTTGCTTAAAAGTCGATTAGGAGCAAGATCAGAAGAACAAATATTAGATTGTTATTTTGTTGATGCCTTTACTCTAGAAAATGGGTTATTAACCCAAACTCTTAAACAAAAAAGAAAAGAAATAGAAAAAAAGTATTCATTACAAATAGAAAATATGTATGAAAACAAATTTAGTAAGAAAATTTGATTTGTTCTATCTATATTGAAAAGGCAATTTAATTTTTTATGGAAACAAAAAACTCAATATCTATAAAGCGCTCAATAGCTATTAAAGCTGTAGTTACACCAACTTGGAAGGAAGATGCTGAAAAAGAATTAAGTAAAGCAATTTCAAACATTGATCAGCAATTATCGCAACTGGAGCAAGAGGGGCAGCAAATAGTAAATAATATTAGATCCCAATCGGTTAATCCCCTAGATCCAAGAGTTCAAGAACAGGTTAGTCAGGTGCAACAACAAGTCGCAGCAAAACGAAATGAAATTGAAGAACAAAAAAGAAATCTTCTTCAACAACAGAGTCAAGTTCGCGAATTAAAAATGGACGAAATTGTTGATCAAGGGCAAGTGGATAGTTTCTGTGATGTCACTGTGGGAGACAATCTAATTGAAAAAATGCAAGTATCGATTACGGTTAAGGATGGAGTTATTCAATCTATAGATAATAATTAAAGAGAAGATTTAGTATTTTTGATAAATATAAGTAAATCTTAATTTCGAAAAGTTATAAATTCTAATCGATTTAAATTATTACTTTCTTAAGTTTTAAGAGTTCCCACTGTGAACATGATTTCGTATAATTAAAACAAGAGTTTAAAGGGTTCTTAACCATAAAAACTTTAGGAAGTTTGTTAGAAATCCCTTGAAACTTATGCAATAACAATTTTCTTATGTCTCACGAAATATTCATGCCTGCCTTGAGCTCTACTATGACAGAGGGCAAGATTGTGGAATGGTTGAAAAATCCAGGAGATAAAGTTGAAAGAGGTGAATCTGTCTTGGTTGTTGAATCTGACAAGGCAGATATGGATGTTGAATCTTTTCAAGATGGATATCTTGCAGCTGTTTTAATGCCCGCTGGCAGCACTGCACCAGTGGGAGAGACTATCGGTCTTATTGTAGAAAATGAGGATGAGATAGCTTCTGTTCAAGAACAAAATAAAGGAAAACAACCCGAAGTTTCTAGTTCGGATCAACTTGAATTGGTAAGCAATAAAACGGAAGAAAAACCTGAAGTTCAAAGTGAAATTGTTGAAAAAAAAGAAAAAGAAGTTGTATTAATGAGTGAAAAGGCAGCCCCATCTTTCAGTAGCGATCAAATAAATGCTGCTACGAGTAATGTTTCTTCGAGGGTGATTGCATCTCCAAGAGCTAAAAAACTTGCCTCTCAAATGGGTGTTGATTTAGCAAAGGTTCATGGATCCGGACCTCACGGAAGGATTCAAGCCGATGATATTTTAAAAGCTAATGGCCAACCAGTCTCTATACCATGGATAGGTGAAGGTGGTTCTCCTGCAAGTGTACCTGGTGCAAATTTGGGAGTTGAAAGTAAACCAGAAACTTCAGGAAATAGTTTTGGTAATCCCGGAGAAACAGTTCAATTTAATACTCTTCAAAAAGCGGTAAATAAAAATATGGAATCTAGTTTAGATGTGCCATGTTTTAGGGTGGGTTATTCCATTAACACAGATAAATTAGAAAATTTCTACAAAAAAGTAAAACAGAACGGAGTTACTATGACTGCTTTACTAGTAAAGGCAGTTGCAAAGACACTAAAGAAACATCCTCAAGTTAACTCAAGTTTTTCAGAAAATGGAATTTCTTATCCAGAAAATATAAATATTGCTGTTGCTGTTGCGATGGAAGATGGTGGACTAATAACTCCAGTTTTAAAAGAACCATGCAATACTGATTTATTTAAATTGTCTAGGGAATGGAAAGATCTCGTAAAAAGATCAAGATCAAAACAATTAGAACCTAATGAATACTCAACAGGAACTTTCACTTTATCTAACCTTGGGATGTTTGGCGTTGATAGATTTGACGCAATTCTTCCTCCAGGTACCGGTGCTATTTTAGCCATAGCATCATCGAAACCAACCGTTGTTGCTAATAGTGATGGTTCAATATCTGTTAAAAAAATAATGCAAGTAAATCTAACAGCTGATCATAGAGTGATCTACGGAGCTGATGGAGCTTCATTCTTAAAAGACTTGGCTTCCCTAATTGAAGATGAGCCAGAGACTCTTGTCTCCTAAATTTAATTGATTTCTCAAATTAATAATGAAGAAAGAGATTATAAGCTTGAAGCTTATGATTATTTACTTGATCCTTCATTAATTGCTAGTAAACCTTCTGCAATTAGGCATGAATCAAGATTGATGATAGTTAGAAATAGTTTTTTAGAAGAAGACTGTTTAACTAATAAATTTACCAAGAATCTTTTAGATGAATTTAGAGAAGGGGATCTTGTAATTGTAAATAATACTAAAGTTATGAAAGCTAGGTTAAAGGTTGAATTAGAAAATAAGACATTAGTAGAATTATTAGTTTTAGAAAGATCCCATGAATGTGTTTGGTTATGTTTGGCAAAGCCAGCAAAAAAGTTAAAAATAAATAGAAAATTAAAATTAAAATCTCCATTAGCACAAGATATTAATTTGATTGTTGATGGAGTTGATGAAGAAACTGGAGGGAGATTTATTAAATTTCCGGAAAATATAACTTGTCTCAATTCAATGAATGAACTTCTTGATAAATACGGGGAAATCCCTCTTCCTCCTTATATAAAAAATTCCGAAGAAGAATCTTTTCATGAGAAAAGTTATCAAACTGAGTATGCAACAAATCCAGGGGCAGTTGCTGCACCAACAGCTGGTTTACACTTAAGCAAAAGTCTTATTTCCAATCTAAAAAAAAAAGGCGTAATAATCTTACCGATAACTTTGCACGTGGGTTATGGAACATTCAAACCAATTGATCAAGAAGATTTAAGTAACTTAAAACTTCACAAAGAATGGGTAAGTGTTAATAAGGAAGTAGTGGAGGAAATAAAAAGAATAAAGAAAACAGATAGAAAAATAATTGCTATTGGTACAACTAGCGTAAGAGCTCTTGAAAGTTGTTATTCTCACGAAATTAATGACTTTATTCCCATAGCTAAATACGTAGATTTAGTAATTAAGCCAGGTTATAAATTTAAGGTAGTTGATGGATTATTAACTAATTTTCATCTCCCTAAAAGTTCATTATTACTTTTAGTAAGTGCAATGATTGGTAGAGAAAGATTATTAGATCTATATAAAAAAGCCATAAAAGAAAAATTTAGATTCTTCTCTTATGGCGATGCGATGTATATTTCACCAGATTCATTACTGGAGAAAAATTGATTTAGGCTTTGACTGGTTCTTGAATGATTCCGCTTGGGACTTCAGTAAACATAATTGATGATAAATACCTCTCTGCTAAATCAGGTAGAACAACTACAATTGTCTTTCCAGCATATTCATCTTGTTCAGCTAATCTAACCGCAGCTGCAGCAGCGGCTCCACAAGATATTCCTACTAATAGACCTTCCTCTTTGGCTAATCTAAGAGCCATCTCTATTGATTCGTCATTTGTTACTTGTTCAACCTTGTCAACAATTGATAAGTCAAGGTTCTTAGGAATAAATCCTGCTCCAATTCCTTGAATTTTATGTGGTCCGGATTTAACCTCTTCTCCATTCATTGTCTGTGTAATAACAGGACTATGTGATGGTTCAACAGCTACAGAAGTGATATTCTTGCCCTTCTCTTGCTTAATGTATCTTGAAACTCCTGTAATTGTGCCGCCAGTTCCAACCCCTGCTACTAGGACATCAATTTCTCCATCACAATCATCCCAGATTTCTGGTCCAGTAGTTTTGAAATGAATTTCAGGGTTCGCTGGGTTATCAAATTGACCTGGCATGAAATATTGAGAAGGATTACTTTCTGCAATTTCTTTAGCCTTAGCTATTGCTCCAGGCATACCTTTAGATGCCTCTGTTAAAACAATTTCAGCACCCAACACTGCCATAACCCTTCTTCGTTCAATTGACATGGATTCTGGCATTGTAAGGATCAGTTTATAACCTCTTGCTGAAGCAGTAAAAGCTAAAGCAATTCCTGTATTTCCAGAAGTTGGCTCAACAATAGTTTTGTCTTTTGTAAGTTTCCCACTTTTCTCTGCATCCCAAATCATGTTTGCGCCAATCCTACATTTGACACTATAAGCGGGGTTTCTACCTTCAATTTTTGCAAGTACTGTAGCTTTCGCGTTTTTAGTAACTGATTTTAATTTTACTAATGGAGTGTTTCCAATAGCAAAACTGTTGTCCTCATAAATTTTTGCCATTTATATATTGAGAAAATATATATTAATACTAACTATTATATAGAAAAATAGTATATAAGTTTCTATACGGTAAATACTAGGAATTTAGAAATTATTTAGTGCTTCAGAAAAGCTTTTCCATAATTGATCTTGGTCTTCTAATCCAACTGATACTCTAATAAGGTGCGAGGGTAGACCAAAACTTTCAGCCCAATCCAACTCGTCATAATGAGCTAGTAAAACATAAGGACAAACTAGAGTAAATTTTGTACCTAAACTTGGTCCTTTAGATACTTGTAGAGAATCATAAAATTTCTTGGCTTTTTTCAATCCTCCATTTAATTCAAATGATAATAAGCAGCCGTATCCTCCATCAGAAGTAAGTAAAGAATTAAAATTTGGACAATTTTCAGGATGGAAAATATTCTTAATCTCACTATGAGTCTCTAATCTTTTTTTTAATTCTAAACATGCTTTATTTTGTTCAAAAACTCTTTGTTTTACATCTCTACTAACTTTCTCTAGATAAACTGTATCTCCATCAGAAAGTGTTGGAAGATTAATCTCTTTTAATACATTTCTAAATTGATCAATCCATTTGCTTTTTGGATTTAGTATTAATGATCCGGCAAGAATATCACCACTACCTGAAAAAATTTTTGTAAGTGAAGTAAAAACTATATCTGCATGTTCTAGAGAATTAATATTTAAATTTGAACCAATTGTATCGTCAACAATTAAGGGAATATTAAACTTTTTTGCTATTTTTGAAATTTTTTTAATGTTTACACATTTGAGCATTGGATTACTCGGTAGTTCAATAATTAATGCTGATGGATTTATGATTTTGATTTCTAATTCAATATCTGCGCAATTTTCTTCTGTAATTAACTTGGCTCCATGAAAAATATTCATTGGTAATTTAAGTACATCTACATATGGAAAACCAATTTGGAGTGTTGGTTTGGCTGGAAATAATTTATATATGATTTCTAATGATGTATGCAATGCAGACATTCCAGATGAAGTTAAGTGGATATCATTAGAGTTAATTTTTGTAGATTTAGAAATTCTATTTTTTATTTTTTGAGAACATTCATTCACGTAAGATTTTGGAGGGCAATCTTCAAGACCTAGTTCTATAGCAGCAGCTCTTGAAGAGAGACCAAGACCAGTATGTTGCCAAAAATATTTTGCATAAATACTTCCTTCTTTTTCAGTAATTAAGAAAGCTAAATTATCTCTTTTTTCTATAAATGAGAATTGTTCAGAAGTATTTCTATCAATGTATTTTTTAGCTTTAAAAGCTATTCTTTCATTCGGATATGGCCAGATACTTTTATTGTTGTAGTAATTTTGTTTTTTTACTTTTTCGCATAATCTTTTCACTATGGGGTTTAGCCCGAATCGTGGGTAAATGGACTTCAATAAATTCATACATTCTTGATCTTTTTCCTCGTAATTTATTACATCATTCCAAGTTGGTAATGCTACAGAAACAGCATGAATACTATCAGGAATTGCATATCCCAACTCTAAATTTTTCCATATAGGTTTTTTAAGTAAATCTCTCAATTTTCAGAATTTATTTAAAGCAAATAAAATGTCCGAGATTAAATCGTTTGTATCTTCACATCCAATTGATAATCTGACAAGAGCATCATCTATCCCTAGTAAATTTTTTGTTTTGTCATCAACAGAAGCATGAGTCATCGTTGCAGGGTGACAAATTAAACTTTCAACTCCTCCAAGGCTTTCTGCTAGAGAGAAATATTTGAGAGATTTGCAAAATTTAAAAGTATTCTCTTTATTTAAATTTAATTTTAGGGTGATCATTGAACCTCCAGATTTCATTTGCGATTTTGCTAAATTAAATTGCGGATGTTCTTGATTAAAAGGGTAAATTACTTTACTAATAATTTTATGATTACCTAATTCTTCAGAAATAAATTCTGCACTTTTAGTTTGTTGTTCGATTCTTAAAGGAAGAGTTTTTACTCCTCTCGTAATGAGCCAACTATCAAAAGGAGATGGTTGAAGCCCGAGAGCTTTTTGAGAGAAAAGCATCTTACTATTCCATTCCTCATTATTTGTAAGTACTGCTCCGCCAAGTGCATCACTATGTCCATTAATGAATTTTGTGGTGCTTACAAGCGATAGTGTTGCACCAAGGTCCAATGGTTTTTGAATAAGTGCAGTAGAGAAGGTATTGTCTACAACCACTGGTATTTCGAGTTTATTCGCTTCATCACAAATCGCCTTAATATCGAGTACCTTCAAAAGTGGATTAGTTGGACTTTCTAGCCATATCAAGGTTGGCTCGAATGTTGAAATCTTTTTGACATTATTTTCGTTTGTAAAATCTGTGTATAAAACTTCTAGTCCAAATTTCTTGAAAACTTTTTCGAACATCCTCACTGTACAACCATAGAGATTTGACTCGCAGAGTATCTTGTCACCTGATTTCAGTGTTGATGAAATTGCAGTTACCGCGCTAATTCCAGATCCAAAAACTGTACAGTATTTACAATCTTCTATTGATTTAAGGATGTTTTCTAGAATTCTAAAGTTGGGATTGCCTGATCTGGTGTAGTCGAAATTATCTTTATTTCCATGTTTGAAAGTAGATGTAGAAAAAATAGGAGGCATAACGCTTCCAGTTTCTTCAGCAAATGTTTCCCCATGGTGAATAGATAAGGTCTTAAAACCTGGCTTTTTTATATTATTTTCCTTATTTCCCATTATTTTTTAAAAATAAGAATTAAATTAAATCTCTCACTTTTTAAAAGAGAGATTTAATAATCCAAAGAAAGGTAGTATTAAACTTTTCTTGAATAATATTCAACAACTAGTAGTTCGTTTATTTCAAGAGCCACCCACTCTCTGTCGCATTTCCCATTTATTTTTCCCGTTAATTTTGGCTTGTCTAAATCAAGATGAGGTGGGACATTTGCTAAGCCAGGGAATTCTATATTACCTTCTACAAGTTTTTTGCTTGCTTTGTTTTCTTTAATTCCGATTACATCGCCTGATTTGCATTGATAACCAGCAATATCAAGAACCTTTCCATTAACGGTTACATGGCCATGATTTACTAATTGTCTTGAGCCTGGAATGGTGCCTCCAAAACCCAATCTAAAACAAACATTATCAAGTCTGTTTTCTAAAAGTCTTAGTAGGTTAGTACCTGTAGATCCTTCTTGAGCTCTAGCTTTTTTCACATAACGTACTAGTTGTTTTTCAGAAACTCCATAATTAAACCTAAGTTTCTGCTTTTCTTCTAGACGAATTGCATATTCTGATCGCTTGCGACGGGCTTGGCCGTGCTGACCTGGAGGATTAGACTTCTTTGAAGCTTTCCTGGTGAGACCTGGTAGTTCTCCCAAGCGACGCGTAACCCTTAATCTGGGGCCGCGGTATCTTGACATAATTTTAAATTAAATAGAAAATTGCAATAAATTGGATAATTGATTAAATTCAATTAAACTAATTACTACTGGAAATATTATTTTACATCATTAAAGTGTTCAAAACTATTAATAAATCAATTACTTCTATACTTCTTTTTATGATTTCGTTTTATCAAAAGTGGTTTTCTCCTTTTTTTGGACCAAGATGCAGATTTATTCCAAGTTGCAGCTCTTATGGATACGAGGCAATTACTAGACATGGTCCTTGGAAGGGAGGGTGGTTAACTTTAAAAAGATTAAGCAGATGTCATCCTTTAACTCCCTGTGGATGTGACCCTGTGCCTGACTAAATGAATGAAAATATTTATTTTTGTTAGGCAGGGATGTTGCCTTTGTGATTCATTAAAAAACAAACTGGCAAAAATAAATCTTAATGAGTTATTCCCTAATCTAGAGGAGCTTAAAGAAATTGATATTGATAGGGTCGATTTATATAAAGATAAATTTAAAAAATATGATT
Source organism: uncultured Synechococcaceae cyanobacterium (assembly GCA_902537275.1). Taxonomy (GTDB): domain Bacteria; phylum Cyanobacteriota; class Cyanobacteriia; order PCC-6307; family Cyanobiaceae; genus Prochlorococcus_A. Next base: position 37,395 of record CACBAW010000002.1, read on the forward strand.
ATGAAGTACCTGTTATTGCTGTTGAAAGAATTAGGTCCGAGGAAATCATAGAATTGCCTCGCATTTCTCCAAGATTAAAAGATGATCAATTAAAGAATTGGTTTCAAAAAAATATTAGTACCATTCTGGAGAAATAATTTTTTTATATGAGATCTATAAAATTACATAAACTTTTAGATTTGGTAGGAATTATTCCTTCATCAAATCTTATCGATCAAGATATCAATAATATTTCTTTTAACTCTAAAGAAGTACAAAAAGGAACTTTATTTTTAGGAATGCCTGGTTTAAATGTTGATGGAGGAAAATTTTGTATTGAGGCAATTGAAAATGGCGCAGAGGCTGCCATTATTGGCCCTGCTGCAAAAAAGAAAATTGGATCTATTGATCGAAAAAGGATTTTGGTTTTAGAGGATAATTTAGATTATATTTTTGGTCAAATAGTCGCTGAGTTTTGGAATAGGCCTTCAAGAAAACTTAAACTTATTGGTGTTACTGGTACAAATGGAAAAACGACAATTACTTTCTTATTGGAATACCTTTTAAAAAAATTAGGGAAAAAGACTGCATTATTTGGGACCTTGTTTAATAGATGGCCTGGCTTCTCAGAAGTTGCTTCTCATACAACTGATTTCGCTGATAAACTTCAAAAGAAATTAAATGCTGCTGTTGAGGCAGAATCTGAATTCGCGATATTAGAAGTAAGTTCTCATTCTATTGCTCAAAAGAGGATATCAGGATGCGAATTTGAGGCGGCTATTTTTACTAATTTAACTCAAGATCATCTTGATTATCACTCAGATATGGAATCTTATTTTCAAACAAAAAGAAAATTGTTTTTACCACCTTATTTAATAGAAAAGGATGGAATTTCTGTATTAAATCACGATGACCCTTGGATATCTAAATTATCATCTGATCTTGAAAAAAGATCTTCATTAGTGTCTACAAAGATTACTGAAAGTGAATTTAAAAATCATGATTTTTTTTTCGTAACAGATAAAAAATTTACTGAAAATGGCTCAACCTGCATTTTTCATACACCCAAGGAAAAAATTCAACTTTTTGTTCCACTCGTTGGAGAATTTAATTTAATGAATGCGATTCAAGCAATAACAATTTTGTATAAACTTAATTTTTCTTTAAAAGATCTATCAAAGTTAATACGATCTTTCCCTGGCGCTCCTGGGCGAATGGAGAAAATAGAAATTGATAATGATGACGTTTCAAGATCACTCCCAACAGTAATTGTTGATTATGCCCACACTCCTGATGGATTAAAAAAAGTTTTGCAATCAATTAAAAAACTTTGTAAGGGAAAACTCATTACTGTTTTTGGCTGTGGAGGAGATCGAGATCTTGGTAAAAGGCCTTTAATGGGATCAATAGCTGAAGAGTTTTCTGATCAACTTTTTATAACTTCAGATAATCCAAGATCAGAAGAACCCCAAAAGATAGTAAATGATATTTTGATGGGTATAAAAAAAAGAGAAAAAATAACAATTGAGATTGATAGATTTAAAGCAATAAATGAATCTATTAAATTTGCCAATAAAGAAGATATTGTTTTAATTGCAGGAAAAGGACATGAAGACTACCAAATTCTCAATGATAAAGTTATTAATTTTGATGATAGAAAAATAGCTTATAAATTATTAAAAGAAAAAAGAAAATCTCAATAAAATTTCCTAATCAATTAAGATAGATCTTTACGCAAATCACAGGAAAAGTTTCTTAGAATTGATTGAGTTATTTTTAATAAAATGAAAGGCTTAGCCTTAGTTGTAGGCGCAGGTGGAATTGGAACCCAAATAGCTAAAGATCTGAGTGAAAGTGAAAAAGATTTAGAAGTTGTTTTGTGCGGAAGAAAAAGTGAATTTAATTCTTTTTGGGAATTAGATATAGAGGATTCTCAATCCCTTTTACAGTTGAAAAATAAAATATCAAATCAGCCTTCAAAATTAAGGCTAGTTGTTAATGCTACAGGTAGACTTCATAGTGATTCTCTTCAACCAGAAAAAAGATTACAACATCTTGATAAAAAAAATATGATGGAAAGTTTTTCAATAAACGCCTTTTCTCCTATTTTATTAGCTAAAGCGATTGAAGAATTTATACCAAAAGATTTGGATTTTAATTTTGCAAGTATAAGTGCAAGAGTTGGTAGCATTGGAGATAATCAAACTGGAGGTTGGTATTCATATAGAGCTGCAAAATCTGCGCAAAATCAGTTTTTTAAATCTCTAAGTATTGAATGGGCTAGACGTTTCCCAAAGGCTACTATCACATTGCTTCATCCAGGAACAGTAGATACTGATCTATCTAGACCTTTTCATAAATTTGTTCCAGAACATAAATTATTTAGTAAAGAAAAATCCTCCCAATTCTTGATCAATATTATTAAAAATCAATCCCCAGAATCTACTGGAAAATTTATTGCATGGGATAGCTCAGAGATACCTTGGTAAATCAAGTTTTATGCTTAAATTCCTAGAGCTTTAAGCCACTCATCTTTAGTACCTTTTTCAATCATTTTATAAATCTTTGCAGCGGGCATCCTTAAACGTTTTTCTAGTACTTTTAGAGGTTCAAGTTTAGATAGAATGAAAGAGCATCAAGGTGGTAATCCTAGATCACTAAATGAGAGATATGTTTTGAGCACATTGGCGGATATTTCTAAATTAGAAAGTACTTTGCATAATTCATTTTCTACAAAACGTGTCAGAGATGAGAGGTTTATAACTGATGGAGGAAATATAGATCCTTTTGTAGAGAAAGCTAAAGAAATCAATTCGTCTCTAGAGCAACAAATACCTCTTATTTTATCTAGTATTGAACTTGAATCAAAGGAAGATAACGGAGAAGAAAAGAAATCATGTAGCGAATCTGAAGATTTGCATAATCTACTAAAGCAAGAAGAACTAATATTGAATGATTTGAATCAGAGTAAGGAAATTATTGACTATAAATTGAGGCATCTTGGTGGTGATGTTTTAACTGGAATTGATGGGATAGGATATTTTAAATTTACAACTCCATCAATTCGATTTGATGATAAGAAATTCATTGAGGAAAATGCAGATTTAGCAATGAAGATTGGTAATTATAAAATTTCTCCATCTTTTAGTATTAGGAAAAAGCCTAAGAAAATAAAAAATAATGAGCTAGAGATACTCAAGGATAGTTATGAGTCGAAGAGAAAGTTATCAAAATCGTTTCATATAATGGAGAGAAATGAATCCTCTGAAGCTTTGCTTTTAGATTGGTTAGAGATTCATAGGAAAATTCAACCTCATGAAATTCAGAAAAAATATTTGCTATTAAGACTGAAGTCACTTACAGGAGAGTTCAGTGGTATAGAAAATATTTGTTCATGGAAACGTAAGAAGAAGTTAAAGGTTTCTAAGACTGATGTTGAATCTCATAACCCAGATTTAGTATCAAATTATCTTGTAAAATCTCAACCTTCCTTGAGGTTTTACTTGAATGATTTCAGGCCATACAATTTTTAAAAGGTAATTTGTTCAGAATTTAATATATTTCTATCCAAGCCCTCACTAATGTGTGGGTTTCTTTCTGAATTTTCTAAACTAAATCACAATAAGAAAGCTGTTCTGTTAATTTTCTCTTAATCAATTGAATAAGCTAAAGTTTTTTTTATTTCTTTAACAAGTAAATCAATCTCTGCTTCTGTAGTCATTTGATGTACGCATGCTCTAAACCATTTTGGATCTTCTAAAACTCTAATCCAAATTTTCTTTTCTCCAAGTTTCTTTACATATTTATCCTTATCTTTAATATTTTCGATATTAAAACTAACAATCCCATTTAAATATTTTTTTTCTAAAACTAATTCAACCCCCTTTGATTGATTTAATTCATCCCAAAGTTTTCCACTTAATTTTTTGATGTTTTTGTTTTTTTCTTTTTCATGGCAGTCTTTATCCAAAAGATCTAAAGAATTTCGAAGCCCAGCAAGTAAAGGAATACAAGAGGTAGCTATTTCAAATTTCCTTGCATCATCATGAAAAAGATTATCTGAAGGTTCATAAATGCCTTGTTCTTTTTTTAATGATTTCCAACCAATTATTGTTGGATCTGTTTCATGAATAAATTTATCTGAGACATAAATGGCTCCAAGTCCTTCTGGTCCACATGCCCATTTATGAGATGTTATTGAATATAAATCAGAATAAAAAACTTCTTTTTCAATATTTATGTGCCCAAAGGTTTGAGCACCATCAACAAGTAAATAAGAATTTTCTCGATTATTTTTTAATTCGATAGAAATTTTTTTTAAAGGAATCTTATATCCAAAGTTCCATAAAATATGAGAAATAATTAGGATCTTAGTCTTAGTATTTAGATTTTTCAAAATCTCTAAAATTATATTTTCATCGTTTAGATTTTTAATTTTTTGGATTGGCAAAATTTTGAATATTAACTTATTTCTTCTGCAAAATTCTCGACTTGCAGCCACTACTCCAGGATGTTCACAGTCACTTATTAATAACTCTTCTCCCTCTTCTACTTTTATTCCCCAAAAGGGTAAAATCATACCAGAAGAGATGTTTTCGGTTAAAGCGACATTCTTTGAATTGACACCTAATTTTTGCGCAATGATTCTTTTTGTGGTTAATATTTCTTTGTAAATAAAAGGCCAAATATCATTGGTAAATGGTCCTAAATCTTGGATAATTTCCCAAGTTTTAAATATTGCTTCTAGAGAAGATTTTGGTAATGGTCCTTGACCACCATAGTTGAAATAATACTTATTTTTTAATGCTGGTATTTGATCTCTTAGATTATTTCTCATGAAAATTTAAGTTATATTTTTAAACTCTTGAATTTTTTAAATATTGCCTACTAAAGTTACTGTTCTAAATTCTATATCCTCAATTACTTTCCAAGGTTCAGCACTCCTTTCTGCAAATTCTAAATTTTTAAATCCTAATTCTTTAAAGTCACTTATAAAGTCTGGTTCATACCATGCTCCACTAATACATCCTGTCCATAGATCATGATCATTTTGCAATCTTAAAGGAACTTTTTTGTTAGAGACAATATCGCTAATTGCAATTCTTCCATTATCGTTTAAAACTCTTTTTATATTTCTTAGGAGGTTATTTCTAGATTCTGGACTTACCAAGTTTAAAACGCAATTACTTAAAATAATATCAACTGATTTGTCGGCGATTAATGGACTTAAATCTTTATCTAATTCATCAAGTTTTTCAATTGAACCTTCTAGAAATTCTGTATTGTTGAAACCTATATTTTTTGTAACTTCTTTAGAGGCTGATCTAGATAAAGAAAGCATATCAGGATTCTGATCAACTCCAATAACTTTCCCTTCTTTCCCAACAATTTGGGCACAAATAAAAGCATTTTTGCCGCTACCACTTCCAAGATCCAGGACTATATCATTTTTTTGAACATATTTAGTTGGATCCCCACATCCATAGTCTCTTTCTATAACCTCTTGAGGAATTGCTTCAAGTAAAATGGGATTAAACCCAACTGGTGTGCAAAGACAACTTTCTTTTTCTAGTGCGGCTGAACCATATCTTTCTTGAATCGCATCTTTATGATCGAATTGATTAGATGCTTTATTAGATGTGGTTGTATTACAGCAACTTTCAGACATATTTTTTAAAGGACTTACGATAAATATAGCCCAAAAAAAAAGCCCCTGAAAAGGGGCTTTTTTATTGTTTAATTAAATTATTTAGTGTAATTAACACCTCTATAATTTAATTCTGCTTTTTCATTACTTGAAGAAGCGTCATCCATTCTATTGGTGTATACGTTTCTTCTGTAGGTAAGTTCAACAAGTTGCTTTTTAGCAGCTTCTTTGTTTTGAACGTAGTTTTTACCTCTGTAAGTTAAAGTAGTCATGTTTCGATGTGACAACACGGCCATCCCCCGTTCCATGGTATGACTCGAACTGCGCCCTCAAATGAGGGTGAACGAAAAAGTAGCGATTGCTACCAAATTATTATAAGCGTATTTCTAACTGCATGTCTATCTTTTACAAATAGAAACGAAGACTTAATATTTTTTTAATTATTATCTTAGGTAAATTTTTTTATTAATAGTCTCTAAAAAGGTTTATGTTTATATTTGGTTTAATCTTCATGCAGCTATTTATTTATGACAGGTTTTTTATTTTTCTTGGGAAATACTTTAAGGTGGCCAGTGTTAAAGCCAAAAGAATTTTTTTCACTACATGCTTATTTTTCAATTATTTATTTGATAACTTTTACTTTGAGTAAATATGATGTTAGCCAATCAAATTTAGTTTTTACTTTAGGAATTCTTGCACCACTTTTAATCGCTATTGGTCAAGGACTCCCAATTGATTGCCTTGATATGGAATCATCTTTGTTGAAGGAATTAAAAACTAAATAATATATATTTCAGTTAAAAATTTTTATAAAACCTGGACAACTTCGCTTATTTCAGGGATCATTTCTTTTAACTTTCTTTCAATACCCATTTTGAGAGTCATAGTGCTACTTGGGCAACTACCACATGCTCCTTGAAGTCTGACTTTGACAATTGGACCATCTATTTCTGCAATCTCTACATTGCCTCCATCAGAAATTAAAAAAGGTCTAAGCTCGTCAAGGACTTTTTCTACATTTTCGTTTGTCAGCGAGAGTGTTTCAGTACTCATAATTTTGTATTAACTTTATAATAAGCCTAGAAAGAAATCTGATTAATTGCAAAAAAGATAATTTTCTGTTGTGACTTCATCTAAAAATCCCACTAATGACAATAGCTACTTTGATGCAGTCTTAGTAGGAGCAGGGATAATGAGTAGTACTTTAGCCCTCCTAATTTCAGAAGTTTTACCAGATATAAAATTTCTTATTATAGAAAAATTAAATGCTCCAGGAAGTGAAAGTAGTGGCGCTTTTAATAATGCAGGTACAGGACATGCGGCTAATTGCGAATTAAACTATACCCCTTTAGATGAAAAAGGAAATCTAAAAATAGATAAAGCACTCTCAATAAATCGTTCTTTTGAAACATCCATGTCTTTATGGGCCTCATTGTATGAAGCAGGGAAAATTGATATTAAGAAGTTTCTAAAATTTATTCCTCATATTAGCTTTGTTTCTGGTCAGGATAATATCTCTTTTTTAAAAAAAAGATTTCAGAAAATGACCGAAAATCCTGAATTTGTCGATATGGAATTTTCTACATCTTTTGATGAAATTTCATCATGGGCTCCTCTAATAACAAAAGATAGAAATCCATCTACTCAAATTGCTGCTACCAGAATAGATAGAGGAACTGATATCAATTTTGAGGCTTTAACTAAAGAGTATTTGTCATTAGTTTCCTTAAACAAAAATGTTGAAGTTAGATACAAAACAGAATTAGTAGATTTAAAGAAAATTGATAAAAAACAATGGGAACTAGAAATCAGTTCTGAAGGTAGAAAAACTTCAATTAGAACTGGCTACGTTTTTCTTGGTGCTGGTGGAAAAACAATTAATTATTTACAAAAATCAAAAATTCCAGAAGCAAAAAGTTATGGTGGATTTCCTGTTAGTGGGAAATGGCTTATTTGCGAGAAAAAAGATCTAACAGAAAAACATAACTCAAAAGTTTATGGTAAAGCTGATATTGGATCGCCCCCAATGTCTGTGCCTCATTTAGACACCAGATGGATTGATAATAAAAAACTTCTACTATATGGACCTTTTGCTGGATTTACAACGAAATTTCTAAAACAAAGTTCATACTTTGACTTATTTAGTTCAATTAAAAAGAATAATATTTTTTCTATGTTAGACGTTGGTTTCAAGAACAACGATTTAATTAATTACCTAATATCACAATCATTAAAGAACCATAACTCAAGAGTTGAGAATTTAAAGAATATGATGCCATCAGCTAATCCTTCTGATTGGTATTTAAAGAATGCTGGTCAAAGAGTCCAAATAATTAAAAAAACTGAAGGTGGTGGTTCTTTGAAATTTGGAACTGAGATTGTAAATTCCTCTGATGGATCATTATCCGCTTTGTTAGGAGCCTCTCCCGGAGCAAGTACTGCGGTTTCAATTATGGTTGAGGTTCTAGAAAAATCTGTTTTATTTTTAAACGATAAACATAATCTTCAGAAAAAAATTAATGACTTAATTCATCCAGAACTTTCAGCCTCTGAAAATCATAGTACTTTGATAAAAGAAACTAAAAAAAGAAATAATTCCATTTTTGGTTTCCATCCATAATTCTAATTAGCTAATATTAATCAAGATGTAATAAGAGGAGAATTTTTCTTTCTATATGACTGATATATCGGTTTCAAAAATTAGAAATTTCTGCATAATAGCTCATATTGACCATGGTAAATCTACCCTTGCAGATAGGTTACTTCAAGATACTGGTACTGTGCAGCAAAGGGATATGCAAGAACAATTTTTGGACAGTATGGATCTTGAAAGAGAGAGAGGAATTACTATCAAGTTACAGGCCGCTAGGATGAATTATAAAGCTGACGATTCCCAAGAATATGTTTTGAACTTAATAGATACTCCTGGACATGTTGATTTCTCTTATGAGGTTAGTAGATCTCTTCAAGCTTGTGAAGGCGCCTTACTTGTTGTTGATGCAAGTCAAGGAGTAGAAGCTCAAACCTTAGCTAATGTTTATCTTGCCTTAGAAAATAATCTTGAAATAATTCCTGTTTTAAATAAAGTTGATTTACCAGGGGCTGATGCTGAAAAAATAAAACAAGAAATAGAGGAAATTATTGGACTTGATACATCTAATGCAATAAATTGTTCAGCAAAAACTGGAATTGGTATTAAAGATATTTTGGAAGCAATCGTAAGAAGAGTACCTCCTCCTCAAGATGAAATTAAACTACCTACAAAGGCACTGATTTTTGATTCTTATTATGATCCGTACAGGGGAGTTATTGTTTATTTCAGGGTGATATCTGGGTCTCTTAATAAGAGAGAAAAAATATTATTAATGGCAAGTAAGAAAAATTATGAACTTGATGAGATAGGAATAATGGCGCCTAATCAGCAGCAAGTTGATGAATTACATGCAGGAGAAGTTGGTTATTTAGCTGCTTCAATAAAATCAGTTGCTGATGCGAGAGTGGGAGATACGATTACTCTTTTTAATTCACCTGCCAATGATCCTTTGCCTGGATATAAGACAGCAAATCCTATGGTTTTTTGTGGCTTATTCCCGACTGATGCTGATCAATTCCCAGATTTAAGATTATCACTAGAAAAATTACAATTATCTGATGCAGCTTTAAAATATGAGCCCGAAACCAGTAGCGCAATGGGCTTCGGATTTAGGTGCGGATTCCTAGGACTTCTTCATATGGAAATTGTTCAAGAAAGATTAGAAAGAGAATATGACTTGGACCTAATCGTAACAGCACCATCAGTTATTTATAAAGTTAATTTAAATCAGCAGGAACATATCTTTATTGATAATCCTTCTACAATTCCTGATCCACAACTTAGAGAATCAATAGAAGAGCCCTATGTGAAAATGGAAATTTATGCTCCCAATGAATTTAATGGAACATTAATGGGTTTATGTCAGGAAAGAAGGGGAGTATTTATAGATATGAAATACATAACAACAGATCGAGTTACCCTGATTTATGAAATTCCATTAGCAGAAGTTGTTACAGATTTCTTTGATCAAATGAAAAGTAGAACCCAAGGCTATGCATCAATGGAATATCATTTGATTGGCTATAGAAAAAATGACCTTGTTAGATTAGATGTTCTAATAAATTCAGAAAGAGCAGATCCATTAACTTCTATTGTTCATAAAGATAAGGCATATGGAATTGGCAGAAGTTTAGTTGAGAAATTAAAAGAACTTATTCCAAAACAACAATTTAAAATACCTATACAAGCATCAATCGGTAGCAGGATTATTGCAAGTGAAAGCATAAGTGCTTTGCGAAAAGATGTTTTATCTAAATGTTATGGAGGGGATATTTCTAGGAAAAAGAAACTTTTAAAGAAACAAGCCAAAGGTAAAAAGAGGATGAAGGCAATGGGTAAAGTTGAAGTCCCTCAAGAAGCTTTTATGGCAGTCTTGAAATTAAACCAGTAGTTTCTTTAATTTAAAATTTATTGCTATTTATTTTTAAAAGAATTGGGTATATTTCATTTATATCTTTAAAAAAAAGATTTTGGATATTAACTCATTTAATCGTGTCGGCGCAAATGTCAGAAAAGCTGGATTTTTAATTGTACTTTTTTATCTTCTTGTTGTTTTAATAATGAAATTTTTAGAGGCCAATAATTTTTTTGGCTATTCATTTTCAATGTTAAGCAATGATATCTTTGCCCCTCCTTCTCTTAATCATTTTTGTGGCACAGATAGATTAGGAAGAGATGTTTGCTTAAGAACTTTGCAAGGATCATCATTAGCAATAGAAGTTGTATTCTTAGCTATTCTTTTTTCATTAAGTTTGGGTTTGCCATTGGGATTATTAAGTGGATATTTTGGTGGTTTTTTTGATAAATGCTTATCATTAATAATGGATACTATTTTTTCAATACCTGTAATTTTGCTTTCAGTTGTTGTGGCTTTTGTATTGGGTAAGGGTATCCTTAACGCGGCTTTGGCATTGTGTATTGTTTACTCTCCTCAATATTTTAGATTAATCAGAAATCAGACAATATTGGTTAAATCCGAAACTTATGTGGAGGCAGCTCAAGTAGCAGGAGCTGATGTTAAAAAAATTATTTTTAAATATATTCTCCCAAATGTAATAACACCATTACCTATTCTGCTTACCCTAAATGCTGCAGATGCTGTTTTGGTATTAGGAAGTTTAGGATTTTTAGGCCTTGGGGTTCCTGCAGATGTCCCAGAGTGGGGAAGTGATTTAAATCTGGCTCTTGCCGCTTTACCTACAGGTATCTGGTGGACGGCTTTGTTCCCAGGTTTGGCAATGTTTTTTTTAGTTTTAGGTCTTTCTTTTATAGGAGAGGACCTTGAAGAAATTTTTGATAATCAAAATTCTGAATAAATTTAGTTATCTGTAAATAGGATCAAGTTCTCCTTGATCATTCAACTTTGGATATTCTTTAGCTGATTTTTTATACACCGCAGCTAATTCTGGGTAACACCATTCAAAAAGTGTTTTTTGATATTCATCCATATTTAACCCTTCTCCATTAGCGGGCAATATACCTTTATTTTTTCTTTGGCGAACAGCTTCAAATAATAATATAGAAGCAGCAACTGAAACATTCAGAGATTGAACCATACCTCTCATAGGTATAAAAATTGATTGATCAACCATTGATATAAGTTCATTGCTTAGCCCCCATTTTTCTGCTCCTAAAACAAAACATGTATTTTGAGAATAATCAAAATTTCTATAATCTACTGATTCACTATTAAGAGTCGTTCCATATAATTTAAAACCCTTATTCTTTAAATCAGATATTGCGGTGATAGTGTTTTCATGATTATTCAGTTTTACCCATTTTTGACTTCCTTGAGCAGTACTATTAAAAGTCTTAACGACATTCGTTTTGCTAATAAAATTTGCTTCGAAAACTCCTGCTGCATCACATGACCTTAATATCGCAGATAAATTATGTGGTTTATTGACATCCTCAACTAAAACAGTCAAGTTTTTCATTCTGCAATCTAAAACACTTTTGATTCGTTCAAATCTTCTTGGCAAAATTGACATTTATAATTTTTTCACACTTTTGAATTATATTCAAAAAATATTGATTACCAATTAAATCTCTTGGTTTATAATATTTTGGTAGTTTAAATTAACTCAATGGCATATATAGAATGGGACTATACAGTAATAACAAGTATGGTTGAAAAACAAGGGTGGGATTTACCTGATCGTGAATCGGAAGAATGGAATAAATTTAACGATGAATTAGGAGAAAAAATGAGAGGTGTTGGACTTATTTTTGAAAAATATTGTAAATTTACTCCTGACGTAGGAGAAGGAGTTCATCTTTTAGATGACTGATAATAAATAGTTTTAAACCATTGATGTATCCCTTAATCAATGGTTTATTAATTTATAAGATAATATAATTTCACTAAATTAGAACTGGCAATTATTAAGGCTTTATAAAGCTTGTACTCTTAAAAAAATTTTTTATTCCACAAAAAAGTTATTTAATTTCTATATTTGAATAAAAATATGAAAAATAAATTAACCTTTTTATTCGATGGTGGTTGTCCACTTTGTTTGAGAGAAACAAATTTTCTTAAAAAAAGAGATATCTTAAATCAAATTGAATTTATAGATATTAATAGTGAGGATTATGATGGAAGTCTTTTTAATGACATCTCATATACAGAAGCTATGTCAAACCTACATGGGATTATTGAAAATGGTGAAATTATCAGGGGACTAGATGTACTTGCATATTCTTATGAATTAGTTGGTTTAGGTTGGGTTTATTATCCTCTTAAGATTAAGTTCTTATCTCCATTATTGAGATTGGTTTACAGATATTGGGCAAAATATAGACTTCAAATTACAGGTAGATCCGATATTGAAAAACTTTGTACCTCACAATGTGAACAATAAATATGGAAAGTATCGACATAGACAGAATAATAGAAATGTGTTGGGAAGATAGAACACCCTTTGAAGCTATCGAGTATCAATTTGGTTTAAAAGAGGAAGATGCGATAAAAATTATGCGTCAAAATCTTAAACCCAAATCTTTCAAAGTCTGGAGAAAGAGAGTTTCGGGAAGAAATACAAAACATATGGCCCTTAAATATTCAACTAGATTTAAATCTACTCATAAAAGAAAATTTTAAATTTTGAAAAATCTTTCTACTAAAACTTGTCCTGTTTGCAATAGGCCGTTTGAGTGGCGTAAAAAATGGAAAAACTGTTGGGATGATGTTATCTACTGTTCAAAAAGATGCAGTAACAGGAAGTCGCAAAGATGAAACAAGTATCAATTATTTTCCCAAATCAACTTTTTAGAGAAAGCCCAATCTTAAAAATAAATTGTGAAGTTTTGATTTTGGAAGACTCATTATTTTTTGGAAATGATAAATTTCATAAATTAATTAACCATAAAAATAAGTTAGTTTTTCATAGAGCATCTATGCTCGCTTATAAAAATTATTTAGAAATATCTGGCTTTAAAGTTTTATATATCGAAAACAAGAATAATGTTTCTACAGTTGATTATTTATCGGAATTTATTAAAAATAAATATCAAAAAATAAATCTCATTGACCCTCATGATTTTTTATTAATGAAGAGGATTAATAATTTTGTTGAAAGTAATAATTTAGCCTTAAATATTTTGCCTTCTCCTATGTTTATGAGCAGTGAAAATTTAAAAGATTTATTTGCATCGAATCCAAAAAAACCTCTTATGGGGAGATTTTATGAGAATCAAAGAAAGAGCCAAAAGATATTAGTTAATTCTGATGATACACCTGAAGGTGGTAAATGGAGTTTCGATGAAATGAACAGAAAAAAATTACCAAAAAAAATAAATATACCAGATACACCTAAATTACAAAAAAATAAATTTGTAGTTAATGCAGAAAGGTCATTAGCCAATTTTGATATTGAGTTTATTGGAGAAAGTAATAACTTTTTATATCCAACTAATTTTGAAGAGGCAGATGAATGGTTAAATGATTTTTTTAAACATAGATTTTTCTTATTTGGAGATTATGAGGATGCTATTTCTAATGAAAATTCTTTTTTATGGCACAGTTTACTTTCTCCTCTTTTAAATAGCGGCTTATTAACCCCAGATGTAGTAGTAAATAAAGCATTACTTTTTGCAAAAAATAATAATGTTCCTATTAACTCTTTAGAGGGTTTTATTCGTCAAATTATTGGATGGAGAGAATTTATTTGCCTCGTCTATAAAAAGTACGGAACAAAGATGCGAAATAGTAATTTTTGGAATTTTGAAGATAAGCCAATTCCAAAATCTTTTTATCAAGGAAATACAGGAATTGAGCCAGTAGACGTTGTTATAAAAAATATTATTAAATTTGGTTATTGTCATCATATTGAGCGGCTAATGATTGTTGGCAACTTTATGCTTCTATGTAGAATTCACCCTAACCAAGTTTATAAATGGTTTATGGAAATGTTTATTGATTCCTATGACTGGGTTATGGTCCCAAATGTTTACGGAATGAGTCAGTTTAGTGATGGCGGTATCTTTTCAACAAAGCCATATATATCAAGCTCTAATTATGTAAAAAAAATGTCTAATTTTAAAAGTGGCCCATGGTGTGAAATATGGGATGGCTTATTTTGGAAATTTATTAAAGATAATGAAAGCTTTTTTAGAAAGCAATATCGTCTGGCAATGTTAACGAGAAATCTCGATAAAATGTCAAAGGAAAAATTAAATAATCACTTAAATAAGGCCGATAAATTTTTAAGGGATATTCAATAAATTAAGAGTAATAACTTACAGCTGTCTTTGAAAAATTAAAAGAATATTATGTTATGAAGAAATATTAAATACGGATATTAACATAAATAATATTAGATTTATCTAATGGAAATTGGACCACTTTTTTTAAAAAGTAATTCGACGGGAATTATCACTTTTTCTGAATTAGATTGGATAACTACCCATCAATCTAATTTCACTAGGTTGGAGGAATCCATAGCAATTAAATTAGGAAGAATGCTTGATTCAGGATCTATCAATATTGGTTGCCGTTTGAAATCCTGAATATGTTTTTATTTTAATAATGAAGTATCAAAAATAAAAAAAAATATTTTTTCCGGAAAGAACCCATTCTTTAAATATCTTTCTTTTTTAGGATTTAATCTTTCACTTATTTCTATCTTAGGTTTTATTTGGTTTAATTCTGCAATTGAAAAAGTAGTTTAAATTTTTGAATTTTTTGTATATTAAAGTTATCTTTAAAAATTAATTATATTTTGAGCATAGGATATTTACAGAGAAAGGCAGCTTGGGAAATTTTATTAAAAGTTAGTTCTGGTGATTTTTCTGATAATGCTCTTGAAAAGGTTTTAAAAAATTATCAATTTAATCCTCTTGATATAGCTTTTATTACGGAATTATCTTTTGGATGCATAAGGTATAGAAAATTTCTTGATCTTTGGATGGATCATACATCAAAAATTACTCATAAAAAGCAGCCTCCAAAGTTAAGATGGCTTCTACATATAGGTTTGTATCAACTATTGAAAATGGATAAAATCCCGTTTCCTGCTGCTATTTCTACCACTGTAGAGGTAGCTAAAAAAACAGATTTAAATGGTTTAGCGGGAACTGTAAATGCGATATTGAGAAATGCATCAAAAAAATTAGAACAAAAAATCTTTCCGGAATTATCTTCTGATAGAAAAGAAAGAATTTCATATCTTGAATCATTTCCATTATGGCTTGTGAAGGATCTTTATAAATGGTTCGGTAAAAGCGAGGGTGAAAATATCATTAAGGCATTTAATAAAAAACCATCAATTGATTTGAGAATTAACCAATTAAGAACTAATTTAGATAACTTTTTGAAAGTACTTCATGAAAATAAAATTGATGCTGAAATTATTAAAGATTTACATAATGGAATTACTTTAAAATCTAATCCAAGATCTATAAAAAATTTACCAGGATATAGTGATGGACTTTGGACAATTCAAGATAGATCTTCTCAGTGGATAGCACCTCTCTTAAATCCAAAAGAAGGTGAAAAGATTTTAGATGCTTGTGCAGCTCCAGGAAGTAAGTCTACCCATCTTGCAGAATTAACAAATGATAATGCTGAAATCATTGCCGTAGATAGATCAGCAAAAAGATTGAAAATACTTCAATCAAATTTAGAAAGGTTAAATTTGAAATCTGTTAATACCCTTAAGGCTGATGCTACGAGTTTGATTGAATTAAATCCTAAGTTTATATCTTATTTTGATAAGATTTTATTAGATGCTCCATGTTCAGGCATTGGAACTCTTTCCAGGAATCCAGATTCTAGATGGTCTTTAAGTAAAGAAAAAATAAAATCTTTAACTTTATTACAGGAAAAACTTTTGGAGAGTATTTTCCCTCTTTTGAAAAAAGATGGTACTTTAGTTTATTCAACTTGTACCATTTGTCCTGATGAAAATAATCTATTAATTGAACGATTTATTGAAAAAAACAAAACTTTAAAATTGGTTAGCCAAAAGCAAATTTTACCTAGCTTGGATCATCATGGTGATGGATTTTACTCTGCAATAATTTCTTATAAATCTTAAAAAGATAATTTTATTTTTTAATTGGAATTTTATAAATTTCAGATATGAACTTCTTCCATAAATAAGCTGCATTCCCACTAGATAATTCAGATTCCTTGTTATTGTCGTAACCTATCCAGATCCCTGTTGTAAGATTATCAATGGAACCAATAAACCAGAGATCTTTATTTCCATCTGATGTTCCTGTTTTCCCATAAATTTTCTTTCCTTTTATAAAGGCTGCTTTTGAAGTTCCTTCTTTTACAGATTTTTCAAGAAGTTTATTTATTTTCTTGTTTATTTTTAAATCTAATATTTTCTTGGAAATAGATTTATTTTCCCAAATAGTTTGTTTTTTAAATGATTCTATTTTTTCTATGATTTCAGGGCTTTGAATCTTCCCATTATTGTTTATTGCAGAATATGCATTTGTGATGTTTAAAAGATTATCTCCGTAGGCGCCAATAACTAATGATGGGAATTCCTCAAACTCTTGCTCGTAACCTAGTCCAAATGAATTTGCTAAATTAATAATATTTTTTAAGCCAATTTTTTTTGTTATTGATATTGGAACAATATTTGATGAACTTTTAAATGATTCAATTAAAGATATTGTACCTCTATAGTCTCCTGAAAAATTTTTTGGGCAATAACTTTCCCAGCATATTGGTAAGTCTTCAAATTTATCGCTTAATTTTATTCCTTCTATTAATGCAGCAGCATAAGGGATTATTTTAAAAGTAGAACCTAAAGGTCTTATAGATGAAATCACTCTATTGTATTCATTAATTGATGGATTTTTGCTGGTTATCATTGTCCTGATTAGTCCTGTGTTTGATTCGATAGATAACAGACCAAATTCAAGTTCTTTAGGCCCTGCGTATCTTGATATTTTTTGACCTTTTACTTGCCAATCTTTGTTGATAGAAGATTTAATTCTTAAAAACTTATAATCATTTTTTCTTCCAATTTTTTTTTCTGTTTCCTGAAGAATAAAGTTTAATAGTAATTTATCATCTAAAAAATTATTAGCTGTTTGATAATTTAACTTTATTTTTTCTTTAATAGCCTTATTCTTATTTGCGAGAGAAATATATCCATCAACATACATTGATTCAAGAACTTTATTTCTATTTTTAATAGCTAGTTCTAAATTTTGATAAGGTGAATAAATTGATGGAGCTGGAGCTAATCCTGCAATTAATGCGATCTCTGATAATGTCAATTCTTCTATAAATTTTCCAAAATAAACTTGGGCCGCCTCGTCTACCCCGTATGCTCCTGATCCTAGATAAATATTATTTAAATATAATTTTAAAATTTGATTTTTGTTATATCTAAATTCAAGTATGAGTGATATAAATATTTCTTTGATTTTTCTTTGAAAACTTAAATCATTATTTAGAAAAAGTAATCTAGCAACTTGTTGTGTAATCGTACTTCCTCCCTCTTTAACATAACCACTTCTAATATTTTGAATAAGGGCACGAGAAATACTTTTTAAATCGATTCCATTATGTTTATAAAATCTTTTATCCTCAGAAGATATAAAAGAATGTTTAAGAAAAAATGGAATTTTATGATAACTATTATCTATTTCAAATTTGCGGCTTAATTTGCTTAGTATCTTATTATCAGAAGATGATATTACGTAAGAATATTTGGTTTCACGAGACTTTTTATTTTTAGAAACGTCAAATTTTAAGGTACTGAATATTAGACTAAAAAAATAAAAAGATATTCCAGAAAAAATTAATATTGGTATTATTAAAAAAAAAGATTTGAATTTAATCTTTTGCACCTTAAGCAACTAAAAAACTATGTCCTATCGCTAAAGCTGTAACTAACATTCCAGTTATAAGGAACGGCTGGGCACTTGCTTGATATTTGACATCAAACTTTAAAGGATCTCTTAGTAACCACATATCTTGAAATGTAATTTGTGGAATTACCAATAAAACCAAAATTACAGAGGCTAAATGTTGACCAATGATTACTAATACTACAACCATTGCTAACTGAAAAATGTCAATTAGTCCTGCACTTATTCTACTTGCATTTTTAATTCCAAATACTACTGGTAGAGAATTTAAGCCTAGCTTTGAGTCTCCTTCAACACTTTTGAAATCATTAATAACAGCAATTCCAAGTCCTGAGAGGCTATATGCAAGTGTTAGTATCGCCGTCACGATAGTTAATTTCCCAAACAATGCTTGTCCTGCCCACCAAGGTAAAGCTATATAAGATGCTCCTAATGCATAATTTCCAAGCCAACCATTCTGTTTTAATTTGAGTGGTGGAGCAGAATATATATAACTAACAAAGGAACCTCCTAATGCCAAAAGTAAGACAGAGGGGAAGCTGTGCTTAGCATATAAATCTAATAGAAAAGCAACTATTAAACCAGATATAAGTAATACCCAGATTTGTATTTTTACATCTTTAATTGAAATTTTGCCAGAAGGAATTGGTCTATTTGGTTCATTAATTGCATCAATTTCTTTATCAAAAAAATCATTTATGGTTTGGGTATAACCAGCCAAAAGTGGTCCACTCATCAACATACATGCTAATGAAGCTAGAACATTACTAAATGTCCATTCAAAATTCCCACTTGCAGCTGCCCCACAAATAACCCCCCATATCAAAGGGATCCACGTTATGGGTTTCATTAACTGTATACGGAGTTTCCATATGCTTGATGTTTCAGAGGCACCCTTTATTCCTAATAGTTGTTTTGGATCATTCACTTTACTCTTTAACCTTTCTCAATTTCTTCTGGGAAAAACCAATTTTGCTCACCATTCTGAAATTTTGCGGTGATCCCAATACTCCTGCCGTCTGTCATTTTATAGCCTGTTATTACGGCTTTCGGATTAGAGGATATTTGATCAATTAATTTAGCTGGTAGTCTATCTTTTACTTTGTTAATGTTAATTTTAATTTTACTACCGATTTTGGGTAATAATTTTGTTTCAGCCATAAGAGGTAAAATGGAAGCTATTATGCAAGATTAACAGCATTTGGACAATTTTTACTAAAATGGTAGCTCTTCGTTTAATTCCTTGTTTAGATGTCGCCAATGGCAGAGTCGTTAAAGGTGTAAATTTTGTTAACTTGAGAGACTCAGGTGATCCTGTTGAATTGGCTTGTAGGTACTCTGATGAAGGCGCAGATGAATTGGTATTTTTAGATATTAGAGCAAGCGTGGAAAATAGGAATACATTAGTTGACCTTGTTTCTAGGACAGCAAAATCAGTAAAAATTCCTTTTACAGTAGGTGGAGGTATAGATTCTGTTTCTTCTATTAATGATCTTTTAAGAGCAGGAGCAGATAAAGTGAGTTTGAATTCCTCAGCCGTAAGAAATCCCTATTTAATTTCTGAAAGTTCTAGAGAATTTGGTAATCAATGCATCGTTATAGCAATTGATGCTCGAAGAAAAGTTGATAAGGTTGGAGAGTGGGAGGTATATGTTAAAGGAGGGAGAGAAAATACTGGTATAGACGTGTTAAGTTGGGCAAAGAAAGTTGAGGAGTTAGGCGCAGGGGAAATATTACTTACTTCAATGGATGGTGATGGAACACAGAATGGATATGATTTAAATTTGACAGAATCCGTTGCAAATATTGTTGATATCCCAGTAATTGCTTCTGGAGGGGCAGGTTGTTTAGAAGATATCTATGATGTTTTCAATGAAGGCAGGGCATCTGCCGCACTTTTAGCATCATTACTTCATGATAAGAAACTTACTCTACAAGAAATAAAAACTTTCCTTCTCGAAAAAAATCTTCCAATTAGACCATATGAATAAAAATTTAATTTAATAACAAAAAAATAAGTTAAAAATTTAAAAATGAAATTCACAAAAACTATCGAAGTCAAAAATATATTTAATAAAATTTCTTATAAATATGACTTTTTAAATAATTTATTAAGTTTTGGGTTGCACAGATTATGGAAAAGGAAATTAGTTAATTTATTGGAACCTTTAAATGGTGAAGATTGGGCTGATTTATGCTGTGGTACTGGAGATTTAGCATTCTTAATTTCTGAAAAAGTTAGTCCATTGGGCTCAATTACTGGAATTGACAGCGCTGAGGATATCTTAAATATTGCAAAGAAAAAATCAGAGCTTAAAAAAAATAAATTTATTAAGTGGGAAATTAAAGATGTATTAGAAATTAATGATTATTCAGAAAATTTTGATGGGATTTGCATGTCATATGGACTAAGAAACTTGAATAATGTTGAAGAAGGAATAAAAAAAGTTTTTGATCTTTTGAAGGATAAAGGAAAGGCAGGATTTTTGGATTTTAATCACTCAACAAGAAATTCTTTATCCAATATTTTTCAGAAAATTTATTTGAGATTTATTGTAGTAACCATTTCGCGGCTTTTTAATTTAGGTCCGGAGTACGCATATATTGAAGAAAGTATTAGAAATTTTCCAAAGAAAAATGAGCTTATAAAGATTGCTAAGGAAGTTGGATTTAAAAAAGCTCAATATAGGACTATTTGGGGGGGGCAAATGGGAATACTTATTTTAAATAAATAAAGAATTTAGTTATTTATTTTTCTCCAACAAAAAGAACACTTCCCCCATCTTTTGATTTCGCCCTCAGGAGTAGGAGAATTACAGAGCGTGCAAATGAACATATTATTTTGATGGATTCTGCTAGGGTGGTTAGCCCAAACAATCTTTGCATCAGTAGATTTGATATTTTTATTTTTAATTTCATAATTTTGTATTATTTTTATTTCATTCAAAGTTATTCCAATTTTCTCGATTCTCTCTTTTAATTTATGCTTGTTATAGATTAAGGCTTGGCGCCACTGTGGATGATTTACTGCAATAGTAAGTATTTTTTTTTCAATATTTAATGGTTTGCATTCTTGAAATAGTTCCATTCCGATTAAGTTCTTCCAGTTTTCGTTTATTTGAGAAAGTTTATCTAAATCTCCCCATGATTTTTTGAAATTATCAATACAATTTTTTAATGGATGTGGATTCCTTCTATTCACTATTGGCAAATACTTTTTGTCCAATTTGTAAAATTTACTTATTAAGACTAAAGTTAATCTAATCTTCAAGAAGATGCTTGTTGTTTTAATAAAGAATTTGTGAAAATTATTGGATCTGCAGCTAAAACAGTTTTTTATTTAAAAAAAATTCAGGGTCAATATCCAACCTGGAGAATTCTTTACAAAATAAAATGTAAAAGTACCGAAAATGAGCTTACAAACCTGCTTGAATATTCTGAAATAAAAAAAAACAAGCCAGTAGTGATAATCGCAAGAGAACAGTTCTCAGGTGTTGGCCAAAACTCAAAAACTTGGGTTTCTCCAAAAGGCGGGATTTGGTTAAGTGCAGCTTACCCAATATTTTCAAAAGAATTTGCATGTCAAATATTTAATTTGTCTTTAGGTATTAAGTTATGTGAAATGCTTAAACAAGAAAATATAAATGTTTGTTTGAAATGGCCAAATGATATTTTTTTTGGTTCAAAAAAGTTGATTGGATTTTTGCCAAGAGTAATAACAAGAGGCAAAGAAATTTTCTATGTAAGAGTAGGTCTTGGTATGAATGTTTTAAATTACACTCCATCGGAAGGTATTTCATTATCAAAAGTACTTCAAACTAAGAATATTAATCAACATTATTGGACAGCAAAAGTTCTTAAAGCTTTTTATGATTCAATTGAATGTAATAAAAAGAAAGAATATGTGATTAAATCTGCAAATAAGTTTCTTACTAAAAGTTTTTTACCTAGTGGTTATTGTCCTAATACATGGAAAATTAAAGATATTGATTCGAATGGGAATTTAAGAATAAAAAATGAAAATCAACTGAAGGTAATTAGAAGGTTTTGAATTTAATTAATTTTTAATTCAACTATTCTTCCATCCTTAAATTTAGCTATTTTTTTTGCGCGATTTGCAACTTCATCTTCATGCGTAACTAAAACTATAGTTATTCCAGATTCATGCAGTTTATCAAAAAGATCTAATACATCTTCAGTGGTTTTTGAATCAAGTGCTCCAGTAGGTTCGTCTGCTAACAAAATTGCAGGGTTATTGATAATAGCCCTCGCAATAGCAACTCGTTGTTGTTGACCTCCGGATAATTGGTTTGGGCGATTATTCATTCTTTCTGAAAGTCCAACTTTTCTTAAGGCATTCTTACCTCGCTCTAGTCTTTGTTCAGGTTCAATACCAGCATAAATCATTGGTAAAGTTACGTTTTCAAGTGCAGTTGCATCTGATAGGAGATGAAATTGTTGAAAAACGAAGCCTAATTTTTGGTTACGTATTTCTGCAAGCTCATCATCAGATAAATTTTCAACAGGAATACCATTTAATTTATAAATACCTTCAGATGGTCTATCCAGACATCCAATAATATTCATAGCGGTACTTTTGCCTGAGCCACTAGCTCCCATTACAGCTAAATAATCACCTTTATAAATTTCTAAGTTTATGCTGTCTAAGGCTTTAACAGTAAGATCCTCTTTCCCATATGTTTTAGAGATATTTTCTAAACTCGCGACTTTCTTAGACATTTATTGCAGAATTCTTCTATGAAATATTGTTTGCTGTAGCAATAATATCTTGTAAGAAAGGAGTTTCTGAAACTGCTGTGTTAGCTAATCTAAAAAGAGGATTAGAGAGAATTCCTCCAAGAGCAGTAACCGCCACACAAGTATAGAGTGCAATTCTCAAGGGAGGCAATCCCACAATTCCCCAATTAATTTCAGGATATGATTTGACTATTTCAGAAGCTTCCTGTGGTTCTTTAACCACCATCATTTTGATCACTGAAATGTAATAATAAATTGATATAACTGATGTTACTAATCCAATGATTACTAATAGATACTGATGATTTGCCCAACCTGCAAAGAACAAATATATCTTTCCAAAAAATCCTAACATTGGAGGTAATCCTCCAAGTGAAAGAAGACAAAGGCTCAAGCCTAATGTAATGAGGGGATCTTTTTGGTAAAGTCCTGAGTAATCAAGAATCCTGTCAGAACCAGTTCTTAAAGAAAAAAGTATAACACATGAAAATGCACCCAAATTCATAAACAAATATGCGGCCAAATATAAAACAGCAGCTGATAACCCATCTTGTGTACTAGATACTATTCCAATCATTACAAATCCAGCTTGACCGATAGAACTGTAAGCTAGCATCCTTTTCATAGAGGTTTGGGCTAAAGCTACAATATTTCCTAGGACCATGCTCAAGATGGCCAAAATAGTAAATAAAAGTTTCCATTCCTCATCGAAAGAAGAGAAAGTAGTGCTTAATATTCTTATTGCTAATGCAAACCCCGCTGTTTTCGACCCAACAGATAAAAAGGCCACAACAGGTGTAGGTGATCCCTCATACACATCAGGAGTCCATTGATGAAAAGGAACAGCGGCTATTTTAAATGCAACAGTTGATAAAACAAATACAAGAGCTAAAGAGGTAATGAATGAAGGCTTATTGATAATCTCTAAACCAATTGTTGTTAAGTTTGTTGAACCACTTAATCCATAAAGAAAAGAGGAGCCATACAAATAGACTGCAGCAGCGGCTGAACCAACAAGCAAGTATTTTAAAGCTGCTTCTGAACTTCTTGGATCTCTTTTGAGATAACCAGAAAGTAAATAACTTGCTACCGATAGAGTCTCAAGAGATATAAATACACTAATAAGGTCAGTAGATCCACACAGAAGCATTGCCCCAAGAGTCGCCGAAAGAACTATCGCTGCGAATTCCCCGATAGGGCTTCCACTTTGCTCTGTATAACGCCAGCTTATAAGTAAAGAAACTAAAGTTGATAAAGAAATTATTGCTCTAAATGCTATTGCTAAGTTATCTGAATTAAAGGAACCAAGAAATGCACTATTTATTGGATTACTCCATTGCAAGGCTAAACTTACAAGCGAACTTCCAATTGATAAATAGCAAATTATTGGAGCCCACTTTGATGCAGTTTTTTCTCCCGCCAAATCTACAAGAAGAGTTCCAACAATACCTAATAAGATAAAGGCCTCTGGAATAATGGCTTGAGCATTTAAATTAATTGTAAAGATTTCGTTGGGCACTTTATTAGATAGGATTAAATGAGATGATTGATTGTAATGGTCAAAGAGTTAATCTTAACTTGATTATAATTTGTAGGTGTGATTTTTGAAATTTTCAAGAGAAATTACTTGAAAAAGTTTCAAATAATCATAATATGCCCTAACTAAACAAAAACACCAATTTTTGAAATAAACCTTGGATCACACACTAGTTATTGTTGAAAGTCCCACCAAAGCAAAAACTATAAGAAAGTTTTTGCCTTCTAATTATGAAGTTCTTGCTTCTATGGGACACGTAAGAGATCTTCCAAAAGGGGCGGCTGAAATACCTGCTGCAGTCAAAAAGGAAAAATGGTCAAGGATAGGAGTAAATACAACGGAGGATTTTGAACCGCTTTACATAGTCCCAAAAGATAAGAAAAAGGTTGTTAAAGAGCTTAAAGATGCATTGAAAGGTGCTACCCAACTATTACTGGCTACTGATGAAGATAGAGAGGGTGAGAGTATTAGCTGGCATCTTCTTCAAATTCTTAAGCCTAAAATACCCACTAAGAGAATGGTTTTTCATGAAATTACAAAAAAGGCAATTAATAAAGCTTTAGATCAAACTAGAGAAATTGATATGGAACTTGTTCAGGCCCAAGAAACCAGGAGAATCTTGGACAGGCTTTTTGGATATGAATTATCTCCTTTACTTTGGAAGAAGGTAGCCCCCCGTTTATCGGCTGGTCGAGTTCAATCAGTTTCTGTAAGACTTCTTGTTAGAAGAGAGAGAGAGAGAAGATCCTTTAAAAAAGCTAGTTACTGGGGTATTAAAGCCCTCCTAGTAAAAGATAATGTTACTTTCGAAACTAAATTATTTAGTTTAAATGGTCAAAGAATTTCTAGTGGTTCCGATTTCGATGAACAGACCGGCAAATTAAAACAAGGAAATAAATCTT
>CACBAW010000003.1 GCA_902537275.1 uncultured Synechococcaceae cyanobacterium
CAAACCAAGGTATTTTGCCTTCATTGATAATTACTTTCTCAAGAATTATTTATCCATTATCTATTTTTTGGTTACAAATAAGAATTAAAAAAAGAACCAATTTTCTGCCTATTGATTCAAAAATGACAACTTCGCAATTGTGGTTCAATTTATTACCCGTTATTGCATCTCTGTTAACTGTAATTTTTTCTTTAACTAATTCTTTCCTGTATATCCTTGGAAAATTAATTAACTTTTAAATAAAATAATTATTATTTATTAGCCTTAGAAATTTTTTTCATAAAAAACATAATGTAAAGAAATTTGTCTTTTACTTATATTTGTTTAAATTTTAAATAGTGATCAATAAAATCATGAAAAATATTTCATTAAAGGGAAATATTAATTTTGATAAAAAAAAAGATATAAATGATTATGAATTATTCTCTTTAAAAATCACAGATAGTTTATATAAAAAAGATATTGGAAAATTTCTTGAGACTCTCTCTTCTCACTTTATTTAGGAAAATATTCTTTTTCTGATCTTCAAATTCAAACAGTCCCATTATTAAATAAGTATTTGAGGGATAATGATTAAAACCTTAAGAATACTCCAATGCAATTATTTCTTGCTGACTGCCAATTCCCAGACATTGAAAATCAAGTGAAAGCTTATCAATTATTTGTAGAAGCTTGGGAAAACGGCGAAATTGCAAAATCAGATAAAACAGATAAATTTGAGATGTTATTTAGAGTTCATGCTCCAGGGGAGGGTAGAGTAGTGTGTTTATGTAAGGCAGGGAGTGATAAAGAAATTTTTGAGCATTTTGCTCCATGGAGAGCCAAATTTGGCATTCATATGGAATTTACACCTGTAATAAGTTGTCAAAATGTTGTTGATTACCATAAAGATTTGTTCAAAACTTTAGGGTAATTAACTTAAATTTAAAAATTATCGTGATTAAACCTTTTTCCAATCTTATTTATAAAAAAAAAGATAAAAATTTTTCTTCTCCAAAAAATAAGCTCAAGAATGAAGAAAACGTCAAATCTAAACCATTAATAATATTTGGGTTTATCATCTCATTAACTTCCATCTTTTTACTTTTATTCACCATCAATAATAAATTTGGATGATATATAAGTAATTAGAACTATTACCTAGGAACAAATATGTTCTATTATTAATTTAAAAATAACTAACTAAATGGCGTTTAAAGAAGGGGGAATGGCATCAGGCCTTCTAATCATCGCAGTATCAATAGTTTTTGCTGCCGGTTTTGGATTTTTAGTCTTGCATTTTGTACCTGGGACTCCATTTTAGGTTATTAAACTGAATTTGAGTAACAAAATATCTTAAACATTAACAGTTTCTAAATCCTGCATTTGATTATCTTCGGAATTAGATTTCTTCTTTAATCGATAGGCATAAACTAAAGAACCTAAAGCTATGGTGCTAGAGGCAAAAATCCCCGATATAAGTATCAATGCAAAAAGACCTCCTATTAGTCCCCCTTTTAATCTAAGCAAATTTGATTTAATTAAAAGTATTGATAAAAAAACAATAGTCGCTTTAAGCGTAGAGATTTTCAAAAAAGTAAATGGATAAAAAGGATTAAACAACATTTCTTTGACGTAACATATTTCATATTTATTCTAAAAATAAATTTTAAAAACCGCATAAAAAAAGACTCAAATGAGTCTTTTAAAATCTATATTAAATATGATGATTTATGCATCAGGGTCAAAATTCTTTAAGTTTGGACCCGCCACAAGACCAACAAGACCAAAAAGGACTAAAGAACCAATTCCAAAGCCTGCTGCCCATGGATTGAAACCACCTAAAGCAAAAGAAGCTAATAAATTCATGATTTAAAACATAATATCTCCGAGTAAGCATACAGATTTTTACGAAAAATATACCTATATTGAGACATTTCTTCGTAATTATTAGAGTCGTTTAACTATCCCTTTATAAAAATCCACAAAATTTTTATTATATGTTTTATTATCGAAGAATTACTATTTTTTGGCGCACTTCAAGACCTTAAACTGTTTTTTTCTAATGACTTCCAACTATACCTTTATTTATGATGGAGAATGTCCATTCTGCAATCATTTTGCTGAGCTCCTAGAGATCAAAAGCAAGTTAAATAATATTAAAATTCTTGATGGTCGTAAAAATTTAACTCTAATTAAATCCCTCCTAGAAAGAGGTTATGACCTAGATAAGGGAGCTATTCTCCTGAAAGATGAAGAGATCTTTCATGGGGCAAATGCAATTAATACTATTTGCAAACAGATAAATAATCCCTCAAGTAGCTTACTTTTGTTACTTTCTAGATTGTTTAAATCAAATAAACGCACAAATTTCATATTTCCTTTACTAGTAAGAGCTAGAAGATTCGCATTGGTATCAAAGGGTATATCAATATCCCTAGTTTAAAAATAAAAACTTTCTAAATATTAAATAACATATTTATAAGCTTCTGTATCAATAAATGATAATTAATTATTTCTTAGCTAGAACTAAGTAGTAACAACAAGTATTAAATGATAGAAAACTTCAATCCCTTCATTTCATTGGGCGGTGAAAACCAAAAAGTTAATCATATGGCTGAAGCGGCACTTGAAATGAATTTAACTTGTAATGATTTAAAGAAGGATTTAAATTTAACTGATGGTGATGTTGTGGATATGTTGCAACTAGTCATGGATAGGTTTAAAAATAGTAACTAAGTAAATATCGTAATTAATCACTATATATCTATTATTTTTTAATGAAAACAGTACAAATTGAGTTTTCGAAATATGAATTAGTCAGCTTTTTATGGCCTGAATTAATAAAAGACTACGGATTTGATAAAGCCAGAAAAATAGTTTCTCAAGCTATTGACTTACAAAAAATGAATGGGACTAAAAATAACACCATGCCTATCATATTTTCAGGAACAGGAGGATTAGCTCTAATACCAATACAAATGCTAGAAAAAGAAAATTTTCAGATTAGTTGTAAAGATAATCAAGTTTTAATATTTAGTCTAAAAAGAAAGTCATTTCAAATCTTAAATGAAGCAAACTAATCTAAATTAGTAATTTCTCGATAAAGTCAAAATTACTTTATAGTCTAATAAAACAATTAATTCATAATGACTTTTGAAGCGACCTACCTTGGTTCAAATGGTTGGCTTATAAAATTTAAAGAAACCAATTTAATTATTGATCCTTGGCTCAAGGGAGATTTAATTTTCCCTCCAGGTGAGTGGTTTTTTAAAGGATCATTGGAAGAAGAAATCTCAATAGATAAAAAAATAGATATTATTTTGTTAACCCAAGGGTTACCTGACCACTGTCATGTTCCAACATTAAAAATGTTCAGAAAGGATATTCATATAATTTGCCCTAAAAGTGCGGTTGAAACATTAAAAAAAATTGGTTTTAATTCAATTAAAGTGCTTAAGCCAACTGAAAAGACAAATCATTTTAATTTAAGTTTTGAAGCAACTGCTGGGGCTCCAGTACCTCAAATAGAAAACGGATATATTGTTAAAGACGATCAAGATAATGGGTTTTATATAGAACCCCATGGATATCTTGATGAAAATTTAAACCAGCAAAGTCTTGATGCAGTAATTACTCCTACAAAAAATTTAGAATTACCTCTAGTAGGTTCTTTTGTAAAAGGTGCTGATGTGATCCCCAAATTGATTAACAAATTCAATCCAAAATATATACTTTCAAGTACCATAGGCGGAGATGCAAAATATTCAGGTTTTTTAAATAATTTTATTTCAGTTCAGGATTATGAAGAGGAATTAAACTGTAATCTTGTAGATCTAAAAAGTATGCAATCTATTATGATTTAGATCGAACCTAAAAGATCTTTAATTAAGTCATTTAGCTTGAAAGTAAATCTACTTTAAAAGGAGCTCAAAAATTCATTTATTTTTTATTACCTCAATGCTTTTATTAGCTTTAAATAGTAGCTATATATGTGAAAATTCAAATCTTAATCTTGTGATGAGAAATAATATTAATGGTGACTTTTCCATAGTAGAAAAGATATCTGAGTTAAAACCAGGAGCATTTATAAATATTAATTGGAATAAAAAAAAGCTTATGCTTCCATATTCTCTAAGAAAAGATTATATTTCCTTTACAGATAAAAAATGGGACTGGAGGTATCAATTTAATAAGGACGGATCGCCTGATATTAATAATCCTTCTTTATACGAACTTCTCCCTTCTGGGGAGATTAAAACACATTTTTGTGAAACAGAAGATAATAAGCCAAACTTATAATTTCAAAATAACTATTCTAGATTTTTTAACTTCTGAACTTCTTTGTAAAGATGAACAATCCAAAAAAACAAAATAATATTTCAAGATATGTAAAACTTGAAGATTACAAAGTTTTCGATTATGAAATTCCAGAAATCTTTTTGGACTTCGTAATTAAGAAAAATGCTGTAAATGTTACGACCAAACTAAAATTGGTAAAAAAAAGTAAGAATACCAGAAATCTAATTCTTGATGGTAGGGATATATTATTAAAAAAAATATTTATAGATGATTCTCTATTAGGAAAGGAATACTACAAACAGCAAAATAATAATTTAAAAATTGAAAATATAAACAAAGATAATTTTATATTAAAAATAGAAGGAATAATTAAACCGAAGGAAAATACATCCCTTTTAGGAATGTATGAGAGCAATGGAATTATAACTACGCAATGTGAGGCAGAGGGATTTAGAAGAATAAGTTTTCACTCTGATAGGCCTGATGTTCTAAGCAAATACACCGTGAGAATTGAAGCAGACAAGAACGATTACCCTGTCTTACTCTCAAATGGTAACGTCCTAAAAGAAAATAATCTTGCAAATAATCGACATGAAATAATTTGGGAAGACCCATATCCGAAACCTTCATATCTATTTGCATTGGTAGCAGGAAAACTTAAATGTGTAAAAGACAATTTCATAACAAAATCGAATAAAAAAGTAAAAATAAATATATATGTTGAGTATGGCGATGAAAAATATGTTCAACATGCAATAAGTTCCTTAAAGAAATCTATGAAGTGGGACGAGGATAAATATAACCTTGAATACGATTTGTCATTGTTCAATATTGTTGCAGTCAGGCACTTTAATATGGGAGCAATGGAAAATAAAAGTCTCAATATTTTCAACTCAAAACTAATACTCGCTAATTCTGAAACAACAACTGATGAAGAATTAGAAAGAATAGAGGGCGTAATCGCTCATGAATACTTCCATAATTGGACGGGGAATAGAGTGACTTGTAGGGATTGGTTTCAACTATCTCTAAAAGAGGGTTTAACAGTATTCAGAGATCAACAATTCACTGCTGACGTTCATAATCGTGAAATCAAGAGGCTTGATGATGCGAAATTTCTTAGAAGTAATCAATTTAGAGAGGATTCTGGTCCAACATCACATCCTGTAATGCCTGAAAAATATCAAGAAATAGATAATTTCTATACGACCACTATTTACGAGAAAGGAGCAGAAATAATTAGAATGCTTAATAAGCTTGTAAAAGATGAAAATTTCTATAGAGGTTTTAGTAATTACATCTCAACATATGATGGAAAGGCAGCAACAATAGACCAATTTGTCGATAAAATTTTTGAGCACAACAAGGAAATCGATCCTGAAAAGTTTAAAATCTGGTACAAGCAAAATGGGACCCCAAAAATTAAATTCAAGAGAATCTGGGATCAAACAGGCGAAAAACTTACAATTGAAGCCTTACAAAGTAATCCAATAAAGAAGAACCCATATAATGATTTACCTCTAATAATTCCTATAAATCTAGCTATTTTTTGCAGTGATAATAAAACGATAGAAAAAACAGTTGTTTTAAAAACAAAAAAACAAGAATTTATTTTTAAGAATATAAGAACTAACCACCAAATTCCTTTAGTAACTTATTTTCGCGAATTCTCTTCACCTGTTGAGTGGGAATCAGACACTACCTTGGATGAAAAATTTTTAATCTTAAAATATGAAAAAGATTTTTTTACACTATCTAATACTGTAAAAGTAATTTATAAAAAAATTATTTTATGCAGATTAGATGAAAAACCAGATCATAAAATTGAAAATAAATTAATAAGCACCTTAATATCATTTATAAAAAATAAAGATTTTAATTTATCCCTTTTATCAGAATTACTAAGTATTCCGACATTTGCTGAAATTGAATCGGAGATAGAAAATATAGACCCTTTAAAGATATATAAAACTATTGACGAATTAAATCATTTATTCGGTACCAAATTAAAAGAAGAATTACATTTTAAGCTCCAAGAAATAGAAAAAAATCTAGATAAAGTTTGGCCAGAAGGTAAAAATGAAAGAAAACTTATCGAAACTATTTGGAAACTACTCTTAAGCAGTGATGACAGGGAAATTAAATGCAAAATAATTAATTATGTCGATAGTAATTCGATGACGCTAGTAAAAGCTGCAATGAATTCATTCAGTAGAATTAATTGTCCTGAAAGAGAAATTATTTCAAATATATTCTTCCATAAATGGAAAAATAATAGTGTCGTTCTGGATAGTTGGTTCTCATTTAATGCATCTATAGAAATTGATGAAAAAACAAGCAGCATTGAAAAATTATTTGAAAATAAGTTTTTTGATCCAAAATCACCTAACACTTTAAGAGCTATATTAAATACATTTGTAACAAGAAACAGTACTTTTCATGCAATTAATGGTTCTGGTTATAAATATATTGCAAAAAAGATAATTGAATTTGACAAATTAAATCCAATAGTAATTTCCCGTTTTGTAAAAGTATTCAGCAGATATAAGTATTATTCAGAACCTTACAAAAGTAATATGATACGAACGATAAAGCAGATTAAAAAAAATAAACTATCAAAAAATACTAACGAAGTTTTTGATGCAATAATAGATTGATTTTTTGATGATATTTAATTAAATTTAATAATAAAGATTGTAAATATTAATAATAAAATAAATACAAGATACTTATCAATAAAAATATAATCAAATACATTTTTATTATTATCTTTATTCCACTTTTTATTTACGTATTCCTTAGTTATAAATTTATTAGGTCTACCACAATATAAACAAGTTGGGGAAGTTTTTAAAATTAAATTTTTACATTGAGGGCACTTTTTTTTTTCCATAATTTAATCTTACTGAATAAAATTGATTTCAGAAACAATAAATAAAATAAGTAATTTAAATTTTATCTATTATATTTTGATTAATTAAATATCATTGCAAAAACAAAATTGATTCTAACTATTTAAAAAAATTCAATATAATGAAAAATTAGTATTTGGTTTGAAATGTTTGCTATTGCACTTGGATTGTCCCCTGTCGAAAAAATCACTGTTGCAATATCTGCTTCAATTTTTATAATCGCGTTTACATGGGTCTCTATTAAGGGAGATTTAAGAAAACTTGCTAATGAACTTATTGAAGATAATGAAAATAAGCAGGATAATTAAAAAAATCTTTTAACCTACTTTGCATGCAAACTAGGATAATCAATAATATGCCTAATTTCTTTTAAAGAAGAACCATAGATTTTTTGACCATTTAAGTGAACTCCAATCCATTTTTCCTTTTGATTAAAAAAGTTACTTTTATAAGTATCGCTCTCGAGATAATGTTTATTATCCCAATTTAAAGTTATATCCCAACCTTTATAATTTTCTATCATTCTGAAATAAAGGACATACTCAAATAATAACCAGAGAGGCGTAGAACAAAAACAAAGGAAATAAGTATTTTTTTCGTTATTTTTATTTAATATTTATTTAGTACTGACTTTTATTTTAAGAGCAGCTTCATCTGCAATTTTTCTAGCCAAATTAATGTCAGAATTTGATGAGAGAACAACACCCATTCTTCTGCCTTTTCTGGAAACTGGTTTACCAAATATGAGCACTTTAGTCTTTTCAAATTCTAATGCTTCATTAAGACCCTCATAAATAGGATTTAGATAGTCTTGGTTAGACAGTATAACTCTGGTTGCAGAGGGTTCTATTAGATCTATATGCGGTATTGGTAAATTTAAAAAAGCCCTTAAATGTAATTCAAATTCATTAATATTTTGACTAACTAATGTAACCATACCAGTGTCGTGTGGTCTTGGAGATAATTCTGAAAATATAACCTCACTTCCTTTTATAAAAAACTCTACTCCGTATAATCCAGCTCCATTAAGGTTGTTTAATATTCTACTTGTCATTTTCTGAGCTTCAATAATTAAGGACTCCTTAATCTCCAAAGGTTGCCAACTACATTGATAGTCTCCATTAGATTGAAAATGTCCAATTGGTAAACAAAAAATATTTTCACCATTTTCTTTTCTTACAGACAGAAGAGTAAACTCAAAGTCAAAATTAATAAATTCTTCAATAATTACACCTTTAAACTTTCCTCTTGAATTTGCTTGTGCCTGTTTCCAAGCATTTTGTAAGTCATTTTTTGTTTCAACCAAACTCTGCCCTTTTCCTGAAGAGCTCATTAAAGGCTTAAGTAAAAGTGGGAAACCAATTTCATCTGCTTTTTTTTCTAAATTTTCAAATTCAAAAATATAATCAAACTTTGCAGTTTTAATTTTTAAATCTTTAGATGCTAAGTCTCTAATTTTATCTCTATTCATTGTAATTTCTACAGTTCTGGCGTTGGGAACAATATTGAATCCTTCATCCTCAAGTTCTTTAAGGGCCTCAATTGAAAGGGCCTCTATTTCTGGGACAACATAGTCAGGCTTAAATTCTTTTATAACATTTTTTAAAATATTTTTATCTCCCATATCAATTACTCTTGAATAATCTGCAACTTGCATTGCAGGTGCTCTTTCATATCGATCAATTGCAATGACTTCTAATCCTAATCTTTTGGATTCTATTACTAATTCTTTTCCAAGCTCACCACTACCAAGCAATAAAATTCTCTTTTTAGAAAAAATTGATTCTTTCATATATATAAAACTTATTCGTCATCACCAGAAGGTTGTGAAGATGTATCATCTGCAATTTTTTTATCTTTAAAATAACTAAATAAAAAATTTCTAACTAAACAATTTTGACTTTGCATGTTATTAGTTATTGATCTTGAAATTGCTCCTAAAAAAAAGATTCCAATCATTGCCCAAATAATTCTTTCTAAAGCAATTGCAGGTGAAAAACCTTGACCGGAATTAATAATTTCAGTAAGTGGGTCTAAAGGGTCCAAATTTAAACTGATTAATAATATTAATTATAAAGGGTTAAATAAATTAAAAATTAAAAATTATAAAAGAAATAACCAAAAACCACTATATAAATTAAACACAATAAAGTCTATACAATGCTATCTTCAAAGGGTGATTTTTTTTAGACATGCAAGTTGACGTACAAAATACTACTGTTCTTTCCGCAGACGGATCATCCATAAAACTAGGTGAATATTCAGGGGAAGTAATTTTAGTTGTTAATGTAGCTAGTTATTGCGGAAATACTGCTCAGTATGAGGATCTTCAAAAGCTACATGATTTATATTCAAGCAAAGGCCTAAGAATACTTGCATTCCCTTGTAATGATTTCGGGAAGCAAGAACCCGACTCTCTTTCAGAAATAAAAGATTTTTGCACAACAAAATACGGAGTTAAGTTTGAAATCTATGAAAAAGTTCATGCCAAAGGCAACACCACAGAACCATACACAACCCTTAACAAAGTTGAACCCGAAGGAGATGTTGAATGGAATTTCGAGAAGTTTCTGATAGGGAAAGATAGTAAAGTAATTGCAAGATTCAAGCCAGGTGTTAAACCGTTTGACGAAAACTTAATAGCAGCTATCGAAGTAGCTTTAGAGTCATAAAAACCTTCTTATAATTCAAATTTGAATATTAAAAATAAAGACACTTTAAAAAAAAAATAAACAAATTATTCTAAGAAATATCCTTTTTTAGTTATTAAGCCTGTCTAGTAATATTAAATTTAATTTAAAATCTTATTAATTATCAGAATCAACTTCTACGTCTATTATTTCATCTTTAACAGTTCTTTTTTTAGGTTTAATTGATTTTACTTCTGACTCTACTGTTTCTTCTATAACTTCACTTTCCTCTACTTCCTCTGCCTTTACTTCTAACTTTACTGTTTCTTCTTTAACTTCACTTTCTTCTACTTCCTCCGCCTTTACTTCTGACTCTACTGTTTCTTCTTTAACTATACTTTCCTTTACTTCCTCTGCCTTTACTTCTGACTCTACTGTTTCTTCTTTAACTTCACTTTCCTCTACTTCCTCTGCCTTTACTTCTGAATTTGCTAAGCTTTGATCTTCTTCTTCACTTAAAAGGAATTTTAATAGTTTTTTAAATAATAAGAAACCTTTTTCAATTCTTTTTGGACCTAAAATTAAAAGCAAAATTACTAAAATTATGAATATTTCAGGTGAATTTAAACCTAATAGTTTCATAAAATTTTATATTCTGTTTATATTTTAGTACATGCTAAAAATTTAATCTAATTATTCTCAAAAGTTGGTAAATAGAGTTCCCTATTTGATGCAATTAAACCTTCTTCTTTAAAAAAATTCTCAAGGTCTTTTAGATCATTTAAATCTACAAATTCACCACAATTATCTAAAATATTATTATGAGTGAAATTCCATAAATTATCCAAATATTCGTCATCGTCTGGAAATGCTACAAATTTTAAATATGTATTATTCAAAGCATATTCACTAGCAAAATCAGAATCTAATCCTTCCCTCTTAGCATCACAAAAAACTTTAGCAAATCTTTTACCTACTGAAGTTTGAGCACTCGATAAATCTAAATTACCTTGAATAGCTTTTACATTTATTGGCGCAATAAAAATAATTATTGGGAGAAAAATAGATACTAATATAAACAAAAAAATTCCTTTTTTAAAATTTAACTCAATATAAACTAGCAAAAAAATAAATCAATTAGGCTTATTTAAGTAAAAGCACTTATTATAAATTAAGAAATAGATAGAAAACATAAAATCAGCTCATTAACTGAATTTATAATAAAGAATGATTAAATAAATTTAAAATTACATGTCTTCAAATATAAAGCTAAAAGGAAGGGGAGTTAACAGGATCATTACGAGTAAGGTCATGCTATCGCCATTAGCAGGAGTTACAGATAACATTTTTAGGCGACTTGTACGTAAATGGGCTCCAAACTCTTTACTTTTTACAGAAATGATAAATGCCACAAGTCTTAAAAAAGGATTTGGGACACAAAAAATCAATCAAATTGATTTAGAAGAAGGTCCAGTTGGAGTACAAATATTTGATAATAGGCCATATGCTGTTTCTGAAGCCGCGAAACAAGCTGAGGACTCTGGAGCTTTCTTAATTGATATAAATATGGGATGTCCAGTAAAAAAAATTGCAAAGAAAGGTGGGGGCAGTGCCTTAATTAAAGACCGAAAACTTGCTATAGAATTAGTCAAAAATGTTGTAAAAGCTGTTAGGGTTCCAGTAACAGTAAAAACGCGGCTCGGATGGGATAGTAAAGAAGAAAATATAGAGGATTTCTTATTTAAACTTCAAGATGCGGGAGCAACGATGATCACACTTCATGGAAGAACTAGAAAACAGGGTTTTTCAGGCAAGTCAGATTGGGAAATGATCGGGAGACTTAAAAAGTTGTTGGAAATTCCAGTAATTGCTAATGGAGATATCAAAAATCCAAATGACGCTCTTAATTGTTTAAAAAAAACAAATGCTGATGGTGTAATGATTGGACGAGGAATTTTAGGATCCCCATGGAAAATAGGAGAAATAGATTATGCCCTTAGAGAAAATAAAAATTTTAA
The DNA here is from genome assembly GCA_902537275.1 of uncultured Synechococcaceae cyanobacterium. Taxonomy (GTDB): domain Bacteria; phylum Cyanobacteriota; class Cyanobacteriia; order PCC-6307; family Cyanobiaceae; genus Prochlorococcus_A. The sequence goes on from CACBAW010000003.1 coordinate 11,842, forward strand.
TGAACCAAACACAGAAGAAAAACTATATTTAATTATTGAGCATCTTGATGAATTAATAAAAGAAAAGGGAGATCACGGATTGCTAATTGCAAGGAAACATATCTCATGGACATGCAAAGACTTTAAAGGAGCATCAAATTTGAGAAATAATTTGGTTAGAGCTGTTGATAAAAATGAAGTTAAAAATTTAATAATTAAAATGATTAAAACTTTGAATAATGAAAAAAATACATTATGTTAAAACAAATTTATTTTTTTAAATGAAAATTATTAGTAAACAAACAAGTAAAAGAGTTTGTGATCACATGAACAATGATCACATAGATTCAGTGCACAAATATCTTATTCATTATGGGAAGGTATCAAGATTTGAGAATGCTTATATGGAAGAAATTAATAATAGTTATATAAAAATCAATTACGATGGCCAATCAGCAATTATCAATTTTAAAAATGAAATATCTGAAGAAGAAATTCATTCAACTTTAGTATCAATGATTAAAGACATTAAAAAATAAAATAATTTATAAAAAATTCTAATTTTTATTTTCATAGTAATCAGTTATCTTTTTACATTCTTCAAATGAAAGCATGCTTAATCTAGATGTGGCTTTTATTTTTAGAATTGCACAAACAACTAACAAGTCGGAGCTATCAACATCAAGTGCTTCAGAAAGCTCTAGGACCCTAAGACCTTTCATAAGTATTAAAAAAATCTTTTTCTAAATTTTCAAGAACCTTGAAATCAATGGGCAGCATTTTTCCCTAAACCTGCTACGAATGGAAAAGTTTGTTCATCTCCAAAAATATCTTCTGCTGAAGAATTAGAATTATTATTTTTTTTATTATCAGGCTTAATTTCTTCAATTTCATAAGAAATATTCTCTTTAATATTATTTTCAATTTCTTTTGCTAATAAATTATTCGTATTAGAAAATATTGAAAAAACTAATACACATAAAAACAAAATAATTCTTTTCATAAAAAAAATTTATCTAATTCTATTGTCATATGCCAATAAGGTTATTTAGAAAAACTAGATAACTTTAAAACAAATTTAAATAAATCAAAAAAATATTCATCTTCCCAACTTATTTCTATTTTTAAATCTAAATAAAAAATAAAGACCTAGTAACAAAAGAATTGCCAAGGAGTACTGATTAAGAAAAACATAAACTATATAGACGAGAAATGGGAATAAGCAAGCTCTCTTGAAATTTAATTTTTGTTCCTTTGACATATTTTTCCAATTTAAATATTCTTCCCATTGAAAAATCTTCTTCATTTTTCTACTTCTATTTTTACGATTAAACATAACTTTATAAATATAGTCCTGATGATTCTTATTTTAATAAAGAAAATTAATCTACAATATCAAAATAAATTTTTTTTCATTGAATAAAAATATTTTTTACATAAAAGATGAACTCAAAACCAGTTTGGAAAATTGAAAAAATTGTTTTACCTCAACATGTAGATCATGCAGGTGTAATGTGGCACGGTAAATATTTTAATTGGCTTGAAGAAAGCCGAATAAATGCACTTTCAGAAGTAGGTATAAGTTATTTCGAACTAACTAAAAAGGGCTTAGATTTACCTTTAATTAATACTTCAATAAAATATAAATCTCCTTTATTCCTTGGTGAAAAAATAATAATCGAGAGCGAATTCAACATTGATAAAAGTCCTAGGATTAACATAATTTCAAAATTTCTTAAAAAGAAAAATGAAATCTTAACGATTGCTGAAGTCAATTTAGTCTTAATAAATAAACTGAATTTTTCTATAATAAGAAAAAGGCCAGATTTCCTATCGGAAGCCTTTAGTAAGTTAAATGGTAGAAATTATTATCCTCCAATTGAATGATTTATTAAATTATTAATTATGAATATATTTCAAGTTATTGATTCTTATCAATATGAAATGGAATCAAGATATCAAGAAAAATCAATGCTTACAAATCTTTTTACAGAGCACAAATTTATAGGATGGTTAGGGTTGTTCATAGTATTTTTCTCTATCTTTGCAATTTTTGTATTTCAATTTCTTGAGTGGGAAAGTAATGACAATGATAAAAGTTAATAAGATTTAATGCTTATAATTCAACTGAATGATTTAAAAAATGGCTATCTACTTAAAAATAACTAACCCTACAGAGGTTGTAAAAAAAAAGACCTCAAAATGGCTTACAGATATTACACCTGAAAGAATTGATAGAAAATTGGTCGAGGATGAAGTTATAAAAGGCATTATCGAGCAATTAACATTAGAAGGCATAAAAGGAGAAATATCAGCAATTAATGGGTTTGAAGTAAATGAATCTTCAGTAATAACAAAAAATAATTTTGTTATTAGAAAAACAAAAACTTTTTAAATCGAAAATCAATTTTTAGATGAAAATTTTTTTTATTTTAATTATTTTTATCATTTTTTTAATTTTTATAATTGCAAGGGATTATCAAATTAAAAAGAAAAAGTTTAAATTAAATAATGCCTTAAATTCCAATTTCTTTATTCAAACAATTAATAATTTAATAGAAGAAAACAAATACAACTTGTTAGAGGAGAGGATCAGATTAAGGGAAATAGATGCCTACGGTAACGAGGATTATAAAAAATGGATTGGCAATCCACCTCTTGATGAAAAAGCTATTGAGAAAAATATATTAAATGGATCCAAGCGATTTAAAGAGGGTATACCATACTTCTGGGAAAAAGTAATTTTAAAAAAATTTGGCAGTATGGAATTATTCTTCGAAAAGTGGAGATCATATTGTAATGAAAATCCTACTATTGATGATGAGATAATTGGATCTATTAGAAAGCTCGAGACTGAAGATTGGTTCGTATTCATAGCAAGTCAAATAGAGAAATCATGCTTAAACTTAGTAGAAAAAAACTACTCAAGTAAAAACAAAGAAAACTACAAAAAAGGTATTAGATTTGAAAATCATTGTATGGAAATTCTCAAACAAAATGGCTGGGAAGTAAAAGAAACCCCTTATACAGGAGATCAAGGGGTTGACTTAATCGCATCAATAAATGATTTGAGAATATGTATTCAATGCAAAGATCATGAAAAAGCCATTGGGAATAAAGCAGTTCAGGAGATTTCAGCTGGTAAATTATTTTGGAAAGGTACACATGCAATAATAGTCTCAAAATCTGGCTTTACAAAGTCTGCTCATCAACTAGCAAAATCGAATAAAGTGGAACTAATCAATGAATATCAATTAAAAGATTTAGAAAAGTTTATTGTTTAAATAGTTTATATCAATTGTGTTAAGCCTTCTTTGTAAAGCAAAAGTGTTGTAAAAATTCCTAAGGCCCACATTAAACCTCTAGCAGTTGGGATATTAAATACATATGCACCAATATATAAAAAACGAAAAATAGGATGAATCAATGCTGCAATTATTGCAATATTAGATTCAGTTAAAGTAATCAAACAAAGAAGACATGCGGGTGCATGCAGGGAAATACTTTCCCAACAATTTTGATGACACCAAACTGCTCTTTTTCCAAAAGAAGGTAATTCATCGAATAAAGCCCTTGGAGCAGACATATTTTCAACAGAATATCCCGCTTTAACTCTCCCTATAGTTAATGGAATAATTGATAATAAAACAATCCCAACTGATAGACAAAGGCTCCAGGCAAAAGCTACTTGCATATGATTTTAATTATATTATTAGCTTAATAATTGAAGCTCATTATCGTGATAAATGAAAAATCATTACCATAGATAAAACTTTGCAAAAAATGTTGTAATTTATGTTAAAAAATCTTTTATGAATATTTCAAAGATAGTTTTAATTTTTGCCACAAGTTTACTAATATATTTTGCTTTTCTGTTTTTAGGATTTTTTCTAAAGAAAAAAAATCTAAAGGCACAGAATCTTAAAAAAGAAGAATAGATTATTATTCCACAAAAATTTACTATTTTCTCATTATTTTTATATCTTTTTGGATATATTTCATGGAAATAAAATTTGATCTTAATAATAATAAGGGTTATTAGAAATTCAATAAGACAGTTGATGGTATATGAAAAAATTTTATAAATTTCTTAAAAGTTTTATATTTATATCACTTTGGCTTATTTTATCCTCATTTTTAACCAAATATTGGAATACCTTTCATTGGGAATATATTTACTTAAACTTCAGAATTATATTTGATAAAGAATTTTGGTTTGTTGTAGAAAAAATTCTTTTAGGATTTGATATTGGTTACTGGTTAGAAGAAGCACTAAAATTCTTAAGTTATGAAATACCTAAAGAATCTTTTAAATATTTACCAATTTATTTCGTATTAAAGTCTATTTGGATAAAGAATTAATTTATATTTTTAATAGATTTTAATAAATTCCTTAAAATTCTTGAATAAAGTCGGTGAATTTATTTTTCTTAAAACAAATAAAGTTCCTTTATCACCTCTGCAGATTCTAAGCTTATTACTTAAAAAAGTTATCTCTAACCACCCTAATTGTTCATTATTTATTTCTTTTATAGCCTTTATATTTTTTCTTCCGAATTTAGGACCTATAACACCAGCATGTGTAAATTTGACCCCAATTTTTTTTTCATTTATGTAATTAAGTCTTATTAAAATACCAGTACCAATAATTGATTTTATTCCTCTAGGTTTAAGTAAATTAAGACCAGTTAAATTTAAGGGATCAAGAATTTGAAGATTATCAATAAAAGGAGAATATTTTAAAAAGGGATTATTAGAACTACTCCACCTAAGCTCCCAAACACCCTGTAAATCATTTCTATCTTTGCTAAAAGAAAAATTATGATCAATTTCAAGTTTTTCGGCAATAGACTGTATACTCTTTGAATTTGGTGATTTAAGAAGTAAATTTAATAAATCATCTTCGGATTCCATTTAATAACCTCTGAGTATATATCTAAGGATAAATACTTACCTCCATGTGCTATATTCTACCCAGAATTTGTTGATTTGATGACAAAGAGCTATTGGCTAAAGAAAATTTCAATTCCAAATGCTGATTTATTTCTGGAATACATAAGGACAGTATTGCCTTGGATTAAATCTGTTGGAGGAGTAATAGTAAAAAGAGATTTGATACAAGAATCAACCTCAAATGAATGGGACGGAGGGCAGCTTGGATTAGTAATAGAATTCGAATCAAAATTAGCTGCTAAAAAGGCATTTTATTCTGAAGTATTTCAAAAATATCTGCAGTCCAGAGATTTAATGGAACTAGTTACTATAAGTACTCTTTAAAAAAATCAACCACTAGCGATCTCATACAAACAACTTATAAGTATTTATTACTATTAAATTATTTATGTAATATTTATAACTTCACCAACAAAAGCATATTTTGCAAAATTTAATTGTAAAAGTAATCCGTTAATCAAATGAACTATTCAACAGAAAAGGACGATTATTTGATGACAACTCCATATACAAAAAAAATTCAGCAAAAATTTGAGAAGGTTAAATCTTTTTTAGAGCAAAATGGATTCAATCCTTCATCAGAGAGCTTAATGCAAGATATAGTAAGCTCAGAAGAATATATTGCTAAAAATGGCTTATAAAATATCAGAATATATTTAGAGTCCTTAAATAATAAAAACCTCCTATTAGAAAAGGTAATAATATTCCAATAAATAAAAATATGGATTTCTTTGATTCGCCTTCTGATATGGGATTAATTTCTGGCTCAATTGCAAAACCATTTTGTCTACCACCGCTTTCGGTTGTATAACCTTTTTTATTCATAAGAAAAATAATCTAAGGAGATTATCTCATGTAAAAAATTATTTAAAAAAATTTTTTACATTTAGAATTAATCTAATTTTAAGATCTAATAATTGATTTCAATCTGAGATTTCAATTTGGCAGCTTTTTTTAAAAGACCTACAACTTCCTTACGACCAGTGGCAAACTCGACCTTGTTTAGTAACTCGCTATATTTTTTTGTGATTTCTCTATGATTCATTTTGAATATTATTTAGCAATAATTATAAAATTGTTATAAATATTTTTTGTATAAAAGATATCAAAATAGAGTTTAAGTACCTTTACCTATTTAAACCAGCCTTTTTTCTTTGGTTTAATCTCTTCTTTAATAACTTCTTTTTTTCTCCCAAATAATCCCTTTTTTTGGACTGGTAAATTCTCTTCAACAGGTTTAGATTTTCTGTTAAATAAGCCTTTTTTAGGTTCTTTTTTAATTGATTCTTTTATATCGGAAATCTTCGTTTTTTTAGGATTTGATTTTGGATTTTTGAGTTTTCTATCTGCGAATAAAGTTTGATATACAAAAAAACCAAAAACAGCAAAGAAGCCTAATGCCTGTACTAGAGCAGTTCCAAGATTATCAAACATTTAGGCCTCAACTTTGTATAGTGATTCTTTTTCTTTCGCTTCTATACATTTTTCATCATCAGACAAGCATTCAATTTCTACCATCTTCTCAGTATAAGAACTGCAACCACTTGCATTTGCATTAGATATTGAAAACAAGGTTAGTAACCCTAAAATTAAGGCGCATGAAGTGTTAATCGGTTTCATGAATTTTTATTTTCATTATGGAAAAATAATTTCGCAATTGCGAAGATATGTTCTCTTCTGCTAAAAGTGTCCCCTTTTTATGTATCTATTTGTAGTAATTAACTAAATCGATAATTAATATTGCTAGTAATAAAAAACCTAAAATGAAAGGTAAATAAGGATATTTGTTTAAAATTTTGTTTAGTTGATTTTTCGATGTTTGATTTTTCTTTTTCTTTTCTCTAGGTGGTAAGCCTAACTCTTCCCTTCTCTTAGCTTCTCCCATAATTTTTTAAACTATTTAAGACTATCTTATACACTTAGAAAAAGTAGTGTATTTTTCTTGATTTAAATTATTAACCGTTAGTATAGTTGAAATTTTGGATATATTAAAAATATACAAAAAAATTACATGATAGAAGTAGTTTGGTCAGTAAATATAATGATTGCAATTCTGATTATTGGTGTTGCCTGGGTTCTTTATTACATATTTACTTATGATCAAAAATTTACTTCCTAGATAAATGTCAGATAAAGATCTAAGTAATTTTCTAAAAAAAATAGAGCAACTTAATCAAATTGCTGAGCTAATAAAAAATAATCCTAGTAAAAAATTATCCCTTTCAAAATGCAAGAATCATGATGAAGTAATTAGATTAACCACTGATTGGGGTTTTGATATTGGTAAAAGGTGGGGAGAATATTAATTGATTTTACTACCAGCATTATTAAAATTGCCATCAACATTAAATTATATTCCTAAGATTAATTAGTATTTCTTGTATTTGAGTTATGAAAGAAATTGGAGAGATAAAGTCAAATATATATAAAATAGCTGCCGTTACTGATAGAGGGCAAAGATTAAATAAATTAATTTCTCCTATGTATGAGGAAAAAGCTAATGAAATGGATGAATTGATTGATGCTCTTAAAGACTTTAGTTTTGAAATATCAGAAAAATTATTGTCTGGAGAGTGGGAATTGATTTTTTCTAATGTTGAATTATTTCGAAGTTCTCCTTTCTTCCTTGCTATTGAAAAGGCATTAAATGATGAATTTAAAAGTAATCTTTTTTTTAAATTACATCAATTGCAAGTAGGATCCTTTGGCATATCCACTATTGGGAGAATTGCTCAAAAGATTGATTTTGAAAAAAAAGAATTTATATCTACTTTTGATACTACAATATTTGGGCTTACAACTATTCCTATCTTAGGTTGGTTCAAACTATTGCCTACTTTTGGTGGAAGGGTAATAACCCTAGCAAGTGATTTAGTTTTAAGAAATAATTTACTTGATATGAACTTACAAAAGACAAAAGTTTCCAAAGTTGATGGACTTAATAAGATTCCATTATTTAGTGAATTACTTATGGATAGATGGTATCCAGTTAAAGAGGTATGGAATAAGTTACCTTGGAATAAAGAATCACCAAATTGCCAGGTTTCAATTGTATATTTAGACGATGAAATGAGAATTATGCAGGATATGTATGGGTCTATTTTTATTTATATAAGGCCTTCAATATCCTTGTTGAATTCAAATTCAATCTCTAATGATTAATTAAAACACTGAATAATACTACCAGCAGTTAAATTCAAGCTAATAATCCAGATTCTTTCAAATAATATTTAAATAAAAGAATCACTAAAAGGTTTACTATTGCTAAGGCTACTAAACCATTTCTGTTTTTTACATCTAATTTCTTGACTAAATTAGAAAGATAAACTACTGGATTTTCTGGCTCTTTATTATCCAAATTTTATTTAAATTTTAATTTGACAAGAAAATATCACAGTTTCATTTGAAGAATCAAAATTGTAAAGATGAATATCCAAAAAGAAATAAATAATTTTTAACCCATAATTCCTGCATTTTTTAAAAACGCTTTACCCATATTGCCAATTACAAAAAATAGAGACAGATTAATTAAAAGGACTATCAATAATGCCAACATTTTATAGTTTGGATTAGTTGAGATGCCATCAAATCCATTATTAAGAAATCTTTTAAAAAGTGATTTGTTAATTTTTAGTTTTTGTTGCTCAGAATCAAGTTTTACTTTTTCTTCTGAAGAATCTTGCTTACTTGCTTTCTCTAGAAATTCTGTAAATGCCTTAACATTTTCTTCTTTTTTATTCCCCTCATTAAGATCTTTATTGTCTTCATTCAAATTGGGGGACGATTCGATTGAATTATTTTCCTCAGGATTAAGTTTTGAATCTTCCAAATTAATAGTATATGCTAGGAGTATATTACACCATAAAAAAAACCCACTCGATCAATTGAAGAGAGGGTTAGCTAAGGTTAAAGTTCTTAAACTAATAATAATTTATTTTAATTAAATTTGCGGTGGTAGCATAATGAAGTTTTAATTTAGATTATATGCAAGGTGATTTTTTCGTACATATGTTAGATGCAAATACTAAAAAAGCATGTAAAGATGATCCCTCAATAAGAGAAATTAAAATTAGAAATATAGAACATGCTATTGAACAAGCAGAATTGATGATAAAAGAATCAAAAATGAGCCAAGAAGAATTAATTTTTTTAAAGAGAAAAATATCGGACTCAAGACAAGATTTAGAGATACTTTATTTAATGAAAATTCAATGAATATAAATTTGTTAATTTTTAAAAGGATTGAATTTATGCAAAGAAATTTAATTTGTATATTTGAAGACTTATAAAGTTTAAAGGGAATGTAATTATTTATATAAAGGTTCTAGTTATGTCTAAAAATAATCTATATATACCTTTAAAGGTTGTTCCATACATTTTCATTTCAATTACTGCCATAGCAATAACAGCAGCTACATATGTAATTACTTAGTTCTATAAGCTATGTAAAGTTTTTAGATATTAAATAAATTAAAGTATTTACAATAACTAATTGTATGAATAAATTCAAAATTGCAATTTTTATAATATCAATAATCATATTTTCCCTAATTGGGATTAAAAAATTAATTCATATAAATCAAGTTAAAGATATAAAAAATAAAGAAGAATCATTTCTAAATGAATCTATACGTGTTTTAAATGAATGTTTCGATCTAGAAAATAAAAATAAAAGAACTCTTAATAAATCAATTGAATTAATTGAGTATTGCTTAAAGGAATATGGATATAAAAACTGATTTCAAAACTAGATTGATGAATTTCCTTAATACTCCACTAATATGCAAATAAAAATTTCTCATCAATAATCTTGTTATGTTCCATAATTTTTTATTAATAATATTTTGCTAATTTAATTTTTTTAAAATGACTAAAGTTAAATGTTCTTATTTAGGAAATTTAAACTGTGAGGCTATTCATCTACAATCTGGAAGTCTTATTAGAACTGATGCACCTTTAGATCACTGCGGTAAAGGTGAAAGTTTTTCCCCAACTGATTTATTAGCAACATCTCTAGGTACTTGCCTGCTAACCATCATGGCAATCAAAGCCAAATCGAAAGGATTTGATTTGAAAGGTATATATTTAGATATTGAAAAAATAATGACACAAAATAGCGAGAGGAAGATAAAAGAACTAATAATAGATATTTTTATACCAGAGAGCACTTCTAATGAAACTATTGATTTTTTGAAAAAAGCTTCCAAAGAATGTCCAGTTACAAGAAATTTATCTCAAGAAATAGATATTAAAATTAGTTGGCATCATGAATAAATCTCAAACATAGTTATTACAAAAATATAATGAAATACTTTATTGGAATAATCATTCTTTTATTTGGAATTTATATAATGACAGATTTGGCATTAAAGACTAGGTATACAAGAAAAAGACTTTCAAAAGGAAAAAAATAAATCTTTTAAATTTTAATGTTGCAGATAAAGTTAATAGATTTATTTTTGCACTAAGAATTCAGTCATATTTTAGTCTTATTTTTTTACTATTTTTTGGTCAATCAAACTAATCAAAGGAATCATGAAATTTACATTTATTCCAACAGTGCACCATGCATAAATAATAAGAAAAAATATTTTTATAAATAAATTAGGGGGTAAGGTGAAAAATATTTTGAAAAACCCTCCAATGAATAAAACTAATATTCCAATTTGAAAAAGACCTTTGATTATCCATTTAAGTCCATTTTTTTTAATGTTTATATAAAACCAGAAAAAAACAAAACTAAATAACAATAAATATACAAAATTTATGATCATCTTTTTGGAGAAAATCTAATAAATTTGCCATTATCAAGGCATGATGATAATTATCACTTTTTTATCTGCTAATTTTTTTTAAAAAAGGAAAAGTTATACAAAAAAAAATAAAAACAAATTATTTTTTTTAACTTTTTATCTTAAAACATTTTGGATTTTAGTAAATCAACTCTTTTTTGATTCACTCCCAAATCACTATCTCCAACTCTTGATTCTGATCTTATTGATAAGATGTTTGATTCAGGTAAAAAGGATACTTCTAAGTCGTCTACATACTTCATCCATTTACTGGTTGCCTCAGCATGAAGATAATCGCCATCAATTTCTACAATCTCAGTTCTTGGAGTGTTTTCGATAAATGTTTTAATCTCTTCAAAAGGTTTTTCAATATTATTTACCTCCCACTCTTCTCGTACACAATGAGCAATCTCTACACAAGGTCTTAGTTCTATATGTGAGGCAAATGATGAAGAAGGGAATATAAAGCTTGAACAAATTAAAATTGCTAAAAAAAGTATTTGCATTAACAGAAGAATTTAACGACTTATAATCTAACTAATTTAATTACTAATTTGTAATGACGACCTAATTATTTTGTAAGTAAGCATATATGTTTTTATATTCAGAATTTAATATGCATTTCTAATAATCCAAAAAAAAAGATCTCTCAAAGAGAGATCTTTTAAAATTGATTTAAATTAAGTGTTTCCTTGTTTCCACTGAAATAAATCAATTCCTCCTACACACCACCCTAATATCACACCTAAATTCAAAATATGTAATGCTTAATAGACCTCTATCTTAACTGTCACATGGCAAAAAATACAAAAAGTACTCAAACATCGAGGTCGAGTACTTTTAAAGTTATCAGAAAAAAGTGTGTGAGGAGTTTCTGATTTATTTAATTTACTCCGTAGGTAATTTAAAAGGCTACAGTATAAATTACTAATTATTTAAATCTTTAAGAAAAATTGGGCGTTGATGAAAAAAATAATTAAAAACATAAAATATTCATGAAAAGTATTTACAAAAAAATTATTTTTATTATTTCGGCAATTGTTCTTTTTTCAGTAATAGTGGTTGTTGTCAAATATTCGCTTACTTATATTGAAAATAATCCCGATAAATACCTACCTACACAAAAGAAAGACAAAAATTAAGTATAAATTCACTTCAAAAAATCTATAAAGTGTCTTAAGAATGTTCTAAATAGACAGCTTGAGTTATGAAAATCAAAAATACTTCAGTTCTTAATCAGAACAATATTAATTTAAATCAATTCAAAAATAAGGATAAATATCAAATACTTGAGAATTACTGAAAGAAAAGAAAGAAAGAATGTGAAAAAATCTTTCAAAATTTTGCTAACCGAATAATTTAATTATGAATTTTATTTTTTCTTTTTTATTAGCATCTGTCATGTGGGTACAAGTTCCACAGTGGGAAGCTGACTGGTCAAAATGTGCTGTAGATGTTCCCGATTCATCATGTCACTGGTACGTAGCTGCTCCCGATAATACGTTTGGGGAAGGATTTAATTGGGAAAACGCTCCTTGGTTTGATGCTAATGGATTACAGGATGTAGCTAAAATTGAGAAAGAATCTGTAGTAGAAAAACTTCAAAATAACTAAAGTTTCTATTTCATCAATTAACTTTTAAAAGTATTTAAATCTAGTTGCTTAGTGGTTAAATTTTGATTAATTAAAAAATTTTTATGCGTTTCAAAGTAAGTCTCAAAAAAAATGAAAAGGAATTTGATGAAGTTGTCATAGCTAATAATAAAAAAGAGGCTATAGAAGTAGCTTTAAAAAACAATCCAGAAGCTCAAGTATTAAACTCTGATTGGACATTTAAGATTTAATTATTTACGAAGTTTAGGAATCAAAAGAGATGCAACACAAATAACACTAATTGCAGGTCCAGGCGACAGATTAAAGACTATAGAAAGAATAAAGCCCATAAGTGAGATGCATAATCCAAAAAATGAAGACCTCATCATTGCAATTCTTAAACTATGAGCCTTATTTAGCCCTAACAGAGTTGGGGTAGAAAGAAGAGCAATAACAAGAATTACTCCCACGGCTGACATTGAACTAACAATTACTAATGCCGTTGTAAAACTCAAAGCAAGATTTAATAAAGATACGTTTATACCACTTGCGGATGCACCTTCTGGATCTAATCCAACATAAACAACCTTTTCATATCCAAAAGTCATTAAAAGTATAAATACTAAAAAAGCAATTATTGTTCTAAGTAAATCTCCAAAATTTGCTGTCAATAAATCGCCAAATAATACTGCCTCCAAATCAATCCTTATTCCGAGTAGAGGGATTATAAGGACTCCAAACCCAAGCATTCCAGCAAGAATAGTATTCATAACTGCTTCATAATTTTCACTTTTTCTATTAGTTAAACTTTCCGCAATTACTGAGCCCAGAAGACCACTTATAACACCACCAATTGAGGGGTGAATTCCAAGCGCTAATGCGAGAGCAAGTCCAGGCAACACACAATGAGAGATTAAATTAACTTGTAATAATCTCTTATGAGTGATTAATACAGTTCCCATAGCTGGGCATAAAATCCCAGAGAATATAGTTATTATTAATGGAACCAGCCACCAGTTGTTATAAATAAAAGACATTATTCGAATGATTCGGTATGATCAAAAATACGGGACAAAAAAAGATTTCGGAAACAATGGTAACTAAGTCTGACATTACCAAAAGACAAGAACAACTTCTTGAAGAACTTAATAAATGTGAGGATGAATTGACTGGTCAAGAATTGCATAGACAATTGATAGAAAGCGGAAAGGCTATGGGACTGACGACTGTTTACAGGAATCTTCAAGTTCTGATAAAGCATGGCTTAATACGTTCTAGACATCTCCCAACTGGAGAGGTACTGTACACTCCCGTAGATAGAGATATTCATCATTTGACCTGTGTTCAATGTGGTGAGACATCAAAAATGGAAGGATGCCCAGTAAAAAATATTCATACACCCAAAACAAATCCAAAGAAATTCCAATTGTTGTTTCATACCCTCGAGTATTTCGGGCTTTGCCAAAACTGCTATCAAGCTCAGAATTAAAAAGGAACATTCTCTAATCACAGAAATTATTTTCGTTTATAGAGCCAATGTTTATAGCTTCTAATTTATCTTTTATTTGGTCAGGACTACCAACTGCCAAGACACTTTTATCAAGAACGATTACTTGATCATAGTTATTTAAAGAATCGCCCCAATCATGGCTACTTACTAGCAAAGAAAGTCCCGCATCCGCAAGTTGACGAACAATTTTAAGAAAATCCTCCTTTGCAGGAGGGTCCAAAGCTGCACAAGGTTCATCTAAAAGAAATATTTTTGCCGGGGACATAAGAGTTTTTGCTAATAGTGCTCTTTGCTGCTGTCCTCCTGAGAGAGAATCGAGTCTTCTGTTAGCCAAACTTGCAATGCCTACTCTCTGCATTGTCGCCTCTAATTCACAACATTTATTAATCCAAGAATTAGGATATGCTAGAAGAGTCTTAATTTGAAATGGGTTATTACTTCTTGATTTTGAATACTTTATTTGACCAAGAGATACCAATTTTTCAACTGTAATGGGAAACTTCCAATTCATAGAACTTCTTTGAGGCATAAGTGCCACAAGAGCTCTAGATCTATATAAATTTTCACCGTCAATTTTTATTTCGCCTTTATCTGGAGTATTTTGTCCTTGCAATATTCTCAAAAGAGTTGATTTACCTGCGCCGTTTGGGCCAACTAACGCTGTTAGAGTTCCAGATTTAATCTCAACCGATACCTTATTTAAAACTGGCTTACTTTTTTTTCCGTATGTAAAGGTTAAATTTTCAGCGACTAAAGTAGCCATTAATTAATCTTTTAAAAAAGTCACTTTACAAGCTTACCAATAATACAAGTTGCGTATTAATTTCATAACATTTAATACTTTTACTTGTCAGAGATAATGAAAATGATTATCATTTTTAAATATTATATAATTTTATGACCATTTTTAAAAAACTTTTAACAAATAAAAAAGGTTCGAATAAATCAATTATTAAAAATTCAGTAATCGCTGGAACGATTATATTTTCTGGTTTTGGGCAGGATGTTATGGCTAAAGGAAAGTCATATGTAGCAGTAGAACCACTAGTTTGTGATTTAGTTAAATCAATTGCATTACCATCTGACGAAGTTACATGCTTAGTAGATAGAAAACAAGATGTTCATGACTTAAAGATCAATCCAAGGCAAGCTCAATTACTAAATAGCGCAGATAAAGTATTTACTCTTGGTAAAGAAATGACTCCAAGTATGAGAAATTGGGAAAATAAAAAGACTACTGTTGTTGTAGGTGTTAGTGCAATAGACGTAGATGATCATTCTGATCATGGAGGTCATGATGATCACTCAGACCATGGTGGACATGACGATCATTCTGAAAATTCAGCTAAAGTAGATGATCATTCTGATCATGGAGGTCATGATGATCATTCAGACCATGGAGGACATGATGATCATGCTGAAGGTGCTTTCGAATGGGCAGGCAAATTTCAACTTTCTAAGGGCTCTTACAAATGGTCATTTGAAAAAGTCGATGGCGAATATGCAGATCCTGCAATGAAGATGGTGATTCTTAAATCTAATGACATAGAAGGGTCTGAAGATTTAGCCAAAGAATTATTAGGATCTAAAGACTCAATAAGCAGAAAAAATGATGGTACTTTGATAGCAAGTAATAAAGCTTTTGTTCTTAACTTTGATCAAAGAAAAGAAAGTACTGTTTTTAACGTGGATATCAAAGAAGATGGTCAATATATATTTTTTACTGAACACATGCCTTTTGAGTTTGAAGCAACTCAACACTTTTTTAAAGACGTTTCAAATAGTGATGTAGAACCAATAGCACAAGTTCCAGACGAAGGAGAGGGGCATCATCATCATGACCATGGAGGTCTAGATCCACATGTATGGCATGATCCGCATAACATTATAAAAATGGGAGATCTTATAAGCAAAAGTTTAAAGAAAGATATTTCAGTTTTTAATAGAGGTGACAGAAAACTAATTAATGAAAGATTCGAAAAAGCTGATTCTCTCTTAGAAGGCTTAGATAGTTGGATCGTCGAACAAGTAAGCTCTATTCCTGAGGAAAACAGAGTAATTGTCTCTAAACACAAAGCATTGGAATACTACGGGGATGCATTTGGTTTTGAAACCATTAGTTTACTTGACTTTCTTGGAGACTCCTCAAGCTTAAGGCCAGAAAACATAAGTTCTACTTTAAAAATGTTAGATGAAGAGAAAGTTCAGGCAATATTTCCTGAACAAATTCCAGCATCTAAGTTATTAAGGAACTTAAGTAGACAAAGTTCAGTCCCTTTAGCTTCTAATCAAATATTCGTTGATGGATTGATGATGGATGGTAATACGGTTTCAGTAGCTGTTCACAATACTTGTACAATTGTTGACTCATTAGGTGGAAGCTGTGATAAGGAATCTGGCTCCAATCTTGAGTCTGAATGGTACAAACTTTCAGATTAATTTTTTCTAATAAAAACGATTTTCATTTCTTATTATTACTATTAATAAACTATTGTTTATTTAGTAAAAATCAGTAAATGAGCATCAAAGACAAAGTTCCCGTAACCATCCTCACTGGATTTTTAGGTTCAGGGAAGACTACCTTGCTTAATAGAATTTTAAGTGAAGAGCACGGAAAAAGAATAGCCGTAATTGAGAATGAATACGGTGAAGTAGGTATAGATCAAGGGCTCGTAATTAATGCCGATGAAGAAGTGTTTGAGATGTCAAACGGGTGCATTTGTTGTACTGTTCGTGGTGATTTAATAAGAGTCCTTGGCAACCTTATGAAAAGAAGAGATAAGTTTGACTATGTTTTAGTAGAAACGACAGGATTAGCAGATCCTGGACCAGTTGCTCAGACATTTTTCATGGATGAAGAGATAAGTTCTGAATTCACTCTTGATGGAATTGTAACTTTAGTTGATGCTGCCCACATTGATCAGCAACTAGGCAGGAGTGATGAAAGTTCAGAACAAGTGGCATTTGCAGATGTTCTTGTCCTTAATAAAACAGATTTAGTCTCTGATGATGCACTAGATACTCTTGAATCGAGATTGAGAGATATGAACCGAATGACCCGAATTATTAGAGCCGAGAATGCCAAAGTACCAATTGAAACAGTCTTAAATCTAAGTGCATTTGATCTTGATCAGATCCTTAAACGCAGGCCAACATTCCTTGAACCAGAATATCCTTTTGAATGGACAGGTGTTTACGATCTTGATGCAGGTAAATATGAATTAATGCTAGAAGAAGGACCCGATCCAGAAATGTCCTTGGTAGCCCTCGCTAACCAAGGAGAGAGTGAAGAGGAACTTAAAGATGGTGCTGAATCCTCTGTGAGACTTTATGCAGAAAAAGCTAATAGTTTAGATCCTGGAAATACCATCCCATATGGAGAACATGTAAATCTCAAATTGGAGGATAAAGGAAATAAATCCTTCATCCTGAACATAGAAAAACCAACAAAAATAGGTTTGTTTACACAGCACACCGCTGAAGAATTCAATATGAAAGTCATTAAAAGTGACGAAAATAAAGAGATTTCATTTAATACTGAAAGATTCTGGCAAGCAGAGCACGAACATGATGATGAAGTAGGCTCAATTGCTATAGAGCGTTTTGGAGATGTTGACCCAGAAAAACTAAATACTTGGATGGGAAGACTTCTATCAGAAAAAGGAGTGGATATATTCAGAACTAAAGGTTTCATAAGTTACTTAGGTAACCCAAGGAGAATAGTTTTTCAGGGAGTTCACATGTTATTTACTGCACAACCTGATAAAGAATGGGGTAACGAACCTCGTAGAAATCAACTTGTTTTTATCGGTAGAAATTTAAATGAGAAAGAGATGCAAGAAGGCTTTGATAAATGCCTGATATAGAACCATTTAGTCCAAGAGGCATGTTCCATGAAGGATGGACTGCTGAAGTTAATGATTACGCCATAGCATGTGGCTGGGCTCTTAAAGGAAAACAATTTATTGTTGGCGACGTGGCAGGAGGTCTTTTTTCGTTCGAAGGAGATACTGGAAAAATTATTTGGGAAAAAGAAAATACACACTCCGGTGGTCTATTAGCAATGGCCATTCATCCAGAGGGTGAGATTTTTGCAACATCAGGTCAGGATGGAAATGTTCAAATTTGTAATTGCCACGAAGGTAAAGTAATTAAAACACTTAATCTTGGTAAGGGTTGGGTAGAACACCTCAAGTGGTCTAATGACGGTTTATTTCTAGCGATAGCTTCCTCAAAAAAAGTATATGTTTTTAATGAAATTGGAGAAGAGAAATGGATCTCAGAAGACCATCCAAGCACAGTAAGTGCAATAACATGGTCAAATAAAAATGAGCTCGCAACTGCATGCTACGGCAGAGTGACATTCTTTGACATTATTAATAATAAAACGAATCAAAAACTGGAGTGGCAAGGATCATTGGTCTCTATGGAATTAAGCCCTGATGGAGATATAGTCGCCTGTGGGAGTCAAGACAATTCAGTTCATTTTTGGAGAAGATCAACAGGAATGGATGCTGAAATGACTGGATACCCTGGAAAACCAAGTCACCTTTCTTTTGATGATAGCGGAAAATTATTAGCGACTAGCGGCAGTGAAAGAATTACAGTATGGAGCTTTATAGGCAATGGTCCAGAAGGGACTATGCCAGGAGAACTATGTCACCATACAGAACCTATTTCGAGCTTAGCCTTTTCAAATAAAGGTATGCTTGTAGCCTCAGGATCTAGGGATGGTTCTGTTGTCGCAAGTTTCCTAAAAAAGGACGGCAATGGAGACCCAGTTGGGGCTGCATTCGCCGGAGATTTGGTAGGGGCAATATCATGGAGACCTGATGATTGTGCACTTGCAGCAGTTAATGCAAAAGGTGTTGTAAATGTATGGAAATTTAAAGTTCGTACTAACCTTTTTTCAAAGGGATTTAAGTAAAAAGTAGAAATTTATTAATTACCAATAGTTAGCTTTTAAATGTCTTTCCATACAAATGACCTCACAGTCATTATCTATACCTTTTGGGTGAATATCGCAATATGAGAGACATTGAAAATATTCGTCTATGGGATTTGATTTATCAGTTTTAATAACTTCTTTCGAATGATGCATAAAAGATTTCCTCAATTATTTAAAATTAAGATAGACGAATTAAATATCAAAAGAAATAAGCAAAACTTACTAAAAATATCTCAAAAAAATTAGCACGATTAATTACTACTCTCGGACATTTTTAATTAAAAAGCAATGCGTATAAAAACGGATTGTCTTTAGAGAAATATTTTCCTAATTTTATATTGTTGAGTTCTAGGAGGTCTTTCAAAATGATCGATAGCCTGCCAGAAATTTCGGAATAAACCGAACTAATTTAATTAACTGCTCCAATTATTTTTTATTAATGTCTAAGCTTCCTTCTTCTGCATCGTTTAGGTGCCCTTTAAGAAACAAGCTTAATTCTAGAGTTTTTGCCCCAGTTAAAGACAATTAGTTAATTTTGGTGTGCATTAGCTTAAAAGAAGTTAGCAACAAGGATCCATGATTTAGGTGCGTTAATAACTTCATTAAAAAATATAAGTAAGAGATAAAAGAGGGCTTAAATTAGCCCTCTTTTTTTAATAAGATGACTTTCTTCTAGTTTTATAGATAATGATTAAAACAATAAAATTTAAAAATGGTTCGATATTATTGCCCATATTGCAATCCTAAATATCAATTTCAAAAACAATCTTCAAGAGGTAGTTTGATTTGTGGATTATGCGGAGAGGATCTCGTAAAAAAACCATATATTAGGTTAAACCAGATAATCGCTTTAGTTGCTGCCTCATCATTACTTCTACCTCTGATTTATACTTTCATTTTTTTAATTAAAAATAAAATAAATCCTCCTAATAAAAATTATCAAGCAAATGGTACTTTAATGATAATTATCAAAGAAAAAACTTCTTAAAACAATTAAAAATCTCGAGAGGTCAACCTCTACAAAGTGATTTATTTAAACAAGAATTCTTACTTTCAATATTTATTTGATCATCAATACTTTTTAATTTGTTTATATTACTTGTTACTTTAACTTTTTGCTCACAATGATCTTTGCAACCACCATTAAATAAATTGTGTGCATATAAATTTGAAATATTCGTAAGTAATAAAAGAAAAATTATTTTATTAATTTGATAAAAATAAGAATTCATTTTTATTATGTTATTCCCCGAATTAGTAAATAAATAGTATCAGTTAATTCCAAGGAGTGTTTATAAGTCCCCAGATATCGAAAAAGAAAAATAAAACTGCAATAACAACAAGATCCCATGCTCTTTCCCTAAAAGCCCAAGGCGCAATAAAAACTTCGCCAAGTCCGTGAAGTGCCGCCCCTATCGGTAGATGATCAAGAACCAGCAAACTATGAGAGAGGATAAAAAGAAAGCTTGCGAAATATCTAAAAAAAACAAATTGCCAATTACTAGAACTCATGCTTTTTAGATTTTTCAAGAAATATACTTCAACGATCAAAATAATGATATAGATCGAGTCAAGGGATATTATTTTTGGTATCCATAAATACGAATAAAGATATAAAGCTAAAGTAAAAGTTACTAAACGATGAAATATATGTTTTCAAGTTATCAGCCTAAAAATAGTTTTGATGAATACTTTAAGGATAATGTTAACTCTGCCAGAGAAATATTGATTCCACTTCTTTCATCTTTGGATAATATGGGACTTGAAGAATTAAATAGAAATCACTCTGCCGCAAAAAAATTATTACTAAGACATGGTGCAACTTTTAGATTAAACGATACTGGTTTAAAAGGTACTGAGAGAATATTACCTTTTGATCCACTTCCCAGAATAATTAGTAAAGATGATTGGGTAACATTAGAAAAAGGGCTAAAACAAAGGCTTGAGGCAATTGATTTATTCCTAGATGATATTTATAATTCTCAAAAAATAATAAATGATGGAATAATTCCAAGAGAATTAATAGAGAGCTCAGAAGGCTGGAGACCTCAGATGATAAATTTCAAACCTCCACTAAATAAATGGTGTCAAATTTCAGGGCTTGATTTAATAAGGGATAGAAAAGGAGATTGGCATGTTTTAGAAGATAATTTAAGGTGCCCTTCTGGGGTTGCTTATTTTTTAGAAAATAGATTAGTTATGAAAAATATTTTTCCTAATCTTTTCTCAGGAAGAATAGTAAAACCAATTGATGAATATCCATCATATCTTTTAAAAACGCTTCAAGAACTTGCTGTTTGGACTGATACTCCCAAGATAGTTCTACTAACTCCAGGAATTTTTAATAGTGCTTATTTTGAACATAGTTATCTAGCTCAAGAAATGGGCATCCAACTAGTTCAAGGTCATGACTTAGTTTGTAATGACGATTATGTATATTTAAAAACTACCTCTGGATTAAAAAGAGTAGATGTTATTTACAGGCGAATTGATGATGATTTCTTAGATCCTCTTAATTTCAGAAAAGATTCTTGCCTTGGTGTTAACGGATTACTTGATGTTTTTAAGGCAGGTCATGTTGCTTTAGCAAATGCACCTGGGACTGGAATAGCAGATGACAAAATGATTTATTCTTTTGTTCCAAAAATGATTAAATATTATCTTGATGAAGAAATTATTATTAAAAATGTAGAAACGTATATTTGTCATTATCAAAAAGATCGAGAATATGTTCTAGAGAATTTATCAAAACTTGTTGTTAAGTCTGTCGCAGAAGCTGGGGGTTATGGAATGTTAATTGGCCCTCACTCAACAACGAGTGAGATAGAAGAATTCTCTAATAAAATTAAAAATAATCCCAGAAATTTCATAGCACAACCAACATTAGAATTATCTACTGTGCCATCGTTATGTGAAGGAGAACTATATCCCTGTCATGTTGATTTAAGACCATATATCTTAAGAGGAAAAGATTCATGGGTTAGCCCGGGCGGGCTTACGAGGGTAGCATTAAAAAAAGGCTCATTAGTCGTTAATTCTTCTCAAGGTGGAGGATGCAAAGATACATGGGTCGTAGGCGAATAATATGCTTTTAAGTCGTGTAGCAGAATCCCTTTATTGGATCAATCGTTATTTAGAACGGGCAGAAAACATATCTCGTTTCGTGGAAGTAAGTGAAGCAATGTCATTAGATTGTCCGCCAGGAAGTGCAGAACCTTGGCTCCCCTTAATTGATGCTTCAAGTGATAGAGAATCTTTTGATAAAAGATTCCCAGAGAAAAAACCTGATGACGTTATTAATTTTTTAATAAGAGATCGTTTAAACCCAAACAGTATAATTTCTTGCATTCAAATGGCAAGAGAAAATGCGAGACAAATCAGAGATGTCATGACCACTGAAATGTGGGAACAAATAAATATTTTATATTGGAATATGCAAGAAGGAGAGGCAATATGGAATAAACCAAGACAAGAACAATTAAGTGAAATAAGGAGGGAATGTCAGCTTTTTTATGGAATTACAGATGCGACGCTTAGCAAAGACCTCGCCTGGAGATTTAGCATTCTTGGAAGATTGATCGAAAGAGCTGACAAAACATCAAGAATTTTAGATGTTAAATACTATTTACTTCTACCCAGCTTAGATGAACTTGGAGGAGTTCTTGATGAGCTGCAATGGATTGCACTTTTACGCTCAGCTGGAGCTTATCAAATGTTTAGGAAAGCAGTACAAAATTCTATAAAGCCTAATTCAGTTGCGAGATTTCTTTTACTTGATCCAATTTTTCCGAGATCAGTAAGATACTGTCTTGATGGGATAAGCAATACACTTAAAACGATAGATACCTTACCATCTACTGAAAATCCTTCAGAATTAGAATGCATGAGAGGTTTGCTTAAAGCAAAGTGGAGTTATATCAGAATTGAAGATATAATCAATGATGGTTTACATGAGGCAATCGATTCATTGCAAATGGATTTAAATAAATTGAATGATCTCATTCAAGAAAAATATTTTATTAATTAATAAGTTTATTAATGAGAATTAAATACATTCACAAACTTGAATATAAATACGAAGACCCTGTTCAATTAGGCGAGCATAGATTATGTATAAAGCCAAGGTCAAATGGCTTTCAAAAACTAAGGAATTTTGAATTAAAAATAACCCCAGAACCAGAAATTATTTATCCATTACTTGCTGCTAGCGGAGAAGAGATTAATAGAATCAGATTCAATGGATTTACAGATAATTTAATTATTGAATCAATCAGCGAAGTTGAAACTATAAAACATCCAAATATTATTGATGGAGTTAAAAATAGAGATTTAACATTACCTTTTTGTAGAAGCATTATTAACAGAGATTTACAGGGAGCATTAGAGGGATGGATGCCAAATGGACAACATGATCCGTCTGCCGTAGAACTTGCCCAAGAAGCCTTAGCAGGAAGCATTAATAACGCATTATCATTTACCTACCAACTTATAGAGATTATTCAAGATCGAGTTAAATATACCAAAAGACATACTGGTCCAGCATGGCCGGCCAGCAGAACACTTAGAGAACGTATAGGTTCATGCAGAGATTTAGCAATGCTGATGGTTGAGTCTTGCAGGTCTATAGGTATCCCAAGTAGGTTTGTAAGTGGTTATCATTTTGAAGATCCGTTACCCTCTGAGTTGGATTTACACGCTTGGGCTGAATTATATATTCCAGGAGCTGGTTGGAGAGGTTTTGATCCAAGCGGAAAAGGGTTAATAGATGATAGATATTTAACATTGGTATCCTCTTCAAAATCTAATTTAACTTCTGTAATTACGGGAAACTTTATAGGGAAAAATAATTTAGAAAATTCTTTATCCTGGGAAATCAAACCTCTTGACATTAAATAAACACTTAATTTTTAATCTTTTAAATAACAAAAAAATAAATAATAATATGTTTCTTTTTTAGTGTTAATTGATACGTTCTTAGATATATATATCTGTTTTCATTTGTTTAATCTTTAAAGAAAATTGAACTCAAGTTTAGAAATTCCAGTTATCAAATCAAATAAATCAAAAATGTTTGAATTGATAAGTTATGAAAAATTTCGCGATACAAAAGATGTCAGATTTTTTGATATTAGTGTTAATGAATCAAATTATAGAGATCTAGTTATTCACAGTGGTCCTGCAGTTAGTCCTCCAAATGATGAAGATTTTAATAATTGGCAATTTTACATACATCACAATCAAGAAGATAATTTATTAGCTATCTCTGGGGGTAGAACGTTTTTTCTTG
The DNA here is from genome assembly GCA_902537275.1 of uncultured Synechococcaceae cyanobacterium. Classification (GTDB taxonomy): domain Bacteria; phylum Cyanobacteriota; class Cyanobacteriia; order PCC-6307; family Cyanobiaceae; genus Prochlorococcus_A. The sequence goes on from CACBAW010000003.1 coordinate 35,904, forward strand.
TCAACTTTGGTTGGGATTATCCTTTTTATAAAGTTAGATTAGAATCTTGTGGATATATTTTAAGGATACCTAGAGGAACTTTTCATAGATCGGTATCTGATGAAAACGGTTCCATCGTTTTAAATCAAGCCATAAGGGATGAAGGCGGTACAGTTGAATCTGAATTCAAAGTTACAAATAGCAAAGATAACAAAAAACTTCTAGATTGTATAACTAACTTAGAGCCTAGATTTAAAATTTATAGTGTTAAATAATCTTAAAAAGGGATTCTAAATTTATTCACCGATTTTAAAAATTATCTATTTGTTATAAAATAAAATGAATCAAATTTTTCAAAATGAAATTTTTTAGGTTTTTAAAATATTTTTTATGCATAACTTTTTCTTTCTTAGTGTTATCCTCTCCAGTTTTTGCTGGGGCGAATGTTGCTGTTAAAGGAGAAGGAGATGAAGTACCAAGTTATGTAAGATCTAATATTACAGGATATAATTTCCATGGTGAGGATCTTCATTTGTCTTCTATAGCTGGAGCAGTGGCAAGAGACGCAGATTTTAGTGATGTTGATTTACATGGGACAACCTTAACCCTATCTGATTTAAAAGGTTCTAATTTAAATGGAATCGATCTGACCGATACTCTTTCTGATCGAGTTAATTTCCAAAAAACAGATCTTAGAAATGCTGTTTTAATAAATATGATCGCCTCAGGTAGCAGTTTTGCGGGAGCTCGAATAGAAGGAGCAGATTTTTCTTACGCTATTCTTGATAGCGAAGACCAAAGAAATCTTTGTAAAATTGCTGATGGGATCAATCCAACAACAGGCGTTTCAACCAGAGAAAGTCTTGAGTGTAGTTAGAACAAAAACTATAAGTAAACTTTTTATAAATAAACTTTCTTACCATTATTAAATTTATAAATCCTTTGTTCATCATCTTGAAATATCATTTCACCATTTAATTTTGATTTCTTAAATTTTGAAAGCCTTGCTCTGTGAATATTAGATTTCCTATTAATATTGTCTTCGTTATCATAACTCCCAATATAGATATTTATATTAGGGTTTGAAAAGGTTTTTTCTTCCTCTCTTAAAAAAATTCTTTCAATATTTGTTTGCGTGCTTTGAAGTTTATTTTTAAATTTGTTTAATTTTAAGTTCTTTGATTTTTTAGATTTAATTTTTTTGTATACCAAAAAAATAACTCCTAAAATTAGAAAAAATAAAAATATATTCATTAACTATTTAATTTTTATTTTAATATCTACGCCTAAGTTACTTTTAGTAGTTAATATTTCTTTTTTTAAGATTCCATAAGTAAAAATTCTAGATAAAGTTTTCAAAGATTTAAAAACCAAAAAAACAGTAAATAAAAAGAAAACAATAATATTTTCTACAAGAATATTTTTATTTTTACTATCTAGATTGCTCATGTAATTATTAATTCAATTATTTTTCACCATTATTTGCATATGGTCCGAAAAATTCACTAGCGTCTCTTCCCATTACTTTAGCAAGATTTAAACTTTTATCTATATCCCATTTAGATGCCATTCCATAAAGAATACCCGCAGCAAAAGAATCACCACATCCATAAGAATCAACCTTTAATTTTTTGTTTTTAAGTGCCTCATATCTTCCTCCTGGGAATATTATGCCTCCCTTCTCTCCCTCGGTTTTAATAGTATATTTGGGTTTTAACGATAATTCAGAAAAAGAAAAAACTTCTCCGGGATCAAGATTGCTGCCTATTAATCCATCTAAAAGAACATTTGAATTATTAATTATATTTAATCCTACCCTTGGTGTTGTACACAGTATTGAAGCTGATCTAGCCATTTTAAAAATCTCTGAATCAGATGCAGTAATAAAAATTCCGTCCATTTTTTTTAAAATATTCCATTCTAAATTGTCTTTATGATTTGGAGCTAACCTTTCTCCAATAACTGTTATTGCTCTTTCACCTTGAGAGTCAATTAAACTAAATCCTCTTCTAGTTGGTTTATCACGCCAAGCTACATGCAACTTAATTCCCATATTTGAGAGAATCTTGAAACACTTATCTCCATAATCATCATTACCTAATGACGTAAAAAAATGAATTTGGTTTAAAGTTAAATCAGAAAGTATTTTCGCGATAATAGATCCACCACCAGCTGGATACTCAATAGACTTTTCAGAATGAGAAATGACTCCGGGTTTTGGTAATCGATCAACCTTTAAAAAATTTATCCACTCAACATGACCAACAACGGCAAAATTTAAATTTCCTTTTTTAAATTTACAGTCTTCAACTTTATTATTCTTTTCAACAACCATAAGCCTTTAAATACTATTATTAAAAGAAATATTTTTGACAAGTGAATTCATTTAACATTTTAAAAGATAATAAACAGATACTATCTTTCCTTTACCTTTTTCTATCAATTTTGGGGGCAGTTCTGCCAATGTTGGCAAATTTCGAATTTGCTAGGGAATATGGAAACAGCTTTGATATAAATAACTTCATTTCTTTAGCGAATGCAAACCCTGCAGCTCAGTCAATTTCTAGAGACTTATTAATAGGTGCAAGCGCAATTTTTATATGGATAGTTAATGAATCAAAAAAACTAAACATGAAGAATATGTGGGTTGTATACATTGGAACTTTTCTTATAGCCTTCGCATTCTCTGCACCTTTTTTCTTATTTCTAAGAGAAAGAAGAATTATTGAATTAGAAAAGATTAATTAAAATAATCTCTTAAGTAGAATTGTAAATGCAATTAAGCAACTACAAGAAATTGAAAGCCAGATTATTGAAGCATAACCAAATAGATCTAATATGCGTCCTGAAATAAATGGTCCAAAAAAATAACCCATAGCGAAACATTGTGATAGTAGAGCAAGTGCAAAACCTTTTTTATTTGAAGGAGCTATTCTGAAAACGACATCTGTTGATGTTGGAAGAAATGAAGCAGTCCCTAAACTTACTAAAATCAATGCCAAAGAAATTAAATAAAACGCTGGGATATTTAAATAACTAGAAATAAATAATAAAAATGAAGCGAAAGAGAAATTTATTAAACTAAATTTCAAGCCAAATAATCTTTCTTTCTTGGATATCCAAGAACCGACAGGCCATTGTAGAAATAACAATAAAATTAACTGAATAGAAATTATAAGACTAATAATTTCTTTGCTTAATGCAGCTCGATATACTCCACCTTTAACAAGATCCAGAGGCAAAGTTACTTGTATCAAGGCTAAAGAGGTAGTTATCAATAAAATAGATAAAATTATTATTGTTGAATTTTTATTCCATTTTAGTTGTCCCTGATTAATTGGATCTACTAATTTTTTTTGAAAATTTTCAAAGTTTCTTTTTATAGAAGAACTATTTCTAGATATTAGATACGTGATAACTAACATGCAAAATATATCATTTATAAATATTGATTTAGGATACAAAAAATTCGTCATATACCCCCCTAAGAATACCCCTAGAAATATTCCTAAAGCTTCCGAACTTCTTACAAGGGCATAAGCTTTACGTGTTTCGATAGGATGACAAAAATAGGGTACACCAAACTCGGCAGCAGGCCAATATATTCCTGCAGCAGCCCCAACAAGTGATTGTCCAATTATGTACAAAAAAGTATCTCTTGAAAAAATGAGGAATAAGCTAGCGGCAATACTTAGTATTGAAGAAGTAATTATCGGAAATTGTATTTTTCCCGTTTTATTAAGATAATTACCTGTAAAGAGTCTTGTTACGGTTCCAATTATTGCTGAAATGGTAAATCCCAAGCCAATATCTGTCGCCGATAATCCTAGGTTATTAAAAATAAGTGATGTTAAATAAATAACACCTCCTGCTCCAAATGCAGCGAAAAATCTTATCTTGGTTATTAACCTCAAATGATAAGGAAATTGAATCCACCAATTTTTGCTAATTTGTAAACTATTTGGACTAATCACTAGTGAAATACATTTTTATAATTTTTTTTAGTTTTTGTGGTTTATTTTTTAATAATGGTTTAAAGGCTGCTGAAAAGATAAATATTAAGTTTGAAGAGATGGAAATCCCTCTTACTATACGACAATTATCAAAATTAGAAAAATACAAAGATGATTCAACAGAATTAATAAATTGGTTAAAAAAAAATGGATTTATAAGAGTTTTTGAATTATCAAAATTTTTAGAATTTCCAGTTTTCAAAGAAGAGGGATTAAATAGAGAAATATTAAGAAGTTGGATAGGGCGTAAAATTCTTACAGAATTAAGCAAAAGCATTAAAGTTCCAAATGACAATAATGGAACAGAAATATATAACACCATAGAAAATTTATTAGATCAAAAAAAAGAAGTTTCAACTTTAGACATCATAAAGGCATTACCATCAGAAGAAATTTCACTAGATATTGATAATCTAATCTTAATAATTTCATCTTGGAAAAATGAATTATCAATGCAACAAGAACTGTTGTCCAAATTAAATAAACTTGAAAGAACTAAACAAAATGCCTTTAAAAATACTGAAAAGAAATCAACTAAAGATCTAATAAAAATTGAAAAAAAAATTTATGCTCCTCACCGAGTGAAACCTTTTGAAATTGAAATATGGAAAAGCAATAAAACAAATTTTGATAAAGAATTGATAATATTTATGCCAGGACTTGGAGGCGAAATTAATAATTTCAAATGGATCGGTAACGAATTGGCTAGAAGAGGCTGGCCAATATTATTCATAGATCATAGAGGGAGTAATTTAGAATCATTCATTCAAGTACTCGATGGTAAGGAAACAATACCAGGAAGTGCAGACTTTTTCTTATATAGAATTAAAGATTTAGAGGCTGTATTGAAAGCTCATGAAAATGGAGAATTTGGTTTACCTAATAATTCTTATATTTTAATGGGGCATTCACTTGGTGCTTTAATAGCACTTTTATATGAAGGCAAGAAACCTACTGATCAGCTAAAGGAAATATGTGATTCGGCATTAAAAGACTTTGCGGTAACAAATTTATCAAAATTACTTCAATGTCAGTTGAGTGAAATACCATTCCCTAAGAAAAATAACACTAATAAGGCAAGTGCCATAGTAGGTTTTAATTCATTTGGAAGTCTAGTATGGCCAAAAGAATATAGTACAGGCATTAAAGTACCAACTCTTCTAATAGGTGGTACTTATGACCTTATTACACCGTTAATGAATGAACAATTTAGAGTTTTTTATGCTTTAGATAATCCATCAAATAGATTTCTAATTATTAAAGGGGCAAGTCATTTCTCTCCAATAAGAATTAATAAAAGCTATGAAGAAAATAATGACCTGTTCAAAATAAGTGAATCTTTTATTGGTTCAGAGCCAATATTAGTACAAGATTTATCTACTAAATTTATAGTTGAATTTTTAAAAAATATTAAAGACCAAAAAATCCCTAAAGTAGTTAAAAACCAAAGAGATTTGGGACTTGACTTCCATCTTTTAGATCTTGAAACGATAAAAGAAATTTCCGAAAATTAGTACTCTATTCGTGGATCTAAATATGCAATTAAAATATCCACGAAGAGATTTAGAGAGACTATAAGCATAGAGGTAAAAATTACAATTCCTTGAACCAAAGTATAGTCTCTTTGAGAAATAGCTTCATGTAATCTTAAAGCTATACCTGGCCATGAGAAAGTCACCTCGAACAACAGAGCACCTCCTGCTAAAGAGGCCATAGTCAAGCCAGAAATAGTAACAATTGGCAATAGAGCATTAGGCAATGCATGGTTTAAAAATATTTTTTTCCTCGATATTCCTCTACACATAGCGGCATTTACATAATCACTTTTTAATGTCTTATCCAAATTTACTCTTAATGAGCGGCTGAATATGCCACTCAATAAAAAGCCAAGGGTAATCGAAGGAAGTGCGAGATGATAAAGACTATCTTTCAAGGCAATAATATTATTTGAAAGAATACTATCTAAAACTAGAAAACCTGTAATTTGGGGTTGTTGCTGAAATATAGGGAATCTCCCTCCAATTGGGGAAATATTAAAAAATACAGAAAATAATAATTGAGCTAACATTGCACCCCAAAAAGGAGGTATCGCATATGTAGCAATTCCTAATATTCTCGCAATATAATCAGTCTTTTTTCCTCTATTTCTTAAGCCAATTAATCCCAATGGAAATCCTATTAGTATGGCACTTAATATTGAGAAGAATCCAAGCTCAAGACTTGCAGGCAATGACTTTATAATAATATTAAGGACTGGCTCTTGGGTACTAAGAGATTGGCCAAAATCTAAGTGCAATATATTTTTAATATATGAAAAATATTGATTTATTAAAGGTTCATTTAGCCCCAATTTATTTCTTAGAAATTCCCTAGAAACCTCATCTGCACCAGATCCAAGTATGGCATCGACAGGATCGCCGGGAGCAACTCTTAATAAAATAAAAACTAAGGAAGAAATTATCCATAACATTATCGGTATTAATGAAATTTTTAATAAGGAATAATTTAGTAGTTTATTTAAATTTCTACTCATTAATTAACTCAAGATCACTCAATGAAATTATTCCTGCGCCATTAAAAATAGGTTTTGATATTTTATTTTGTGACCATGCTTTTTGAGAGGAAATCCATATAGGGATATATGGTATTGAACTTGCTGCTATTTTTTCAATTTCAACAAGTTTTTCTAATCTTTTAATTCCACTTATTTTTTCACTCTCAAGAAATAAACTTTCCACTTTATTAGATCCCCAAAAGCTACCGCTGTAAACTGATTCTCCTTTTTTACATATGCCGTCAACTATTTCATTACAACTTAAAAGAGGGGTAAGATAAGCCTCTGGATCTGAATAAGCCCCAGTCCAATCGAGAAGAACTGCCGTATAAATTCCTAAACTTAGATTCTTATAAACTGTTGTAGATTCAACCCCATTGAGTTCAATATCAATACAATCTTTCAAAGAATTCTTAATTTCTTCTTGCCATGTCAAAGCAATTAGCTTGTCAGCTGGTACATTCGATCTATAAGTAAGGGGTATTTTTAAAATATTTCCATTGCAATAATTTTCTTTTTGCAATAACTTTCTCGCTTCTAAATAATCATATTTAGGCCACAGTTCTTGATTATCTTTTTTTAATATCGGAGGAATAATTGATCTAGATGGCTTCCTTAATCCATAACTTACTTTCTCACTAATCAATTTTCTATTAAGACTTTTTGCCAAAGCCAATCTTAAATTAAGATTACTTAAAGGATAAGAACTAGTTTTGAGGCTTATAAAACTTAATTCAGTGAAAGGGCTATTACCTTCATTAAACTGTTTATTTTTGCTTAAATCATTTAAACTTTTTCTCTGACTATCATCAATTGAATTTGATAAAAGCACGTCAATTTGTTTACTTTTTAAAGCCCCAAAAAGAGAGGACGAATTTGAATAGCCTACAAAATTAACGCCGTTATTTAGGGGCTTTTCACCCCAATAATTCAAATATGGATCAATTGATTGAACTTCATTAGAAAAACTGGTCAGCACATACTTACCAGTACCAACAAATTTTTCATTTAGAAACTTATCAGAATATTGTTTGTAAAATATAGGGGATATTGGAGTTAAATTTACTGATGTAAGTAAACCATTTAAAGAACTTGATGGTTTATTCAAATTTATTATGACTGAATATTCACTTGGCGTCTCTATTGATTTAATCTTATTTCCTAAAATATAGTTCATCGTTCCAATTCTTTTGAATCTATCAAAGGTAAACTTCATAGCATTTGAGTTAAATGCAGTTCCATCGTGAAAGAAAACATTCTTTCTTAAATTGATAGTTATTTGAAGTCTATCCTTTGAAATAACTGGCATCCCCGAAGCTAATTCAGGTATTAATTCTCCATTAGAATTTAATTCATATAATGTGTCTCCAAGAGAACTGATTAATTGAATTGCTTTAAGAGTATTTGCTCTAGCTGGATCTAAAGATTCAATTTTTCCAGAACTTGCTACTATGATTTTTTTAGATATTCTTTTTGAGCCGCAAGAATTCTGTAAAAAAGAAATTAAAATTATAAATATTGATAAAACAATTTTTTTTTTCATATTTCCTTAGTTCTTAATTATTCTGAAGAATTATTTGAGCAGAAAATTTGTAAGGTTATTTGACTAATTTCTAAAGCAAATGTTTTTTTAGAATTACAAGCAAAAGGCCACTCTCTCACCCAACAAATTTCTTTACCTCTATTTAAACCAATTACTTGAAAAGTCTTATTGCTATTTTTAATTTTTACACAAGCACCTTTATAAAGGTTTTCAGAAAAAATTAAATTATTACTTTCATTATTATTTAATAGTTTTGAATGAATCATTAAGGTACTAAAACCAAACACTTACTTTCTTCGGTTTACCAAGCTATAAAGAAATTTGCAAACTATTTTTTTAAATACAACTTAATTGACTTGCAATAATTTTGACTTCATTTAGCGAATTTATTTCATCTTTCGATCTCTCAAAATCTCCATTATTCACTTCATGAGTAATAACGACAATTTCAGCTTTGTCCTCACTAGCATCAAGTTGAACAATTGATTCGATTGATACATTATTCTTTCCAAAAATATCTCCAATCTTTCCTATTACACCGGGACTATCAAGACAAATAATTCTAAGGTAATTTTTTTTATTTATTTGCGAAGATCCTATGATATGACAGTTTCTCCAGAAATCAAAAGATAATAATGGATCTATTGAATTATTATTTTTTACTGAGGCGGCATGCAAATTTAATATATCTGATACTACTGATGCTGCAGTTGGGCCACTTCCTGCACCTGGACCATATAACATTATTTCTCCAAGAGGATCAGCCTCAATCAATAAGGCATTATTAACTCCCTTAACTGTTGACAATGGATGAGATTTTGGAATCAAAGAAGGTCCTACCCAAATATTTAAAGCGAGTGAATCATTGCTATTAATTTGTCCCCTTTCAGAGAGCGCTAAAAGTTTTATTTCAAACCCTAATTTATTGGCATATTCGATATCCTTTAAATTAATTTTACTAATGCCCTCAGAATGAATCTCCTCTCTTTTAATTTTCCCTCCAAATGCAAGTTCACTAAGAATTGAAATCTTATCAGCTGCATCATGGCCCTCAACATCTGCAGTTGGATCAAATTCCGCATACCCAAGGCTTTGGGCCAATTTTAAGGTCTCCTTGTAATCAGCTTTTTCATTTGTCATCTTTGAAAGAATAAAATTTGTTGTGCCATTTATTATCCCAACCATTTTTTTTATGCTGTTACTTTTTAGTGATCTTTTTAAGGGTTCAATTATAGGAATCCCCCCGCAAACTGCCGCTTCTGACAAAATATAAAGTCCTTCTTTAGATGCAGTTTTATATATTTCATCTCCATATCTTGCAATGACTGCTTTATTTGCTGTAACAACAGATTTACCTAATTTTAATGATTGCAGAATAATATCTTTCGCCAAATCAACCCCACCCATTACTTCAACAATTACATCTATAGAGGGGTCATTAATTAATTTAAATGGATCATCAGTTAATAAATTATTATCAAGTTCAATATCCCTTTTTTTATTAAGATCTTTAACTGCTATTTTTGCAATTTCTATTTCTTTTAGAATTGGATGTGAATCAACTTCAGAACTTAATATTTTATAAATCCCTGAACCTACAGTTCCAAAACCTACAATCCCAATTTTGCATTTTCTCATTTTTTATTTCTTTTAACTTTGAATTTAATTTTATATTATTAGGCCTACAAAAATTCATTTGCTTGAGACTGCATTTTCAATAAAATGTTTAAAAAACCATTTGACCGAGAAGGAGTTAAGCTTGATTTTAAACCAGTATCTTCTATAAATTTCTTATCTATTTCAACAACTTCATTTGGTGTTAACTCATTTAATCCACTTATTAGAAAGGCCAATAAACCCTTTGTTATAAGAGCATCAGAATAACCTTCCCAAAATAATTTACCGGCTTTAATAGTTGCCTTAACAAAAACTTCTGAAACGCATCCCTTAACTTTATTTTCTTCAACAAGGATTTTACTATCTGGTTCTTTTAATTTTTTGCCTAACCACAAAATATATTCATATTTTCTCTTTGGATCTTCTGATTTCTTCAACTTTTCTACTAATTTTGATAAATTATTGTATTTTTCCTGATTTTCCATTTTTTAAAACTATAAATTAATCACTTCATGAATTTTCTATTATACAAATATTTCTTTTTCTGTGATAAAGCCCGATAAAGGAATATCCCACTCAGCTCTGGTTAAGGGAGCCGTACTTACACAATTAGAAGTTAATACTCCAATGCATGGAACATTTCTCCAAGCATAATCTCTCCTTAATTTATCAAAATAACCTCCTCCATAACCTAATCTTGTTAAATTTTTATCAACGGAAAGACATGGTACAAATATCATGCTTATCTGCAAATGACTTAATGGGGAAGAGTTATTTGGACTTAGTATCCCCTCAAAGTCTTTGGTAAGAGGTTTTTCGTCCCATGGATAAAATAACAACTCTTTTTTACCTTTACATCTAGGCAAAGCTAAATTAAATTGTTTCTTAAGACTTCTTATATCAACTTCATTTTTTAGAGGCCAATATATGGCTATAAAACCAAAATTTTTATATCCCTTAATAAATGAATCAATATATATTCTTACATTTTTTTCTACATTTTCTCTTTGATTAAGAGAAATCCCATCTCTTAGTTTTCTAAACGTATCCCTCTCCAATTTCTTATTTTCAAAGATCGTCATACTAAATTTTCAGTTAAAGCCATCTTCATTTAGTTTTGTGAGAGCTATGGCCAAGGCGTCTGCTGAATCATCAGGTTTTGGAGGTTTTTTAAGTTCTAAGCTATACATAACAGCCTCAAGAACTTCTTTCTTAGATGCTTTTCCAGATCCAGCAATGGTTAATTTTATCTGTGCAGGAGAATATTCACTAACATGAATTTTTTTTGAGGCCAATACCATCATAATTACGCCTCTAGCCTGTACCACACTGATGGTAGTACTTGATCTGTAAAAGAAAAATTTTTCTACTGCCGCTGATGTTGGATTCCAATTATTTATTAATTCATTAAGATCTTTGTATATCTCATAAAGTCTATCTTCTTCTTTTTTATCTTTACCTGTCTCAATGACACCACAATCTAGTAATATCTTTTTTTCATTTTCTATTTCAATTATTCCATAACCAACTCTAGCTAATCCAGGATCAATCCCAATTATTCGCACTGTAATTAAGCTTCTGCAGACAATTGAAATTTTGAAAGATTTTCTTTTTCATCTAAATCAAATACTTTACAAAAAGCTTGAATAACTCTTTCACCTGAATCAACTTGTTCTAAGGGATCTTTTCTTAGTCTGTGTCTTAAAGAGCAAGAAATAACCCTTGCTATGTCATCTTCTTGCACTTCAGTCCTGCCTTCAAAGGCTGCTATTGCCCTTGCCGATCGATTTGTAACAATATCTCCACGTAAACCATCAACATCTAGTTCTCCGCAGATTGCAGAAATATTCAATCTCAGGTCATCATCCATTTGAACAGAATTTAATATTTCTTGTGCCTTAATAACCTTTTGTTGAAGTTCATCCTGTTGTTTCTCAACGCTCAATGAAAACTCATCAGGATTATCGTCAAAAGAAGTTCTTTGATCAACAACCTGAACTCTTAATTCAGCATCTCTAACTGTCTTAACCTCAACACTCATTCCAAACCTATCTAATAGTTGAGGCCTTAATTCACCTTCTTCTGGATTGCCTGAACCAATAAGGACAAATCTAGCAGGATGTCGTACTGATACTCCCTCCCTTTCAACTGTATTCCACCCTGAAGCAGCCGAATCTAAAAGTACATCGACTAAATGATCATCAAGTAAATTAACTTCATCA
>CACBAW010000004.1 GCA_902537275.1 uncultured Synechococcaceae cyanobacterium
AAACTATTGAAATCAAACCAGATTTTTTGAACGCTTACTTTTACATTATTAATATTTTGCTAAAACATCAAAAATTTTCAAAAGCAGAAATATTTGCACGTAAAACAATTGTATTAAATCCTAATTCATTTGAATGCCATGCTAATTTAGGTGGGATTCTCAAAGAACTTGGGAAGTTAAAAGAAGCAGAAATATCAACAAGAAAAGCGATAAATCTAAAAAAGGATTTTGCTCCTGCTCACTACAATTTAGGGGTTATATTAAACAAACTTGGGAAGTTAGAAGAGTCAGAAATATCTTTTCGCAAAACGATTGAAATCAAACCAGATTTTTATAGTGCACATTTTAGTCTTGGTGTAGTATTTACCAATCTTGGAAAATTAAAAGAAGCAGAAATATCTTTTCTAAAGGCGATTGCAATCAACCCGGATTATGCAAAAGCATATTTTTCTCTTTCATCCCTGAATTATTCTGATGACAATAATTGGAAAAATTATCTATTCTCAAAAAATATTTTAAAAAATCAATCAACAAGTGATTTAGTGGATATTTATTTCGCTAGAGCAAATATATGTCACAAAGAAAAAAATTATGAAGAAAGTTCTAATTTTCTCATTTCAGCAAATGAACTGAAATTAAAAATTCAACCCTCCAATAGGGAGATGCTTTATAAAAAATCCAAAAAACTATTATTAGAGTCCAACAATAAAAAAATAAATAGACAATTTTCAGCAAAATCCCCCGAATGTATTTTTATTGTAGGTATGCCAAGAAGTGGTTCAACTCTTATAGAGAACATCTTGAGTATGAATCCTAAAGTTACTCCATTAGGAGAAGTTAATATTCTTGAAGAATCATTTAAAAATTACAAACAAGATATTGAAGGGTTGTCATTAAATGAGATTTATTTAAAAAAGATTAGTGGGTTGGGGTATGTAAACATGATTACTACAAATAAAAATTTAGGAAATTACAAATATACTGGAATAATTGCAAATGAGATTTCCAATGCAAAAATCATACATTGTTTCCGCAATCCCCTAGATAATATTTTATCCATGTTTAGAGCAAATTTTAAATCTGGAATTAATTATTCATCTTCAATCGTTGATTGTGCATTAATTTACAATAATCAAGAGGAGATAATGGATAATTATAAGATGAAATTCAGGAGTAAAATATACGATTTAAACTATGATTTGTTAGTAGAAAACCCTACCAAAGAAGTGGAATCTCTTATCAATTGGTTAGGTTGGAAGTGGAATAAATCATATTTATCACCTCATTTAAGCGAAAGATCCGTTCTGACTGCTAGCAGTGTAGAAGTGCGTTCCCCAATTAACTCAAAGTCAAAAAAGGGATGGGAAAATTACAAAAAGATGCTAAATCCTGCAATAAAAATAATTACTAAAAATAAGAAATATAAGAAACTATTAGACGAATAGTATTTATGATGTGTATTTTTCGATTTGATAAAGTAACCTAAGAGTTTTCTAGTGATAATTAATTTTTAAAATCACACCCTCGTGAGAAATTTTAGTTGCTATTTCCTTAATCCTCTTATTTCAAGTAAAACTAGAAAATCGAAAAAAAAGATATATTGCACTGTCATTTCCCCGCAATTTATAAATTACTTCGCCACCATTTTCCCACCATTTTCAAAAATAGAAATATTTAAATTTAAAAAGAAACTAAAAAGACCCTTACTGGGGTCTTTTGCTGTCTTATGAGACTTATATTGAACTCCCCGGGCGGGATTCGAACCTGCGACCAATCGATTAACAGTCGATCGCTCTACCGCTGAGCTACCGAGGAATATAAATGAATTTAGCTCTTTAAAGTACCTTATGACAAGTATAGGAGTTAATTATATTGAAATTTTGATGGTTCTTGCCAACTAGATAAAAAACCATTTTTCAACTCTGCTACTGCATCAGCATAAATTAATTCTTCATAACGATGAGTAATCCACAAAGCTGATAAAGGTTTTTTATGGTCCCTTGTAAGATTTTTAATAGTTTGTAAAACTTTTAATTGGCTGGTTTGATCAAGTAACGCTGTAGGCTCATCTAAAAGAACAAAGTTTCTATTACTAATTAGAGCGCATGCAATAGTTAAGCGTTGTTTTTGTCCACCGCTCAAAGTATGGACTGGCCTTTTTTCAAATCCAGTCATTCCTACCTGATCAAGCACATATTCAATTTTCTTATTAATTTCATCTTGACTTATATTTTGAGTAATATTAATAAGAAGTTCACTCCTACAATTTGGCATCAATATTTGATGATCAGGGTTTTGAAACACCATACCAATATTTGCATTGATATCAATGACACCATTTTGGGGTTTGATTATTCCATTAATTAATTTTAAAAGAGTACTTTTTCCGCTCCCGTTTTTACCTACCACCATCCAAAATCCAGATTTTTTTATTGCGAAGTTACATTTAAAAATTAAATTTTCTTTTTCTCCAGAATATGAAAAAGAAACATCTTTGAATTTTATATGAGGAATTTCATTCTCAAAGGAATCTTGCATTAATTCTATCAATCTATATTAAGAGAAAATCCAGGCCTTTTAGCTCCTCCTGCTACTGACGACTTTTCATATATCTGAACAGAAATGACTTCTTTAGCCCTTACAGCAATTAATTTATCTTGAACTTTGTCACACCTTAATTCGATAATGTTTGAGGATTCTAAAGTTTCATTCATAGAACTTTTTATTTCATCATAAATTCGTTTAGCATCATCAAATTCTTTCTTCTGAATTGAAAGTGGAAAGGGTGAATATCTCAGACTTAGTTCCAACGAATACATAATAATAATAATAAAAGCTACCTCTTATACTACTAAATATTTTTCCGCGAGAAGTTATTAATATTAAATTCTTTTGAGAAAATTATTTAAAAGATCTCTAAATACAATTATTATAAATAGAGAAGATTTAATTTTGCATTTTAAAAAATCATTTCATGGAAATAGCAAATGATATAACTTCTCTAGTTGGAAATACCCCGTTAGTTAAATTAAATCGAATCAGAAAGTATTTTGATTGTTATCCAGAAATAATAGCCAAACTAGAAAGTTTCAATCCATCAGCTTCAGTGAAGGATCGGATAGCTTATTCAATGTTATGTAAAGCTGAAGAAGAAGGATTGATAACACCAGATAAAACAACGTTAATTGAAGCAACTAGTGGAAATACTGGCATCGCATTAGCAATGGTTGCTGCAGCAAAAGGCTATAAATTGATATTAACTATGCCCGATACGATGAGTATTGAGAGAAGAGCAATGCTGAGAGCTTATGGAGCAGAATTACAGTTAACGCCGGGAAAAGACGGAATGAAAGGAGCTTTAGATTTAGCTAATGAGTTGTCCTCAACCATTGCAAATAGCTATCAATTTAATCAGTTTGAAAACTTTGCTAATCCAGATATTCATGAAAGAACCACGGGCCAAGAAATATGGTCCCAATGCAATAATAATTTAGATGGACTAGTTACAGGAGTAGGCACGGGAGGAACAATTACTGGTTGTGCACGTTTTTTGAAAAAAGTTAATCCAAATTGTAAAATTTATGCCGTAGAGCCCAAAAAAAGTGCTGTGATCTCCGGTGAAAAAGCAGGATCTCATTCGATTCAAGGAATTGGAGCGGGTTTCGTACCGAAAGTACTTAATACTAAATTAATTGATGAAATTATAAAAATAGATGACGATGAAGCTTTTTATTATGGGCGTTTATTAGCTAGATTGGAAGGCCTTTTATCTGGCATCAGCAGCGGTGCAGCTTTAGCAGCAACTATAAAAATCGGCAAAAGAAAAGAACTAATGAATAAAAGATTGATAGTTATTCTTCCAAGTTTTGGAGAAAGATATTTATCAACAGCAATGTTTGAATCTAATACTTCAATTCAAGCCAGAAAAGATGGTTATCTTTAATGCATAATTTATAAAAATGGAAAAAAATTTATATGAAGAATTAGGTCTCAAACAAAATGCAACCAGAAGTGAAATTAAATCTTCATATCGCTCTTTAGTTAAGCAACATCATCCAGATGCAGGCGGCAAGAAAGAACGATTTCTTGCAATACAAAATGCCTGGGAAACTCTCAATGACCCTATCAAAAAGAAACAATACGATAGCAGTTTTTCCTTTTCCAGCTCATCATTTGATTCATTAAATGAAAATTGGGAAGAGAAATTTAATGCAAAAAAACATAATTCTTCAATTAAGGACAAAGAAGTTGAAACATGGATTAAAGAAATTTACAGTCCGATAAATAGATTAATTAGTCAAATCATTAAGCCTTTGAATAACGAAATAAAAAAACTATCTGCGGATCCATATGATGACGAACTAATGGAAAATTTTTGCAGTTATATTACACTTTCACAAAAGAAAATAGAAAAAGTAGAAAAAATTTATAACAAAAAAATAGTTCCAAAATCTATTTCAACTTTAGGCCTCAATCTTTATCATTGTTTTTCACAAGTTAAAGATGCGCTATCAGAATTTGAAAGATATACACAAGGATACGTAGATAATTACTTATTTGATGGCAAAGAAATGATCAAAGAAGCAAAAAGAATACAATCAAAGATGTTTATAGAGAAAAAAAATAAAAACTTTTAGATATAAAAATTTTATTGAGTATATTCTTTAAGTTGATCTAATTTCAACCAAACATCTGGAACAGGTCTGCGCCATCGAATCTGAGCATATTCATCTTTAACTGTAAGAATCTCTCCAGGACCTTCAAAGACATAATTAGGTAGATCATCATCACTTGCTAGCGCTTCGATAGTTTTTATATAATTTTCTCTATCGACAAAAACTAAGCTTCCTTTCTTGAGAGGTATCTTTGGAATAGAATCTGTCATGATAAATTCAAGAAAGTGGTTTGAAATTTATTATACAAAAACTTGTTTGAAAATTATAAAAAAAAATTTATACCGGAATAATAATTACAAACGTCTAAAAAATTTAATAGCCTTAAATGATAAACATCTATAAGATATGCGTCTTTTACTACTTGGCTGCACTGGATTTATTGGTAAAGAATTAGTACCAACACTACTCCATGAAAATCACGAAATATATATTATAAGTAGAAAACCCATTAGTAAATTAAAGCTTGATTTAGATTTCAATAAGTTTAAATTTTTTCAAATAGATTTATCAAAAGAAAAAAACTGGAATAACGAAAATCTTCTAAATATTTTAAAAGAGACAGATGGGATTATTAACTTGATGGGAGAACCCATAGCAGAAAAAAAATGGACTGCTGAACAAAAAAAGGAGATTGAAAATAGTCGTATTAACACCACGAAATTTATGATGAAGACCCTTAAAAATTTAAAAATAAACCCGAAAGTCATTATAAATGGATCAGCTATAGGTTATTACGGTACAAGTTTGTCTAGTGAATTCACTGAAAATAGTCCTGAAGGAAAAGACTTTTTATCTAATCTTTGCAAAAAATGGGAAGCGGTCGCCGCTGAAAAACCATTTTTCTCAAGGTTAGTTATTTTTAGAATTGGAATTGTTCTAGAGGCAGATGGAGGAGCATTAGGAAAAATGCTCCCTATATTTCAAGTTGGATTAGGTGGACCAATTGGAGATGGTAAGCAATGGATGAGTTGGATTCATAGAACTGATTTATGCACATTAATTACTCAAGCATTAGTTGATAAAAAGTATTCGGGAGTATTTAATGCTGTTGCACCCAATCCAGTATTAATGAGAGACTTTTCTCAGACTTTAGGCAAATGTCTGAATAGACCTAATTTACTTCCAGTGCCTGGAGCGGTTTTAAAAATATTATTAGGAGATGGAGCAAAAGTTGTATTAGAAGGACAAAAAGTGATTAGCAGTAAACTTAAAAATTATAATTTTAAATATCCTCTTCTTGAGAAAGCAATTTACGCCTCCACCAAGAATTAATACCGTTTACCAAAGCACCAATAATAAGAATTGTTATCAATGGAACTACAAGAGGATTCCAAATTATTTGAATAAAATTTATAAAAATAAATATGCCATTTAATTGCATGAGTATTGCAAAAATAAAAAATATTGCAAAAAAAATGACTGTAAATAAATTTATTAATAACAAATTATCGATAATTTGTTTTAACTTATTTTGATTATTCTCCTTAGTCATTTTTTATAACAATATTGATATCATCAATCATTTTAAGACAAGCTTTGTTTTCACCGAGCCTTTCTTTAGCATTTTTATTACATGAGATCATAAACTTCTTATTTAGCTTTATTAGGTATATTATTTTTATGATCAATTTTATCGTCTGATTGATTTGATCATTCTTATCTTTGTAATTACTGGCACAAAAAACATATTTTCCAAGCAAACGTCTTTGGGCTTCTGCAAAAGTTTTTGTAAATTGTGGACCTTTACCTTCAATCTGAATAACCGGTTTTCCTAATCCAATCGCCTGCTCTGCTGCTGTCCCCGCCATGCTGATACAGCAACTACTTTTAAATAATATTTTGTCAAAATTATTCCAATATATATTTACTTCTACAAATTTATATTGGAATTTCAAGAGATTATTATCTTTTATATTTTCTAGTTTTAACCATCTTCTTTTTAGAAATATCTCCTTTATTTTTAATGAAGATAGAGCATTAACTATTGCAAAATTAAACTTAATTTTTTGAAAATATCTTATATCTGACAATGCCTCTAATACTTCTAAAATCAAGACAAAGTTATCTAAAGCCTCAGGGAATCTACTTCCTGGAAATAATCCTATACTAAATTCAACTTTCTTTAACTCTTTTTTTCTAGGAAAAAACTTATCCATAAATGGGTTGCCTAAAAAAGACACTTTCTTTTTTAATTGCAAAGTTAAATCATTAGCTGTAAGAGAATCTCTGGTATATATTTTTTTTGCTTTTTGTGAGAGCAAGAAAAATTTAGAAGGCCATGGTAGTTTTAACTTACCTTCATAATGACTGGAATAAGCAACTAGATATGTAAAAAAATCTTTCTTGCAAACCCATGCAAAAAAAACTGGTACAATATCTCCAACTACAAAAAAATAATCATATCGTTTTCTTATTTTAAAAGTTAAATATAATCTTTCTAGAAGATAAAATATTTCTCCTCCTAATATCTCAGTTAGTCTTCCCCTAAAAGAATTATAGCCAATTCCTCCAGTACTAAATTCTTTAGTTTTGCCGATGATCTTAATTTTTTCTTTTTTGTAATGGTTTCCCATACCAACAATTGGCAAAGCATGAACAGAATAACCACTTTTTACAAACTGCTTAGCTATTAGACTGCCAGATAGATCTTCGCCATGCCCATTACTTAAAATTAAAATTTTAAACAATTTAAAATTCCAGCCATTTTTTTACCTTGGTTAACTCAGGCCAATTTGGATATCTACTTAATCCGTCTTCAACAGATTCTTTCAACTCACTTTTCACATCTGGCATCATCATAGACATTTTTTTTATTAACTCAATATGATCCCTAACACCCTTATTATTGGTAGCCAAAAGAGCTAAAGACAAATTCATTCTTGCTTGTGGATCTTGTTGATTTAATCGAACAGCTTGTCTTGCAGCTGACAAAGCTTCTTCATTATTTTTCAAAAGTAATTGAAGCCATGATAAACAAGTCCAAGCAGCAAAATGATTTGGAATTTGCTTGATAATTTTTTGAAAATCTAGAACGATTGGAATTAAATCTTGCCCCGCTTTATATCTTGATAGAGCTGCATTAAAATCCTCTTCGATGGGATTAATTTCGTTATTCATTATTTATTAAACTGCAAAAGAGCTTCCACAACCGCAAGTTTGAGAGGCATTGGGATTTACAAAATTAAAGCCACCTCCAATTAATTCCTTACTAAAATCTAACTGCATTCCATAAATATATAAAAGACTTTTAGGATCACAAACTACTTGAAAGCTTTGATCAGCTTTTAATGAATAATCATAAACTTTATCATCAGGATTTATTTCATCAGTTCCTATAAAATCCATCGTATAACTCATCCCACTACAACCACCTGATCTTACTCCCACCCTTAGTGCTTTTTTATCACCTTGGCCCTTCAATAAATTTGAGATTTGTTCTATAGCATCATTCGTAATTAAGATACCTTTACCATCATCAGAATTTTTAATTTCCTGTTTAACTTCTACATTTTCCATAAACAAGGGATTTCTACTATTTATAATATAAAAACTTAACCGATAGGATGCATAGAACAAACGTTATCCAAACTTGATTTGTTATAATTCTAAGAAAAAGTGAAAATTGCAATAGTTGGTTCTGGATTGGCTGGTCTTACAGCAGCAGTCAATTTAGTTGACGAAGGCCACGAAGTAGAAATTTACGAGAGCAGGTCATTTTGGGGAGGTAAAGTTGGAAGTTGGGAAGATAAGGATGGCAACCACATAGAAATGGGTTTACATGTATTTTTTTACAATTATGCAAATCTTTTTAAATTAATGAAAAAAGTGGGAGCTCTAGACAATTTACTCCCAAAAGATCATACTCATCTGTTTATCAATAATGGTGGTAATTTAAAATCTTTAGACTTCAGATTCCCCTTAGGCGCTCCATTTAACGGACTTAAAGCTTTTTTTACCACCGAACAACTTACTTGGGTAGATAAGTTCAGAAATGCCTTAGCTTTAGGGACAAGTCCAATCGTTAGAGGATTGATAGACTATGAAGGCGCAATGAAAATAATTAGAGATCTGGATAAAATTAGTTTTAAAGAATGGTTTTTAAACCATGGTGGAAGTGAAAAAAGTTTAGAAAGGATGTGGGATCCTATCGCATATGCATTAGGTTTTATTAATTGCAAAGATATTTCAGCAAGATGCATGCTAACTATATTCATGATGTTTGCTTCAAAAACAAAAGCCTCAAAACTTAATCTTTTAAAAGGTTCCCCACATAAGTGGTTAACTCAACCTATCGTCGACTACATCACCAACAAAGGAGCAAAAATACATCTTAACCATAAGGTAGAAGAAATAATTTATGAAAAGGAATCTTCCTCTTATCAAGTAAATCAATTAAAAATATCTTCTCCTGAAGGAATTAAGGCAGTGTTTGCAGATAAATTTCTAGCTGCCTGTGATGTTCCCGGAATAAAAAAAATAATTCCAAAAGAATGGTATCAATTTAAAGAATTTGAAGGTTTAAAAAAACTTAGAGCTGTAGCTGTTGCCACAATCCAATTAAGATATGACGGTTGGGTTACTGAATTACAAAAAGACAATACTGGAAACGAACCAATTGGACTAGATAACCTTCTTTATTCTGCCGATGCCTCTTTCAGTTGTTTTGCTGATTTAGCACTAGCAAGTCCCGCAGACTATAGAAAAAAAGATATGGGATCTCTTCTCCAATGTGTTTTAACTCCTGGCGATAGATGGATGGGAAGATCCACAGAAAGAATTACAAAAGAAATTGATAAAGAGGTTCGCCGTCTATTCCCATCCTCAAAAAACCTTAAATTGCTTTGGAGTAACGTGGTACAAATTCCACAATCACTCTATAGAGAAGCTCCAGGTATGGAACCTTTCAGACCCGATCAAAAAACATCTATATCTAATTTCTTCATGGCTGGTAGTTATACAAAACAAGATTATATAGACTCTATGGAGGGAGCTACAATGAGTGGTCATTTAGCTGCCGCTGTAATTTTAGAGAAGAAAGTCGAATTAGCAAAAAATCTTGCAGTAAGTTAATTCATGGGTACTTGGCTAAAACATGACGTAAAAACAGTTGTTAATGCGCCTCTTGAAAATGTATGGGACACATGGAGCGATTTAGACTCAATGTCACTCTGGATGAGCTGGATTGAATCTGTAAAAACAGTTGACGAAGAGACTAATACTTTACCAGATTTAACAGAATGGACTTTAGCTGCAAATGGCTTTAGGTTCAAATGGAAAGCTCAAATTACAGAAAGGGTTGAAAAAAGCAAACTTAAATGGAAATCAATAGGAGGTTTACCAACTGAGGGATCAGTAGTTTTCGAAAGTAAAACTGATCAAATCACAACGGTCAATTTAGCCATAACTTATGAACTCCCAAAAATGATTGCTCGGTTTATGGAAGAAAACATTTTAGGCAAAATGGTTACTAACGAATTACAGACCAATATTGATAGGTTCAAAGATTTAGTTGAAAAAAACTATACAAAAAATTTTTCTAATTAAAAATATCTATTGCAACATCTAGTAGTCCTTCAAAAGTATATTTTTGTGCCTGACTATCAATTCTTCCAAAAATCTTGTTACATATTTTTGTTGTCTGAGGTCCGATAGTTAATAACTTAATTTGATCAAAATATTCTAACCATTGTTTACCAAGTTTTTTTTCTAGTAAAAAAGCAGCATTTACTACGGTTTTACCGCTTGAGAAAATAATTGCATCTACTTTTCGATTAGAAATAATATTAATTGTTTCTTCGGGAATTGATTTAGGACATCTAGTTTCATATGCAGCAACCTCAAAGACACGAGAACCAGCCTTTCTAAATTGATCTGCAATTAAATCCCTACCACCTGTTTGAACTCTTGGTACAAAAACTCGAAGTCCATAACCAGATACTGGGAAATTATCAATTAAACTTTCAGCAACAAATTCTGGAGGTATGAAATCAGCCTTAATCCCAAAATCATCAAGAGTTTTTGAGGTTTTTTCTCCTACTACAGCGATTTTTGTTTTTTTAGAACATTCTTTTAATGAACTATTGAAGTATCTAAGTCTTTTATCCACAAATTTGATCCCATTACTACTGGAAAAAATAATCCAATGAAAATCATTTATTTGATTTAATGCTTCGTCAAGAGGATTCAAATCATCAGGATCAGCAATACTTATTGCAGGTAAATCAAATACATTAGCGCCCTTGCTTATGAATATCTTTTTTATATCCAATATCCCTTCTTTTGATCGAGTAATAATTATATTTCTTTGATCAAGGGGTAGATCAACTTTTGGCATCCTTTTCCTCAACATTATGATTTTGATTTTTATTTTTTAATTCATCGAGAAGTTTCAAGACTGATAATCCTTTATCAAGAACAACATCGTCTTTAAAAATTATCTCTGGAACTCTTCTCATCTCAATTCTTTTTACTAAGCTATTCCTTATGGAGCTTTTAGCAGTATTCAAGTTTTCAACAATCTTTTTCCTCACTTTCTCTTGAGCAGTTGAAGTTATATAAATCTTACAGTGTTGCAAATCACCTGATAAATCAATCTTAGAAATATTGACGAAATGATCTCTAATAAGATCATTTCCTAAATCATTCTGCAAAATAAGGGTTATTTCTTTCTTCAAAAGAGAAGAAACTTTTGCAAGACGGTAATTATTTGGCATTATGGTTGTAAATTTATTGGGTTTGTCATCGCTTGCAGGACAAAATAAACAGTTATGAAAGCACTTAAGACAGAAGATATCAAACCTACTATTGTGAGTGGATTTGATCTATTCTTGAATAAAGGTTCAAGCAAAGCAACAAGTCCCCCAACAATGATAGATATCAAATACTTTGGATATCTCGCAACATTAGAGAAAAATTCGCCCATCAGCTCCACAAATAGATTACTTTTTTAGCTAAGTTTTAACAAACATTAAACAGCATGATTACATTATATCAATTTAGGCATAGTGCTTTTTGTTTAAAAACAAGAATGGCTCTTCACGCAAAAAAACTACAATATCGAGTTGAAGAAGTAACACCTGGAATAGGCCAATTTGAAATCTTTAAATTATCAGGTCAAAAACAAGTACCTGTAATAGTCGATAGTAATGATCAAGTGATTAATGACTCTTCAACTATTTGCGAATATATAGATAAAAAAAATGAAAACAATCCACTTTTTCCGGAGGATCCAATATTATTTGCACAATGCAAACTAATTGAAGACTGGGCAGATACTACAATGGCTACAACTTGTAGAAAAGCTTTAATAAAATCTGCAATAGAAAATCCACAGCTTAGAACTGCATTACTTCCAGATGAAATACCTTCTTCAGTTAAAAGTATTGTTGACAAATTACCTTTTGAAAATCTTAGTAAAATTTCTAATGTAGTTTTGTCTTCTAAAGATAATTTAGAACTCCAAAAATTACTAGAAGCTTTATCAAAATCCTTGATCAACAAGAAATATTTAGTTGGAGATAGTTTATCAATTGCAGATATTTCAATTGCTGCTCAATTATCCCTTCTTAAATTTCCAAAGTCTGCAGGACCAATTCTTTCAGGAGAGGGGAGCCAAGAATACATAAACAACCCTTATTTAGAAAATCTTTTCATTTGGAGGAACAACTTAGAAGAATATCTTTTTAGTGCTAACTCTCAATAAATTCAAACTTCAATTTATATTTATTTGTTTTTATAGCCTGAATAGAAGGATCACCAACTTTTGAACCATAAGAAGCAACATATTGTACTCCACAAATTGATGGTTTGATTGAATTATCAACTTCCAATATTTCTTCGGAACATTTTTGAAATTTACTAATGGTCTCTACCTGATTAATCCTTGAAGCACCTGGCTTATGTGCTGTTTGTATAACTAGCTCATCTGCGAAAAAAATATCATCATCTTGGATCTGATTTCTCTCTGTAATTCTTGAATCAATATAAAAATCATCTTTTAAATAAGTAATTTGATTATTAATAGATTGAGGATCATTTACAACCTTGATTAAAGTTTCACCAAATATTGCTTTTCCAATAGATTCAGAATTTTTTGCACGATTACCAACAATTAAATCTGAATCATTCTTAAAGAAATTTACTTTATAAATAACTGGCTCTTCTGAATCATTAACTATATCTTGAGAAGTAACAAGCCAATTCCCCTCGAACCATTTAGGATAAATTAAATCCTTAGAAGTGTCCGATAATTTAAAATTTGGCAAATATAATTCTGGCCATTGATTTACACGATTTTCCAAAAACTCTCGTACGTTAGAATCTACTAGAGCAAAAGAACTTTCTAAAAAAAATCCTTGAAAAATCAAACAAATAAGTAATCCAAAAAGAATTTTCATTATGTCAAATCCACTAATAAGAGCATCAGATCATTATGTATTATTAGAGCCAGATTCAAAAGAAAAAATTGTATCAAAGCAAGAAGCAATTTTATGGTTGAAGAATTGGCTTAGTAAGACAGAAACACAAACAATATATCAAAATATAGAAGATCATGATCAGAAATTTTTTGAAGAATTATTGGAAAGCACTTATGAATTAGAAATAAAATTAGGATACGTTATCAAATGGTTTGCAGTAAGAATTGAACCAGATTAACTGATTATTTCTTTATGAATTGCATTAATTATTTTCATAGCAACTTCTTCAATATTTTCTTTTTTTACTTGAATTCTTAAATCTGCTTGAGAATACAAATTTTCTCTAGATTGAAAAATGCTCATATATAGATCATTTAGATTTTTTCCTTGAAGAAGTGGCCTTTTTTCAATTTCATTTTTCAATCTTTCAATTGCTATATCTTTGTCGAGATCTATCCAAGCAATTATTCCCTGTCTTAAGATTCCCCAGTTTTCCGATTTGGTAACTATTCCTCCCCCAGTTGAGATTACTAATGAAGGAATTTTGATAATTTCTTTAAGACAGTTTGCTTCTAATTCGCGGAAATTATCTTCACCTTCATCATTAAATATTTGATTGATAGATTTTTTTGCCAACTTCTCTATTAATGAATCTAAATCAATGTATTTATACTTCAATAATTCAGCCAGCTTCAAACCAGTTTGTGACTTACCAGAACCCATCATTCCTATTAAAAATATGCTTCTGCCCTTAATAGTGTGAAGTGTTTTTTCGATAATGGATTGTTCCATAAAGACAAAAGCGTATTTAAAACCTTAAGATAGTATTATCGCAGACAGGTATGACTTCTACACAATCCAAACCATCTCATGGAAAAGGACGTGAATGCGTCATAACTCGACGTGCCTGCTTTAGTTCTAGTCACCGTTATTGGCTTCCTGAAAAAAGCCCAAAAGAAAATTTATCTCTTTTTGGAAAGTGCAGTATTGCACCAGGTCATGGTCATAATTATGAACTTATTGTTTCAATGGGTGGAGAACTAGACTCTGATGGAATGGTACTTAATCTCTCTGAGGTAAAACACTCTATTAAAGATAAGGTTACTGGACAATTAGATTTTCGTTTTTTAAATGATGTCTGGCCTGAATTTAATGTTAATAATCAGGAGGGTATACTTCCCACAACTGAAGCATTAGTAAAGGCCATCTGGAGTCGTCTGAAGGATGATTTACCTCTTACAAGTCTAAGACTTTATGAAAACCCAAATTTATGGGCAGATTATTTTGGAAAAAACATGGAAGCATTTTTAACAGTACAAACTCATTTTGCAGCCGCTCATAGACTTGCAAAAGAAGAGATATCCTTTGATGAAAATAAAAAAATTTATGGGAAATGTGCCAGAGTTAATGGACATGGTCATAACTATCTTGTCGATATAACTGTAAAAGGAGATATTGACAAAAGAACAGGAATGGTTTGCGACTTATCTGCCCTCCAAGAGATAATTAACGATTTAGTTGTTGAACAACTTGATCATACTTTTCTTAATAAAGACATTGAATTTTTCCATAATTGTGTTCCAACTGCTGAAAATATAGCTTTATATATTTCTGATATTCTTAAAAAACCAATACATCAACTTGGTGCAACATTACACAAAATAAGGCTCCAGGAGAGTCCAAATAATGCTGCAGAAATTTATGTTGATCAAAAGTTAACCAATTCGTTGAAGTTAAACTTTGAAAATAGTTTAGTCACGCAAACTTGAGTATCCCAAGAGTAATAATTGTTATAGCAACAAGTCTTGATGGGAGAATTGCATTTCCTGGAGGTGGAGAATCGCATCTTGGAAGTGATGAAGATAAAAAAATATTAAATCAAAACTTATCAATGGTTGACGCCACCATTTTTGGTTTAGGTACTTTAATAGCTCATCAATCAACTTACCTTGTTAAAAATCTCACTGATAATGACGAAGTAAATATATCAAAAAGCCAACCAATTTCTATAGTTGCTTCAAATAGCAAAAAATTTAACAGTAATTGGAAATACTTTCGTCAACCAATTAGAAGATGGCTAATAAGCTCAAGTAAAGTTGATAATTCGTCGAATAATGAATTCGAGAAAGAACTCTTTTTCGAAGATTCTTGGAAAAAAACTTTAATTTCACTCAACAAACAAGGGATAAATGATTTAGCTCTTTTAGGAGGTGCAAAACTTATAAATTCATTTATAAAAGAGGATCTAATAACAGATATAAAAATTACAATAATTCCACGTATTATTGGAGGTAGATATACATGGATCCCTCCAGAACAAACAAATACGATTTTTAATCTAGAAAGACTATGGGAAATAAAATCAATTAAAAATTTAATGAATAACGAAATCCATATACATTACAAAAAAATTCAAAATAGATTCAATAATAAATGAACCAAACAATACATAAAGTTGAAGTCAAATTGTCAATTAAGGAAATCTCCAAGGAGATATGGAATGAATTAGCAAATGAAATTAATAATCCATTTTATGAATGGACTTGGATTAAAAACCTTGAGATATCAAAAAGTGTTTCAAGAGAAACTGGTTGGCAGCCACTATATTTTGTCGCTTTTAAAAATGAAGAGATATTAGGAATTGCCCCACTTTTTTTAAAAAATCATAGCTATGGAGAATTCATTTTTGACCAATCATTTGCAAGATTAGCTCAAGAGCTGAATTTAAATTATTATCCTAAATTAATTGGAATGAGTCCTTATAGTCCTGTAAAAGGATATCAATTTCTTTATAAAAAAAATAAAGACAAGAAAGAAATTACAAATTTACTTATAAACCATATCGAAAGTTTTGCGATTACAAACAAAATCCTAAGTTGTAATTTTTTATATATTGATGAAAGCTGGGGCAACCATCTTAAATCTTTGGGATACTATGAATGGATAAATTCCAGCAGTGAATGGAGGAGTAATGGAGAAAAAACATTTGATGATTTTCTTTCTAGATTTAACTCTAATCAGAGAAAAAATATAAAAAAAGAGAGGAAATCGATTACTAAACAAAACATTAAAGTAGAAATTTTTAATGAAGATAATATCAACCAAGGAATCCTCAAAAAAATGCATAATTTTTATGAACAGCATTGTTCGAGATGGGGAGTTTGGGGAAGTAAATATCTAACATCTACATTTTTCGAAACACTGGTTGATAATAAAAAAAATCTTTTGCTTTTTAGTGCATCAAAACATGATTCAAATGAAATTTTTGCTATGTCTATGTGCGTTAAAAATCAAAACAAATTATGGGGTAGATATTGGGGTAGTCAAGAAGAAATATCTAATTTACATTTTGAATTATGCTATTACCAGCCAATTGAATGGGCGATAAAAAATAGTATCCATTTATTTGATCCTGGAGCGGGTGGTAAACATAAAAGACGGAGAGGTTTTTTTGCAAAAAGCACCGTAAGCATGCATAAGTGGTTTGACAAAAATATGGAAAATATAATTAGTCCTTGGCTATATGAAGTGAATAAACAAAGCGAAATAGAAATTGATTTTGAAAATAAATCTATACCCTTTAAATAAAAATTATTCGGCTTTACTAGAGATTATATTAGTAATATAGTTAATTATTAACTTCTAAGAATGAATTCTAGTAAAAGTTTAGATAAAAAAATAAAGATTGATAATAATCTATCCAACCGATATATAGATTTAGATCCAAACGGTTATTTTATTATCAAAGTAGATTTAGAAGAAAGTAAAATAATTTTAGAGCACTTTCTAAATAATATTAATGATGACGGATATGCTCTTGACCCAGAAACAAATGAACCAATTAAATGCGACTCTCAAAATAAAAGAGTTTGTAATGAAGTTTTCAAAGGTATTAGTGCGAAACAACTTGGAATATTGATCACTGAAGAAAGAAATGACTTAATAACTAGATTCGATCATGCTCTATATTTAGGCCGTGAACTGCAAAAAGCAGAAGAATGTTTATACAAAAAATTACCATATATCCAAGATTAAGAAATTAAACGAAAAAATCTAATCTTCTCATCTGATGTTAAGTTAAATAAAAGTAAAAAAAATTTATGAACATCATTTTCTATTTTGCATTTATTGGTTTTGGTTTTGGAGCTGCTTTCGCATTAGATAAGCTCTTAAGAGCAGTTAAATTAATTTAAAAAATTACAAAATTTTAATAGTCTCTCCATACAAATCATATTCATCCGCAAAAGAAATATTTGCTTCAACAAATTTACCAATATAATTTTTTAAATCATTATTATCCTTAGTAGATAAAAAAACATTACCGTCAATTTCAGGGGCAAAATTGTAGGAACGACCAATTAATTCTTTATTATCAGATATTTTTTCTACCAAAATCTTCATTTTTAAACCTATATATGACTGGTTTTTATTTTTAGAGATTTTTTGTTGAACTGAAATAACGTTATCTTTTCTTGCCTCTGCATCCTCTTGGGATACTCTATTAGGCAAATCAAAAGCAGAAGTTCCTTCCTCAGGAGAAAAAATAAACACACCTACGTGATCAAACTTATGTATTTTCAAAAATTTTAGAAGGTGTTCAAAATGTTCTTTTTTTTCTCCTGGGAAACCAACAATGAGACTGGTTCTTAATACAGCAGATGAAATTTCTTCTCTAATTTTACCCAAAATTGATTGATTCAATGACGCCTGCCAAGGTCTATTCATGCTCTTCAACACATCTGGATGACTATGCTGAAGTGGCAAATCAAAGTAAGGTACTATATTCTTTGAATCTTTGAAAGCCCTAATAACTTCATCAGTTAATCCTGTAGGATAAGCATAATGTATCCTTATCCAAGGAATTGGAACTTTAGAAAGCTCATTCAAAAGTTTGGCTAATGATGGTTTTCCATAAATATCTTGACCATAATTAGTTGTTATTTGACTAATTAATATGATTTCTTGAATACCCTTTTTTGCAAGACTTTTGGCTTCTGAGACTATAGATTCTATTGTTCTACTTCTTTGAGGACCTCTCAACTTAGGAATAATACAAAAAGCGCAATCATAGTTGCAGCCTTCAGCAACACGAAGATAAGCAACAAATTTATTTTTATCTACAAAACGAGGCATTTCCTCATCTGCAATAAATTCAGGTATTTTTGAAACTTCATTAACGATTTCCCCTTTTTCTACTCTGTCTAAAACCTTAGCTATCTTTTGATAATCTCCTGTTCCAACCAAACCTTTTATTTCAGGGATTTCTTTTATAAGCTCATCTTTAAAATGCTGAGCCATACAGCCTGCAACTATTACTTCCTTTCCTTGATTTGTATATTCTAAAATTTTTCTAATAGATTCTTCTCTAGCTGTTGCAATAAAACTGCAAGTATTTACAACAACAACATTTGCATCATTTATATTGCTGTCAACTTCATAACCCTCTTTATTTAATAAGCCTTGCATATGTTCAGTATCTACAAGATTTTTCTCACAACCAACATGACTGAATGCGATCTTAGATAGTTTTTTTTCTTTTATATTGAGATTATTTTGTTTCACAACTTAAAAAACAAGAATTAAAAGATTTAAACAGCATTTTGTATATAACTCTCATGCCACGATAATATTAGGATAGAAAATGTAAATAACAAACTTTCTTTTTATATGACCCTTGAGACTTTAAACAGAAGAAATAAAAAAGATTTGAAATGGCCAAAAATCATAATCGCAATTCTTAGCACTATAGGCATAGTTGATACAGGTTCGATTACTTTAAAAAACTGGGGATTATTTACTTCGCTTTCATGCCCAGGGATACAAAATGGTTGTGAAACAGTTTTAAACAGTCCTTGGGGTACTTTATTTGAAAATAATCAAGTTAATATACCTCTCTCTTTAGCTGGATTTATAACATATTTATCAATATTATTTATCACAATAATACTCTCGCTTAATTTAATTTCCCCAAAAGAAAAACTTCATAAGTTTTTATGGTGGTTAGTATTTCTAATTTCTTGTGCGTCATCAACATTTAGCTTTTTGTTGATAAATATAATGTTTTTTAAGATTCAAGCATATTGCTTTTTTTGTATACTTTCAGCAATTTTATCGTTTTCTATCTTTATAATTTCTATGATTGGAGCAAAGTTCGAAAGTAGAGAACCTATGATTTTTAGAGGTTTCATTGTAGCCATTAGTGTTCTGCTGGGGGGCCTAATTTGGTCAACAAACGTTGACCCATCTAATGCAATTGATGTTACAAACCCCACTGAAAATGTATCCCCAATAATTACTACTTCAAGCTCTCCCCAGAAAGTAAAGTTTGCAAAATTTTTAAGTGAAAACAATATTGTTATGTATAGTGCATACTGGTGTCCTCATTGCCACGATCAGAAACAATTATTTGGTAAAGAAGCAGTTAAAGAATTAAAAGTAGTTGAGTGTGCCAAAGATGGTAAAGATAATGAGTATGAGCTATGCCAAACGAAAGGAATCAGTGGATTTCCTTCTTGGGAAATAAATGGAGAAATTATTAGTGGTACACGTGCCTTAAATGAATTAGCAACAAAAACAGACTATCAGGGAGATCTTAATTTTTAATAAATCTTTTTTGAATTTTTTGATCTAACTGTTGTCTAGTATGGCACTCCCAATTTTTATCTCTATCAGGGAAATCATCTCTATAATGACCTCCTCTACTCTCCTTTCTAAATAGACAAGCTTTTAATAAAGTTATAGTGGTTATTTGTCTATTCTTTAAATCAAGTAAAAGATTTAATGCTCTTCTATTACGTTCACTAAGTTTTATTTTTTGATCAAATTTTATTTTTTCGAGACTATTTAGTAAATCATTTTTATTTAATTTATCAATATCATTTTGAATATAATTTAAAAACTTACTCATATTTACCTTATTTCGAGATACACCTAAATTTAACCAACATAGTTTTCTTAGTTCATCAATTTTTTCAGCAATTATAGAAATTTGATCTTCTTTAGGATCTTCAATATCAAACTCTTGAAATGATCTATCAAATTTTTCAACTTTAGGAGGGTCATTCAAAAGAATTGAAGACATTTTTCTTGCGAAAACAAGACACTCCATCAGCGAATTACTTGCTAGTCTATTTGCACCATGCACACCTGTAGAAGCAACTTCTCCAACGGCATATAATCCTTTTCTTGTTGAAGATGCATTTAGATCAGTTTTAACCCCTCCCATCCAATAATGAGCTGCAGGAGCTACAGGAATAACCTCATTTAAAGGGTTAACGCCATAATCCTGACATCGACTTAAGATCGTAGGGAAGCGCTCTACAATTTTTTCTGGGTCAATATACCGAAGATCTAAACCAACATGATCTACATTATTATCATGCATATTTTTCATAATTGCTCTACTTACCTGATCTCTCGTAGCTAGATCACGATTTTCAAGATTTTTAACTGGACTTTCACCATTTTTATCAACTAAAATCGCTCCTTCCCCTCTAAGGGCCTCAGATATTAAGAAGCAAGGTGCACCATAAAATTTTAAAGCTGTTGGATGAAATTGCACGAACTCTAAATCTTCGATAGCAGCTCCTGCTTTCCATGCAAGAGCAATACCTTCACCAGAGGATTGAGCAGGATTTGTTGTATTTGTAAATAAGTGCCCACCTCCGCCTGTAGCCAAAACAACAGCTCTAGATTTAATCCAATATAAATTTGCTCCATCAAGAACCTGAACTCCTCTACATTCTTTATTTTCAATGAGAAGTTCAGTTACTCTTACGCCCCTGCAGTGAAGAATATTTTTTTGATTCTCAATATGATCTTCTAGAACTTCAACTAATGCTCGTCCAGTACGATCTTTAACATGTAAGACTCTTCTTCGTGAATGGGCTGCTTCCAAGGTAGTAGCTAGTTGATCAGAACTTTGATCAAAAATCATCCCTAAATTCTGCAACCTTTCTACACAACCTGGAGCTTCTTTAACTAGCATTTCTACAGCTTGAAAATCACACAGTCCATCACCTGCTTTTAGAGTATCCTCAGCATGAAGATCAAATGAATCATCTTGTCTAACAACAGATGCAATTCCGCCTTGAGCCCATCTACTGGAAGATACCTTACTAGTATTTCTATTTAAAAGAAGCACTTTTAAATTTGAAGGTAATTCAATACAAGTCATGAGGCCAGCTGCTCCAGCGCCTATTACGATTACATCCCAATTATTTTTTGGTATCGCTTCTTGCGAAAATGGAGGCCTTAACATTAAACCAATCCACTAAAAGTTGGTTGCAGAATTGCTAAAACAATAAAGATACCATCAACAATTAATGTTGTTTGAATTACGTAACCAGAAACTAAGAGTGCTTTACCACCATTGGTATTAATTGTGCCAGAATCTAAAATTTCTTTTGAAATAAACCAAAGTATAAGGGCAACAAAAACGATAATAGATAATGATTTTATTTGAATAAGACTCTCTGAAGTTTTTTGAAGAATCATCGGTGCATTTTCAGAATCTGCTGTAATTACCTGCCTCCATTGATCCATGATTCCGATTAAAAATATTGTAATATCGGTAATTGCGGTTCCAAATAAAGAGGAGATATAAAAACTTGAGCCTATTTTCCAATTAGTACCAAATCCAATTAAAGCTAATGGGAGAACTACAGCTTCAACAGGTATGTGTAGGATAGGGAATGGGCTTAACCATCCCCAGAACAAACATCCACCCAGCCAACTACCTGATATACCAAGTAATAATGAACTGACAATAAACCACTTATTTGATGCTTTCTGATTCAAAACAATTGCCACTAAGACAATAACAAAAGTAAAACAAAGAGCACTTATTGGTTCTAATCTAACCCAAGGGGCTTGAACAAAAATAGGTAAAATTACAAAAAAAGAAGACCACAATCTTAAAGATATAGGATTTGATAAAAAACTATTTTCGTATGAATCAACTATCTTTTGAGACTCATAGTTGAATTTATCTTTTACTTCTGAATTTTTTGTAATTAATTCTTTCAATGAAAAAGGTTATTTTAATTAATCTAAATCGTGTTTTTAAAAACTGCGAATGCCATATTTTAATAAATAAAAGGCCCATAATTTCAAAACTATATTTAGTTTTTTAAAAGTATTTAATACACTTTGAGTCATATATAAGTTTAGAATAAATATAAATAAGAGTATTTGGACTTAAATTGTGTGGCAAGAAATTAATTACACGGAAGATACCAATGATCTTTTAGTTCCTAATATTACTTATAAAATAAACCCTGCAGAAATTGAAAGTATTGAAGCTAATTCTATTGCTGAAGAAATAGGATTTGAATCAGGTGACTCAATTATTAGTATTAATGGGAAAAAACCAAGAGATTTAATTGATTATCAGATTCTGATTAGTGAAGAAATTTTAGACATATCAGTTTTAGATAAAAATCATGAGATTCACAATATAAATATTGAAAAAGATCAAGACGTTAATTTAGGTATTAATTTTAAAGATGCATTATTTGATTCAATCAAGCAATGCAATAATAGATGTCCATTTTGTTTTATTGATCAACAGCCAAGTGGTAAAAGAAAAAGCCTATATATAAAAGATGATGATTATAGATTAAGTTTCCTATATGGCTCTTATTTAACTCTTACAAATTTAAAAAAAGAAGACTGGGAAAGAATTGCTATCCAAAAACTATCCCCACTTTTTATTTCAGTTCATGCTACTGATCCCTCCACAAGAGAAAAATTATTAAAAAATAAAAAAGCAGGAGTGATACTTGATCAAATTTCATGGTTTGAAAAAAACTCTATTCAAATGCATGCTCAAATTGTTGTTTGTCCAGATATAAATGATGGGGATATTCTTGAGAAATCAATTTTGGAACTTGCTGAATTCTATAAAAAAACCTCTCAAACAGTACTTTCAGTCGCAATAGTTCCTGTAGGACTTACAAAATTTAGACCTGAAAATGATGGATTGAAATTAATCAGCCCAGAATACGCAAAAAAAACTATTAAACAAGTAGAGAGAATTCAAGCCTCTCTACAAAATACTCTTGGGACTCGTTTTTGTTGGCTAGCAGACGAATGGTATTTAATTGCTGGTACAACTTTACCTAGTTACAAAACCTACGAAAATATGCCACAAGAATCTAATGGAGTTGGGACTATTAGAAACTTTCTAGAAGCATTAAGAGAAAAGACTCAAAACCTACCCAAAAAAGTAAAAAAGCAAAAAAAAGTTAGTTGGATTGTTGGTAAATTAGTTTATGAAGCCCTAATTCCTACAGTTGAGAAATTAAACTTAATTAATGGATTAACAATTAATTTATATGGTTTGCCAAGTATTTACTGGGGTCAAGATCAAGTTGTTACAGGACTTCTTACTGGAGAAGATCTAATTTACGGGCTGAAAAATAAGGATTTAGGAGAAGCTGTTTACATACCATCAATTATGTTAAAAATTAATACTGATTTATTTTTAGATGATAAAAAGATTGAAGAAGTTGAGAATCAAATAAATACTAAAATTCACGTTCTTGATGATTCAAATGATATTATTAATACTTTGATTGGTTAATCGAATATTTCGAAACTATAAAAAATGCTTAGAAGAGTAATAAATCCTTTCTTATTATTGCCGCTTACTTTAAGTATGAATACCCTTAATGTTCTATCCAGCGAAACAAAAAATTACATAGATAATGTTTTAGAAGAAAAATCAAATATTACTTTTGTTGATTATCAAGAAATAGAAAAACTAATATTAAATAATCAAGAATTAAAATCATTACTAAACCTAGTAGCCTCTGCAAGCTTTAATCTTTCCAGTCAAATTGCCAAAAGATACCCATCCTTAGATTTTCAAGCCAATGGGTTACCAAAATATGTCGCAGGTAAAAAGTACACTAGCAATTCGCCCACTTTAAAAACATCACAATTTACGGCTAATCCCTCCCTGAATATTAAATGGGATGTAATTGCCCCGCTTAGAGGATCTGAAATTAAAATTGCCAAAACAAATTACAAAATTGCAGAAAATAATTATGAGATTAAGAAAAAAGATTTAATTCAAGAAGCAAGAATCAGGTATCACAAATACAAAAAGTCATTTCAAGATATTCAAAATAAAAAATTCACACTTGATTTATCAATTACGAGTTTAGAAAATGCTAAAGCGAAGCTAGATGCTGGAATTGGTACGAAATTTGAAGTTCTTGAAGCAGAAGCTCAATTATCTAGAGATCAACAATCACTTAATGAAAAGAAAATAGAACATGAAATTAATAAAATTTCTCTTAAAGAGATTCTTAATGTTAAGGGAGATTTCGAAACTAATAAAGAGCAAAATCTTATAGGGTTTTGGAATCATAAATTGAATAAGAATATTAATGAAGGTTTGGATAAAAATCTTTCCCTAAAAAACCTTATTCTTCAAAAATCAATCAAAAATAGCCAGGCAGAGAGCTTTTTAGCTCAAAATAAGCCAAATATCTATATCAGTAATTCATTATCCAGTACATTTTCAAAGGGTGACTCTCTAGCAACTAATATCGACTCTGAAAAATCTGGATCTAATTATACAAATACCATAAGTCTAAATTTTGCATGGAATATTTTTGATGGCGGACAAAATAAAAACTCTTACAAATCAAAAATAGCAGATGCAGAATCTGAAAAATATGCTTATGAAAATCTAAAAAATGTTTTAACCACAAGTATTAGTAAAGCCTACTTAAATCTTAAATTAAATGAAGAAAAAATAATTTCTTCTCTTAAAGAAATTGAATCTAGCAAAGAGTCCGTAAGGCTTTCTAGACTTAGATATGATGTCGGAATATCAACTCTAAAAGATGTTCTTGTTAGGCAAAGTGAATTAAGTAATGCGAAATCAAAAAATATTAATGCAATATATAATTACAATTTGAATATTGATGAATTAGAAAGATTAACTTTTCTTGATATAAGTAAAAATTGTTTAGGTAGTATTAATACTAAAATTCAAGATACAGGATCTATTTGCAATATACAAAGATGAATCAACCAAATTTAACTAATAAGCAACTAAGTGAATTAGATTCTTTATTTGAATTAGTAAGTCAACGTCAAAAAAAAGATTTTGGAAATATTAACGCTAGTAATAAAGCAGATGGATCATTATTAACAAGTTGTGATTTATGGAGTGACAAAACAATTGTAAATGGCTTAGCTTCAATAGCTCCAGGTGAGGGCGTCCTTAGTGAAGAAGGGCAAAAGTTAATCCCAAACTCAAAAGCCTATTGGGTGGTCGATCCACTTGATGGGACTACAAATTTTGCTGCAGGTATTCCTTACTGGTCTATATCAGTGGCAAGGTTCGTTGATGGTAAACCTCAATCCTCTTTCTTAGTAATTCCTACATTGAAAAAAAAATTTGTATCCATTAAAGGTAAAGGGGTTTGGTTAAATAACCAGAAAATAGATCCTAGCCAAAATAATCATCAAAGTGAATGCGTTTCTTTGTGTAGTAGATCAATAAAAATTTTACAAAAAAAACCAAACTCAGTATTTCCTGGCAAAATCAGACTCTTAGGTGTATCGAGTTTAAATCTCACGAGTGTAGCGATGGGACAAACTTTCGGAGCAATAGAATCAACCCCAAAGATATGGGACATTGCAGCAGCCTGGCTGCTACTAGAAGAACTCAATTGTTCTATAGAATGGTTAGAAACAGATCCTTTAAACTTAATATCAGGAGAAGACTTGAGCAATGTTAATTTTCCATTAATTGCTTGTAGATCTATAGAAAAAGTTGAAATTTTAAAGCCATGGGGCAACTTATTACTGGAAAAATAGTTGCATGATAAATCAATAATTGCTTGAAAAATTTCTTAATCCGATACAATAAAAAATAAATAATTCAATAAAATATTTGAAGAAAATTAATATGCAGCGAAGTTCAACATGGATACTGAAAAGTTTATGGGGAGCTTGTGAGCGATGGAGCAAATCTGATTGTGTTGATTTAAGCGCTGCATTTGCATACTATACACTTCAATCATTTTTTCCTATTCTTCTAATTTCTCTTTCTATAGCTTCATGGTTCCTTGGTAAACAAGAAGGATTAGATCAACAAATCATTGCTATTGCTGCTCAGCTTTTACCTCCTTCAGTAGTTGAGTTAGTAGAAACAACATTATTTAATTTGATAGATCAAGGTTTTGGGGCAGGTATTCTAGGGGCTATGTTTTTGCTTTTTACAGCAGGAAATGCATATCTATCTCTTCAAAGAGGTTCGGATAGGCTTTGGGAAGACGAAATTCCTTCTAAAAAAGTAAATGCTGCTTGGAGAGTGCAAGCTTCGAGGTTTCTCAGAAATAGAGTTGAAGCCTTTTTAATAGTATTCTTTATTGGTTTTTTAATGGTACTAGATCAGATTAGTGCAAATCTTAGGATGATCCCAAATAACGTTTTAGAAAATATTTCAAAATCTAATAATCTTATTTCTGATTTATTGTTAAAATTACCGCTATTACAAGTAGGTCAGTTTGCAATACCACTAATCGGATTTTCTTTAATGGCTCTTTTATTACAAGCCCTCTTGCCCAGTCGAAAAGTTCCTTTAAAACCACTTTTACCTGGATCTTTTCTTATTGGAATTGGCCTAACCACTTTGAACCTAGCAGTAAGTAAAAGTATTCTTTCTCTTGGGGTAAGATTTCAAGCATATGGTTTTATTGGAGGTTTTCTTGTACTTACCTTATGGGTATGGCTATTAGGAGTAATTTTATATTTTGGACAGTGTTGGAGCGTAGTTATTGCTAGTATGACTTTATTAAATAAAAAAAGAAATTATAAATAATAATTAAGATGAATTATTTTCTCAAAGCTAATAAAAATCTTCTTACTTACTCATTAATCATACTTGTAGTTGTTCCAATTTTTGGAATAAATTTTTTTATAAGCTTTATCGGTAATATCCTACTCCTATTATTTTTAATTACTCTACTATTAGTAATTTTAATATTTATGGGTTTTAACTCTTACAAATCAAAAATCAATACATGTAATAGTTGCGGTGCAATATCCTTAGGCTTAAGTGAAAACTGCATGAACTGTGGGGCAAATCTAGAAAATATTAGTAATAAGAATCAATTTGATAAAAAGCCTAGTGAAAGTACCATTGAAGTGAATGCAGAAGAAGTAAAGTAAATACTAACCTATTCCAATTTGTCGAAGAATACTTTGTCCAGTAATTAATTCAGTACCAAGTCCAATCAAGATGCCCATCATTGCCATACGGCCATTCCAAGTTTCTGCAAAATTTACGAAGCCAAATCTTGGTTGATTGTCATTATTCATAATTAACTGGATTGTCTATCAAATTATTTTAACGTTTTAAGGAAGACTTTATGATAAATAATAAATTATTTATTTAACATGTCTTACACCATCAACAGGTCGATACTCATCTCCAGTTAACTCCTCAAATACAATGGCTGGCAATCCTGTATCAAACATTGTTTGCAATGCTTCTTTTAACATAGGATTCCAACCTCCAGTACTAACTTTTCCATGTCTAACAGTCCAGTCCCATGTCCCTTGAAGATCTCTGGGAAGTCTACCTTCTCTATCTCTTCGAGCGACTAAGTCTAAAGATTCAACTATACCAACAATAACTGGATTTTTACCGTAAGAGGGAGTAAGACTTAGTTCTAGTCTTACTGGATCTTCTTTAACTATTTTTAAACGAAACCTTGGTGGCAACTTGAGAGATCTTATTACCGCTGAGACAATTTTTGTTCTTAATTCCAATTGTTTTCCTCAAATATAATTTGATTAATCAGTTGTTGAACCTTTTTCTTCTAATGTAGAGTCATTGTCATTCGAAAATCTAACTGTTAATAACTCCTCTTCTGTTATGTTTCCTGATTTATCTAAAAGTTCTGGATGTATTGTGTACTTTTTTTGTTTAAAACTGGAAGTACTATAAGATTTATTTTTATTATCAGGTATACTCCAGCCATTAGACATTACTTTAAAAGCTTTCCAAACTAAATAAGTTAAGGCTGCAGAATATATGATTGGAAATAAAATTGTCATCGAACTTATAAATAGTTAATTATTTTTTAGTATCATAGCCCGAAAAAAAGAAATTTAGCTACTTTAAGTTATTAAATTATTTTCTAGATTCAATAAATTTAATTAGTAGTTATATTTAGATTACACTGATTCAGTGTATTAAATCTCTAGAAGAACATAAAAAATTAAAATTGAAAAGATACATTCAAAAGCTATTACTAATGGGCTCATTAATTACATTGGGAATTACATATCCTTCAAAAGTCATATCACAATCATTAAGCAAACCAAAAATTAATGAAGTTAATTTATATTCAAACAAATCTTTCATAACTAAAGCAGTAGAGAGAACAGGTGCAGCTGTGGTGACAATTGATACTCAAAGATATGTTAAAAAAAGAAAATTTCCTGGAAATTCTCAACTATTTTTGGACCCATATTTTGAAAGATTTTTTGGATTAAATTTACCTAATGACAATCGACCAAGGATAGAACAAAGCCAAGGTAGTGGATTTATATTTGCAGATGGACTGATAATGACCAATGCTCATGTTGTGAATGGATCAGATAAGGTGATTGTTGGTTTAACCAATGGCAAAAAATTGGAAGCAAAACTTATTGGACAAGACTTTTTTACTGATTTAGCTGTGCTAAAGATTGAAGGAAAAGGACCTTGGCCAAAAGCAAAATTGGGCAATTCGGCAAAGATTAAAGTTGGTGATTGGGCGATAGCAGTTGGAAATCCATTCGGACTGAAAAACACAGTTACCCTTGGTATCATTAGTAATCTCAATAGAAACGTCACTCAATTAGGAATATATGATAAAAAACTTGACTTGATACAAACAGACGCTGCTATTAATCCTGGCAATTCTGGAGGTCCACTATTGAATAGCGAGGGAGAAGTAATTGGTATTAATACTTTGATAAGGTCAGGACCAGGAGCAGGTTTGA
Source organism: uncultured Synechococcaceae cyanobacterium (assembly GCA_902537275.1). Lineage (GTDB taxonomy): Bacteria > Cyanobacteriota > Cyanobacteriia > PCC-6307 > Cyanobiaceae > Prochlorococcus_A. Next base: position 29,114 of record CACBAW010000004.1, read on the forward strand.
GTTTCGCAATCCCAATTAATAAAGCTAAGGAAATTGCCTATCAACTTATAAAAAATGGAAAAGTAATACATCCTATGATCGGGATTAGCTTAATAGAAGAAAGTAATTATGAGAGAAAAAATAATGTCGTTAAAGTTGGATATGTAGTACCGAATAGTCCAGCTGAAAAGAGTGGAATAATGATAGAGGATATTATAATAAAAGTAGGCAATAAAGATATTGAAACAGCATCAGACGTCATAGACCAAATTAGTAAAAATGGTATTAATAAAAAAGTAAATATACTATTGAAGCGTAGAAATAAATTTATTCAATTAAAAGTAATACCAACTGATATTTCTAATCTAAAAAATAAATAAAAGATTTAGTTTTCATTCTTTTTAAGTATTTCCACACATCTAGAAATACATCCACCATCCCTCATATCACAAGTAGTTATGCATTCAAAATAACTTTCAATAGGATCAGAAATTTGAAACTGTTTTTCTTGGAATTCATAGTTTTTCATACTAATTCTTAAAACTTATTTTGTATTTTTAAGATTAATCAAAGACGGTAATCTATGTAAAGATAAATAAGTGATCTTACTTAGCCAAATGTAAACTTTATTAAAGAATAATCAAATTTTTTTATGACTTTGAGTTTTTTCTAAGAAATATTCGTAGTTACCATTATATGAAGATAACTTTGAATCTTTAATTTCGATAATTCTATTTGCGACCTTTGAAATAAAATACCGATCATGAGAAATGATTAATAATGAACCTTTATAATCTTTAATTGCTAATTCTAAGTTTTCTTTAGATTGTAAATCCAAATGATTAGTTGGCTCGTCTAAAAGAAGAAAATTGCTAGGATTAATAATCATAAGCGCCAATGCTAATTTTGCCTTTTCTCCACCACTTAGTTGTTTAATATATTTAAAAACAGTTTCATTTTGAAAGCCAAAACCTCCTAAAAATGTTCTTACTTTTTTTTGCGACCATTCTGGAGACTTATCACATATTAAATCAATAACCCTTTTTTCAAGTGAAAGTGCTTCAGCCTGATTCTGTTCGTAATAGCTAGTGATTATATTATGTTTACCAAGATTAATTTCTCCAATTTCAGGAGTTATTTTTTTCATAATAATTTTAAGTAATGTAGATTTACCGCAGCCATTAGGTCCCAATATTGCTATTTTCTCCCCCGAAGAAATTTTTAAATTAACATCTAAAAAAAGAATTTTATCTTCAAAACTATGAGACAAATTTTTGATATTTAGAACTAGTTTTCCTGAGCGAGGGCATTCTGGAAAATTAAAAACAGGACTTTTTGATTTTGTGATGGGAGCCTCAATTTTAGAAATCTTTTTTAGTTGTTTTTCTCTACTCTTTGCTTGCGAACTTCTAGTTGCACTAGCTCTAAATCTATCTATATACCTCTTCTGTAACTCAATTTCTTTTTGTTGTAATTGATATGCCTTATTTTGTGATTCTTGATTTAAAGATTTTTGTTCGACAAAAAAAGAATAGTTACCATTATATATTTCAGAAGTTCCATTATCTACAAAAATTATTTTTTTACATAATTTATCTAAGAAATATCTATCATGGCTAATTATAATCACAGCTATCTTAAGCGAAGATAGATATTCTTCTAGCCAGAAAATAGTATCTAAATCTAAATGATTGGTTGGTTCATCCAGTAAAAGTAAATCAGGTTTTTGTAAGATTATTTTTCCAAGCGCAACTTTCATCTGCCAGCCACCTGAAAAGTTACCAACTAATTTATCAGCGTCCTCTATAGAAAAGCCTAATTTTGGTAATATTTTTTCTACATCAGATTGCATTTTATAACCACCTAAAGCTTCAAATTTTGCTTGATATTTTGCGAGTTGATTTACAAATATTTCGAGTTGATCAGAATTTTTTTTTATATCCAAAGATTTCATTTTATTCTCAATTTCTAAAAGTTTTATTGCAACAATTTGTATATCTTTAAAAGAACTTTCTAATTCCTGTCTCACTGAAAAATTTAAATTACAATCAAACTCCTGTTTTAAATGAGCAATTTTAGGATTTCCTTCTTTGATGATAGTTCCAGTTGTTTGCTCTTCATCTCCAATTAAAATTTTAAATTGGGTTGATTTACCTGCACCATTAGAGCCAACTAAGCCAACTTTTTCACCTTTCTTAATCTCCCAATTAATATTTTTTAAAACAACATCCGTAGAATAAATTTTGCTTACACCTTCAAATCTAATCACTGTTTTAAAAATAGAATTTACAAAATCTGTGGCTTATTAACTAAAAAATATTTTGTGGAATAAAATTAAATCATGAAAAGAATAGAACAAATTGTAGTGATTTTCATAGCTGCAGCTCTTGCAATTCCAAGTTACTGGTTTTTTTGGACTTTAGCTGGTGGAGGTGGCTACAATAAAAGGACAAAACCTATTAATAATCCAACTAATAATTATTCTAAACCTTTTCCTAAAGACCTCCTCTAGCCTTAATTAGCCACATTTTTGTTGCCTCATCGTCAATAGTACTCAAATATTCAATAACCTCTTCTTTAGTCACAGAAATATTTAACTCGTTGGCTATTAACTTATAGAGCTTTTCAGCATTACTGGACATGTTTTTAAAATCTATTATTAATAGATTATTACTTCAAGCCACATTTTGTTCATTATATTTATTAATAGATAAATCATTATCCGAATCTTTTATTTCTTTTGCAGAGGCATCTGCCATACTTCTTGCGTCTAAACATAAAACTTTTCTTAGTTTCGCAAAGTTAGCTGCGTGAGATTTTCTACCATCTTTTTGTGCACAATACTCGGACTGCTGAAGAATATGATGAAGATGAGTTAACAAATATGGACTAATTACAGCTGACACTAAAACATCACAATTTTCATTATCGTGAGAATCAGAATTAACTAATCTTTTTTTCTTTTTATCAATTATCAACCTTTTAGGAGAGTCAAGTTTTCTTGAATTTTTCATGGGGCAATAAAAACAATTAATTGATACGGACATAAATTTCCTTACTAATAATATACACAAAGATAGTATCCTTGACTAACTGTGTATACTTATAAGTAACAGTTATCAACTTTGACTCATGGCTACCCGGCAAAACTCAACAAATGGGAAGCCTAAATCCCCCAGAATTCAAGTGGTTCTACCAGAATTAATTTGTGAACAATTAACTATTTTGGCCAATAATGAATCTAGGACAGTTAGTAATATGGCAAAAGTGTTAATACAAGAGGGTATAAAAAAATACTTCGAGAAGGGGGGAAAATCATTTGATTCAGAAAATAATTTAAATACTGATAGATTTAGAAACGAACTTGAAAAACAAAGCGTCAGAAGATTAAAAAGAGCTACTCAAAGGATTAGATATTATAAAAAATCTGATTAAAAAATTAATTCTGAGGTAATTTCTGTAAATCTGCAGTTTTTCCCATTACTACCAAAATATTTCCTCTTTCTAAGATATATTTTGCTGGAGGATTCACTGTTAACTGTTCAGCTGGTCCTGCTGCAAGAACATTAACTAAATAATTTTTCCTTAAATTCAAATCTCTTAAAGATCTTCCAATAAATTCCTCTGGAACAGTGATTTCATCTATACCAGTTTGGTTATCGAGTTCCAATCTTTCAATTAGATTTGGTCTAACTAGTTCTAAACCTAATCTCTCACCTTGCATTCTAGAAGGGAAAACAACTTTGTCTGCACCTACCCTTTTTAACATTTTTTCGTGTAAGTCACTCGTGGCTCTTGCTATTACTCTTTTCACTTTGCTACCTTCACTATCTTTAACAATAAGTGTCGTTGTTATACTTGCTTCAATAGGTTCACTTATACCTACTACAACAGTATTCAATTCAAGTATTCCAGATTCCTTCATAGACTCTTCATCAGTACAATCTATAACTCTAGCTTCTATAGAAGGTTCCAATTGTCTCAAATCATCAATAGCTTTTTCCGAATAATCTGCAGCCAAAACATCTGCACCATTACTTATAAGTTCTCTACAAACAGCAGTTCCAAATCTTCCAACGCCAACAACTGCAAAAGTGAGGGCTTCTTTTTCTCTCTTTTGAGACCACTGCCACCAATCAGCCATAATAAAACTCAGTCAATCCTAAACATAAAGATCAGCCCTAGGATAGCCAATTCTCTTTTGTCTATCTATTCTACTCTTATATAGAGCCTGCCAAAGTGCACTTAAAAGCAAAAGGATACCCAGTCTGCCCACAAACATTCCTACGATAAGAATAAATTGGCCGAAATGATTTAATTTTGCAGTTAAACCAATATCAAAACCAACAGTTGCAAATGCAGATATGCAAGTGAACAGAATTTCTAGGAATGTGAAAGATTCCTTACTAACAAAGGTATTTGTTGTACTTAGCAACATTGCCATTAAAAGAACAAAAAGCAAAGATCCAACTGTGATTCCAACCGCCTTTAGAATAACTTTATCTGAAATTAATCTATTGCTAATAATTACATCTTTCTGACCTCTTAAGGTTGATCTAGTGGCAGCCATTAATGCGATAAATGTAGTTGTTTTTATACCACCACCAGTACCTCCTGTACTTGCTCCAATAAACATTAAAATCATTAATAACAATAGGCCTGTATCTGATATAGAGTTCAAAGAGATTGGGTAATTTGTAAAACCTGCAGTTCTTGCACTTACTGTTTCAAAGATTGATGACATTAACCGTTCAAAAAAATTCAAATCATTGAAAAATTGACTATTTAACAATGATTCAGTAATAAATAATCCTAATGATCCGAATACTATTAGAGACAAACTTGTCCTAATAACTAGTCTTGAATGAAGGCTTAATTTTTTATAAGAAAGATTTCTTTTATTACTCCAAATATCATCAATAACCCGCCATCCCAATCCACCCATTACAATGAGAAAAATAAAAACAAAATTAACCAAATAATTTGCTCTGTAGTCTTGGAGACTATTTGACCTTAAAGAAAATCCTGCATTGTTATATGCAGATATGCTGTGAAAAATTGAGGACCATAGTCTTTCCCAATTATTTTGAATATCTACAAATCCAAAAGAATATAAAACGATTGCTCCTAAGGATATGATACTAATCGCTGTAATAGCAATGCTTTGAAAAGTTCGGCCAATTCCTCCAACTCCAAATTCATCTAGAGTCTTTCCTTTATCTAATCTAGTTCTTAGCTTTGTACCTTTTACAACAAACCCTTGTAAAAATGTCGTAATAGCCATTAATCCTAGACCACCTGATAAAAGCATAAAAGCTAAGAAAACTTGGCCAAAGAAATTTAAATCAACACCAATATCTATTATGGTTAAGCCAGTAACGGTTATTGCAGAAGTCGATGTAAAAAATGCTTCCCACAAACCAACCTTTGAAGATGAACATAATGGTGAACTCAAAATTAAAGTTCCGAGGCAAATAATAAACAAGCCTGTAACAATAGTGAATTGTGGTACTGATAGCTTTTTGTAAGCATCTTTGATCTTATACACCTTACTTGTTAAATTCACGATATTACCCGTAATTTAAAATTATCAATGCTGGCACTGTAAATGACATTATAAGTGTTAATCCAGCTCCATATTTTGCGATATCAAAAAATCTATATCTTCCAGGACCATAAACCATTAAATTTGTTTGATAACCCATTGGAGTCAAGAAAGATTGACTTGCACCAAACAAAACAATCATTATTAAAGCGCTTGGTGAAATGCCTATAACATTTGAGAATTCAATAGCTACAGGCAAAATCAAAGCAACAGAAGCAGCATTGCTTATAAATTGTGTAAGAATAACTGTCGATACAAAAATTACGACTAGTGCAAAATACAGTGGCATTCCATCAAGGGCAAAGTTTAGATTGACTGCGATTAAATCTGCTAATCCTGTTACCTGCATAGCTACACTAAAGCATGATAAAGATCCCAACAATAAAATGACGTCTAACCTAATTGATTTTTGTATCTCTGCAGGTCTTAAACATCCACAAGCTACCATAGCGATGACTGCTAAAAGAACTGAACCTACCAATGGAATGTTTGATACCGAAGGCAAAACCACCATTCCTATTGCAATTGCAATCGATATAGGTTTTTTAATCAAAAATGGTAAGTCGTCTTCGAATTGATCTAAAATAAGCAAATCATTACTAGCTTGCAAACCTCTTATTGAATCTAACGGTGCTTGCAATAATAAAACATCTCCAGCCCTTAAAACAGCTTGGCCTAATCTCTCCTGAACAGTTTGTTGACCTCTTCTTAAAGCTAAAACTGTTGCATTATGACGTTGCCTAAATCTTAATTCTCTCAAACTTGCACCAGCTAGAGTTGACCCAGCTGGTAACAAGGCTTCAAAGGTCTTAGTACCTTCATCATCTGAAAAAACATTAGCTCCATCGAAAGATGTTTTGTTTTCTCCTAATAAAATAGTGTGTTCCTGCTGCAGCCTAAATAAGTCTGACCTTGTAACACGGATTATTAATCTATCATCCGGTTCAATCTTTCTATCAGCCAGAGGAGGAAGAATAACTTTTCCATTTCGTTGCAATTCCAGAACATCAACGTCAAATCGTCTTTGCAATCTACTATTTCTAACAGATTGTCCAACTAATTCTGAAGAAGAGGGAATGGTAACTTCAGTAAAATATATATTCATATCACCATTTTTGATAAACTCCTTATCTCTCCCTCTATCTGGCAAAAGCATGTCAGAAACAAGAATCATATAGGTTGTACCTATAAGCCACACAGGAATTCCTATTGAAGTCAAACTAAATAATTCCAAAGCGCCATAACCTAATTGTTGACTGATATCACTTACGAGCAGATTTACTGAGCTGCCTAATAATGTAAGAGTTCCACCGAGTAAAGTAGCAAAAGAAAGAGGTAATAAAACTTTTGATGGTGATATATTTCTTCGCTCGCACCAACTTTCAATTAAAGGTAACAAAGATGCTACTACTGGCGTATTAGGTACAATTCCAGATATTGGAGCAATCAAAAAAGCAATTAAAGAAATTAATTTCCTTGGAGTTCTAATACTTTCAGAAGAAATCAATTCTCTCACTCTATCTAAGGCACCACTTTTGAATAATGCAGAGGAAACTGCAAATAAACCCATAAGCGTAATTAAGGACGGGCTACCAAATCCAGCTAAAGCTTTTTCAGGAGAAAGAACCCCAGTAGCAATAAATATTCCAACACATAACAAACCAGTCAATTCTGGCGCGATAGTATTTTTAATAAACAAAATTATTGACATTATTAAAAGAACTACCGTTATAAACGCATCAAAATTATTAATAACTTCTGCAATTAAATTCATACGAAACTTATTTAACTCAATATACCCAAAAACAATATTTCAAAAAAGTTTAATTGGAATAATCGTTTTTAAGAAACTTTTTAAAAATAGATTTTTTCTGAAATATCCATGAAGAAGCAGATTTCAAGCTTTCTGTAATATCAGGCAACTTGGAAGCATATATAAGTCTTCTTGCCTCAAAAGCTAACTTCCCAGATAAAGTAACCCCAAGTCCAGATATTGAAGCGTCGCCTATTCCTAGGCTAATCATTTCACCGTTATCTTGAAATTCGAATGGTGAAAGATCTTTACCTTGAATTAAAAGTTCTAAATTATTAGCCAGATAATTTCCTTCCTGCATAGCGACCTGAGCAGTTATGGGTAAATCCTCCATTCCGTCAATAACTGAAATATCGCCAATAGCAAAACAGTTTTTATGGTTTTCTATTTGCAAATTATTATTAACTAATATTCGTCCAAATTTTTTTGTTATTTCATCAGTTTCTAAGTAAGACAAATTAGGTTTCACACCAGCAGTCCAAATCACAATATCTTTATCCAAAGAAGTTATTCCAACCTCACTAGAAATATTAATTTTAGTTTCTGAGATTTCTTTCACTTTGGAATTCAAAAGAACGTTGATTTTTCTTTTTTCTAATGCTTGCTCTGCTTGTTCTCTATTAAAAATTTTGTTTTTATTAAGTATTTCATTTGATTTTTCTATTACATTAATTTCAAATTGGTCTTTAAATATATCTTTAATTTTACATGCCAATTCGATACCAGAAGGACCTCCTCCAACTATAAATAACTTTTTTTGAAGGGCAGTTTTTTGTGATTTTTTTAAAAAAGATCTTAATTTATTTAGATCGTTAAAATCATTAAAAAAATAACAATTTTCATCTACACCTTTTATTAAAAAACTATTTGGAATAGAGCCTGTACAGATAACAAGATATTGATAACTTAATTTTAAATCGTCGCTAAATTCAAGAATATTTTCTTTGAAAGAAATCTTGGTTAAACAATTTCTTAAAAAAGTTATGCCTGCATCAGAAAAAATATTTGCAAATTTTGGGGTAGCTTCCCAACTTCTTATTTCTTTACTTAAAACTTCGTACATTAAAGGTTTAAATATGAAGTTAGTTTCAGAATCAACTACAAGAATCGGTAGAGAGGGATTAAGATTCTTTAAATTCAAAGCAAATGTCATACCTGCAAAACCTGCTCCAACTATTACTATTGGTTTTTGTATTGATTTCATTAGCGAAATATTGTTATACGTAAATGTATTATTAAACTATACGAATAATTTTTAAATTGAGCGAAATAACATTAAACTCATAATCAAATTGAAGAATGATACTAAACAATCACAAAGATATTCAACCTAATTTAAGGAAGTTTAATCAAGAGCTAATAGATATGAAGCCTCAAGAAATGCTTACTTGGGGTTATGAAAAGTTTGATAATCAATTTGCTATTACAACAAGTTTTGGCATTCAGTCATCAGTCCTTTTAAATATGGTTAGGAAATTATGTCTGCAAAAAAAAATAAAAATATTTTGGATAGACACAGGTTATCTTCCTCCAGAAACATACCATTACGCTGAAAAGCTGATTGAAGATTTATCTTTAGAAGTAGAAGTTCTGCAAAGTGAATTATCTCCAGCAAGAATGGAGGCTAAATACGGAAAACTCTGGGAAACAAACAAAGAGAGCGATTTAGATAAGTATCATGAGTTAAGAAAAATTAAACCTTTAGATACTGGGCTAGAAAAATATAATATTTACTGTTGGGCAAGCGGTGTTAGATCAAGTCAAACAGAAAATAGAACCAAAATGAAATTCCTAGACGTAATTCGTCAAAGACTTTCTTTAAGACCTTTATTAAATTGGACAAATAAAGATATTTTTTATTATATGGAAGAGAATCACTTACCTGCCCATCCACTTTTTATCAAAGGTTATTCTTCTGTAGGCGATTGGCATTCAAGTAGTCCTGATGGTATCGAAACTAAAGGCAGAAATACAAGATTTGGGGGGATTAAACAAGAATGTGGAATACACACTAATGATTAAATTGATCATAAAACAATGGTCTCAGATATAAATTTTTTATTAGTGGGCAATAGTAGGCTTCATTGGGCTAAATATTCTAAAAATCAATCTAGATTCTTTCATACCAAAAAAGAGGAAAAAGTTCCCGAAAACATAGATCTTGATCAATTAATTTGGGCTTCTGTAGGAAAACTACCAAATTTTTTGCTGAAAAAAGAAAATGAAATAAAAACTAAAGATATTCATTTATCAAATCTTCCTGATTACTTTGGAATTGATAGAGCTCTTGCTTGTCTTGCAGCTCTAAAAATTATTGAAAACCCTTTAAAAAGAGATTTGCTAATTGCAGATTTTGGAACAATATTATCGATAACAAAATTGAATTCAAATGGATCTATCATTGGAGGTCAACTTATTCCAGGTTTTCTAACACAATTAAAGTCAATGGAACAAAATACAAAAAATCTTACAGTTCCCAAAAAATATGATATTCCGATCAAAGATTTTTCAATAAACACAGAAGAAGCAATTTTAAAAGGAGTAATCAACTCTCTTACTGGTGTGATTAATAGTTTATTTAATCCGGCAAACGATATTTTAGTGATCTGTGGAGGAGACTCTGAACTCCTTACAAAATCTATAAAGACTCATAAAGAAAATATTATCAATGCTCCGGATTTAGTTATGGAGGGGATGATTATTCACCACCTGTCCATAAAAAATTAGCTTAACTTAAGGTCAGCAATTATATGATCAGCCATTATTGCTGCTTTCACCTTTAAGTAGATTTTTTCGATTTTACCATTAGTATCAATCAAAAAAGTATTTCTCATCATTCCCATATATTCTTTTCCCATGAATTTCTTAAGTCCATAGCTATCGTAATCAGAAGAAACTTTAAAGGGTTCAGGATCAGTCAAAAGAATAAAAGGTAAATTAAATTTTTCTATAAACTTCTGATGAGAGGATGCATTATCTTTACTAATACCAAGCACCACAATATTATTTTTTTGGAGTAAATCCCAATTATCTTTAAAATTACATGCTTCTTTAGTACATCCTGGAGTATTATCTTTTGGATAAAAATATAGTATTATTCTTTTACCTTTAAAATCACTAAGAGAAACTTCTTTCTCAAAAGAATCTTTTAATTTAAATTCTGGTGCTTTGTCGCCAACATTAAGAGCCATTGAAATTATTAAATAAGTATAGATATAAAATACCAAAAATTTGGTTTTATGAGATTAAAGGTGTGCAAGATGTCGCAACGGTAGAAGAAATTAAAACTGCAAAAAACCTTACAAGTTCAAGATCAAAGATTTTTTTAGAAACAAGAGCTTATTTGCGACAATCACTTTCAACACTTTTTGATTTAGAACCCCTCAAAATTCCAATTAATGCTCACCCTGGAGAACCTCCAAGTTTACCCTCAGGGATGGGAAATATTAGTTTAAGTCACTGTAAAGATGCAATTATTATAGTCTGGCATAAAAGCAAAATAGGTATTGATATTGAGAGAACAGATAGAGATTTTAACCATTTAAAATTTGCAGAAAAATATTTTTTTCATACCAATAAATCAAACCATAATAATTATTTGACAAAAAATATGATATTAAATCAATGGTGTGCTGTTGAAGCGGCTTTAAAATGGGATCATGGAAAATTAGCTAAAGACATTAACCATTGGCAATATTTTGAAAAGCCAAAAGATTTAATTCATAAGAAGAAAAACATACATTTAAATTATTCACAGATTAACTTCCATAATTGGACTATCGCTTTAGCCTACAAAGAAAAAACTTCTTTTAATCCTGAGATTATTTGTTGTTCGAAAAATTTTTAGTTTTCTTTTCTTCTAAGCAGTTCTTCATATTTAATTTTTTCCCATCCATTATTATTTGGTTCCCATATTTTTAAACCTCTTAAAGATTTAGGAAGATAATCTTGTGCGATCCAATTACCTGGATAATTATGAGGATTGACATAACTATTGGAATTATTTTTTAAATGAAGTGGAACATCAAAAGCATTGGTAGATTTTATTGTTTCAATTGCTTTAAAAATACTTTTTGTACTATTACTTTTTGGAGACATAGCTAAATATAAAGAAGCCTGCGTTAAAAAATATAATCCTTCTGGAAAACCAACTCTATCAAAAGCATCACAACAGGATTGTACAACTACTATGGCATTAGGATCAGCTATCCCAATATCTTCACTAGCAGATATAAGTAATCTTCTAAAAATAAAATTAGAATCTTCACCAGCCTCCAGCATATTTGCAAGCCAGAATAAAGTTGCATCCGGATCAGAACCTCTTATGGACTTGATAAAGGCACTTATTACATCGTAATGATTTTGACCATTTTTATCGTAAACAATATTTTTCTTTTGAATTGCATCCTCTGCTATTGAGAGATTAATGTTGATTTCTTTAGCATCATTTTCATAAGTTGTTTCTATAGCCATCTCTAGCGCATTGATTAATGTTCTTGCATCACCGCCAGAAAATTTAATTAAATGACTCATAGCATCTTGAGTTAAATAAACCTTTTTTGAATCCTTTTTTTTAGAATAGTGAGTTATGACTCTTTGTATTATTTTCTGCAAATCATTTTCTGCCAAAGGAAGTAGTGTAAAAATACGAGACCTACTAACAAGCGCTTTATTAACAGCAAAGAAAGGGTTTTCAGTTGTAGCACCAATAAAAGTTATAGTTCCATTTTCTATTGAAGGTAATAAAGCATCTTGCTGAACTGATGTAAATCTATGAACTTCATCGATAAATAAAATTGTTTTTCTTTTTGAATTTATTAATCTATCTTTTGCATTAGCGATTTCATTTCTTAATTCTTTAATACTTGATAATACTGCATTTAACTTAATTAATTTTGAACGCGTATTAAAGGAAATAATTTCAATTAATGTAGTTTTTCCAACTCCAGGAGGGCCAGAAAAAATAAAATTACTAATCTTATCATTTAATATTGCATTTCTTAAAAGCGAATTCTCATTCAGGATTGGTTGTTGACCAAAAAAATCTTCCAAATTCTTTGGTCGTAATTTATCTGCCAAAGGTACATTATTTTCTAATTGAGAATAATTAGTGAATAAATTATCTGAATGCATATAAATAAAATCAAAAAATCATTAGTTTCAATTCTATGTAATTACTGTAGGAGTTTCCATTTGAGTAAGTTTTGAAATGTTTAATAAAGCATCTAAATCACTTATTAGAGGTTTCAAGGCGATCTGAGGATTTAACGAAAGATTCTGTTGAGGATTAAAAAATTTCTCAAAGTAAAGTCTTAATGTTGCTCCCTTTGTTCCAGTTCCAGAGAGGCGCACAATTACTCGAGAATTATCATCAAGCACTAATCTTAAACCTTGATTTTCACTTATAGAATTATCAACTGGATCTAAATATGAAAAGTTATCTGCAACTTTAACTAGATGACCGGCAAAACTATTTCCTTTCAAATTTTCGAGCATAGAAGTTAGGTTGCCAAAGATTTGATTAGCAATATTTGAGGGAATTGCCTCATAATCATGTCTTGAATAATAATTCCTACCAAATTGTTTCCAATGATTCTGCATCAAATCACTCACCGAACATTTTTTCTCAGCTAAAACTTGTAACCAATACAAAACAGCCCATAGTCCATCTTTCTCCCTCACATGATTACTACCTGTTCCGAAACTTTCTTCTCCACATAAAGTAATCAAATTAGAATCTAAAAGATTTCCAAAAAACTTCCAACCAGTAGGTGTCTCGAAACAAGGTATATTTAATGCTCGAGCAACATTATCAACCGCTGAGCTTGTTGGCATGGATCGTGCCACACCTGTAATACCATCTTTATAACCAGGGACACATTTTGTATTTGCAGTGATAACTGCAAGACTATCACTAGGATTTACAAAACATCCACTTCCTAAAATCATATTCCTATCTCCATCTCCATCGCATGCGGCACCAAAACTATAAGATTTTTTATTTAATAACAAATCAGCCAAGTGGGATGCATAAGTAAGATTAGGATCAGGATGTAAACCTCCAAAATCTTTTAAAGGGTTACCATTCATGACACAATCATGGGCAAGACCCATTTTTTCAACAAAAATATTTTTTGCATATGGGCCTGTAACCGCATTCATTGCATCAAAGATTAACGAGAAGTCTTTTTTTAAAAAATCACTAATTTGATCAAAATCAAAAATTTTCTCCATCAAATTAGAATAATCTTTTAATCCATCAATAATTTCTAAGGTTGTTTCACCATAAGAATGAGTTCCATAAGCACTAAAATCAGGTAATTGAATTTTACAAATTTTATAACTAGTTAGTAATTGTGAAGCCTTGAAAATCTTATTAGTAATTATCTCAGGAGCTGGGCCACCATTTGAGATATTCAATTTCACTCCAAAGTCGCCATTTATTCCACCAGGATTATGGCTTGCAGAAAGAATAATTCCACCAATAGCGTTTTCTTTTCTAATTAAATGTGATGTCGCAGGAGTAGATAATAAACCGTATTTTGGGACAATAACCTTTTGAACTTTATGAGCAATGCATATTTGGACAATTTTTTCTATTGCTTCAATATTGCCATATCTGCCATCACCACCAACTACTAATGTTGAATCTTTTAAATCTTCTAATGATTGTAAGATTGCTTCAATAAAAACTTGTAGATAATGTTCTTCCTGAAACTTTAAAGTACTTTTTCTTAATCCAGAGGTACCTGGTTTTTGATCTAGAAAAGGAGAATTGATATTAATTACACTAACCTGATTCATATTTTTAAGAAACTTCCAAAAAATCTAACTAAATTAATGTGGCATTTCGGAAGTTCTTAACATAGCGATAAACCATAATGAAGAAATTAATAATGCACTAAGAATGCCATAGTTAACACCAAATTTAGAAATTGTAATTGGAACTATTAATGGAAACGTTAATGCACCAAACAATGGAGTAAAAGCTACAATTTTTTTTAGCATTAATTTATTTTATTAAAACCACTCAGTCTCAGCATTATCTTTTTCATTAGTATTGTCAAGTGGTGTAGTTCTATCAAATTTCATTGATATACTTTTTTCTTGCTCACCAGATACATCAACAGCTTTGATATCATATTTTTGAGTCCCGTCTCTAAAAGGAACTTGAATTTTAAAAGTACCATCTGCAGCAAGAGGTACATCTTGTCCACCTATTGTCAGTTTTGCAGAAGGTTCTGTAGCTCCATAAACAATTAATTCAGCATCAGCAACGAGCCAAAAAGATCTATTATTAACAATACCGCTGCCAGAATCATTTAAACCTGATGACCATTTACCAGCACCTGAGTCTGTGGGATTCTCATTGAAGTTTGTTGAATTTACATTTTCCATAAATTCTTCAGAACCAACTTTTCGTCTGAGAGGGATGTTAGTTGCTGCTTGGTATAACCTTTCGTGCATACCATTTTGTTCTGAAACAACAGGATTAGAAATATCTGGGATTGACTCAGAAGTGGAATCTAGATTAAAAGGTACAAATTTGTCTAGAATTTGCTCAGAAGGATGGGACCTAGGAACATGGCTTATCGAAGAAAATGCCAATGACATCCAGTTGAAGCCATATTTGTAACCTAATTCAACTTTATAATCTCTATCTGCAAGTGGGATTGGCAAGTACCACTCAGTACTGTAACTATCAACTGCTATCTCCCTTAATGTTCCTTGATTCAAGTTGCTACCTTCAGAACCAGATGCATCAAATAATCGTAAACATAATTTATTAGCTCCCAGAGATTGTGCTTTTTCTCTATCTACATCAGAAATTTGCCAAAAAACATAAGCCCAATCTGGATCTCGGGGCAGGAAAACAACATTTGTTTTAACTTCTTCACTACTGTTGAAAAAATTGGACTCATAATTTTCTTCAGATTTTGACTCAGGAGGTGTAGTGTATATTTTTTTTGTAAATTTTTCTTGATATTTAATTATTAAATCAACTAAAACAGCTTTTGTTTTGCGACTGTACAGCGGGACCGATAATTTGCTTGCTTCTTGACGTAATTGTCTGAGGGTTAGTGAGAGTAATTGATCTTTATTCATGATCCCATCAGCCACTTTAAATTCTCCGTTTTTGTTTGGGATCAGTATGTTCTTTTTTTTTAGGAATTGTGTGTCTTTTTGGCCTGTCGTCAGGATCCTCTGACTACTAAAAAATTCTCAAAATTGATATTTCTCTTCAAAACAGTTGGTATTAAAGAAATTAATTAATTTTCAGATCTTTTTGAAATGTAAATTAATTTTCTTTTTTTTTAAATTTTATTACCTGAATTTGTTAACGACTCAACAAAAATATATTTTTTCTTCGGGATCATTTAAATAAAAGAGAATTCAGCGTTGTTTAATTAGAAGTATCAAATCATCTATCTCTAAATCCTCAGTACGTTTACCTATTTTTTTTGAAAAAGTACTTAATTTTTTCGAAGTTGATTCTAACTGCTCATAAAAAAGATCACTAAATTTTTTATCATCAAATTTTTTGGATTGGTTATCACACCATTCTCTTAAGGGATTTTGATTTTGACATTCCAAACTATTATCTACATTAATATTTTTTAAAATCTGAAGGCAATGAGCGAGTATTCTTAAATGATGTTTCTGCATTATAGGTAGATCAAGATTATCAATTTCTTGAATAGTTTCTTTGTTTAATAGGTTAGACGAGGGATCAAGATGATTAGACATTAATTTTTAGATTTAATAAAGGAAAAAAACTCAATATTGGGGCTATCTTTCGTTAAAGTATATAAAGCTAATTGTAATAAGTTATTTTTGATAACATGGTCAACGAAAATTTAGTTAAAGATGTAGTAAAAGAGCCTTACAAATATGGTTTCGTTACTGATATTGAATCTGAAAAAATAGAAAAGGGATTAAATGAAGATATCATAAAATTAATTTCAAAGAAAAAAGAAGAGCCAGAATTTCTTCTTAATTTTAGATTAAAAGCCTTTAAAAAATGGCAAAAAATGAAAGAGCCTGATTGGGCAGCATTGGGATATAAAAAAATTGATTATCAAGATATTATTTATTACTCTGCTCCTAAACAAAAAGAGAAAATTTCTAGCTTAGATGAAGTTGATCCCAAACTTCTTGAGACTTTTGACAAATTAGGAATACCCCTCACGGAGCAAAAAAAACTCACAAATGTAGCAGTAGATGCTGTTTTTGATAGTGTTTCTATAGCCACAACTTTTAGAGAAGAACTTGCTGAACATGGAGTTATATTTTGCTCAATTAGTGAAGCAGTAAAAAATCACTCGGATTTGATTGAAAAATATTTAGGTACAGTAGTTCCAGCTAGTGATAATTATTTTGCGGCTCTAAATTCTGCAGTTTTTAGTGATGGTTCTTTTGTTTATATCCCAAAAGGTGTCACCTGCCCTATGGATCTATCTTCCTACTTCAGAATTAATAGTGGAGATTCAGGACAATTCGAAAGAACGCTAATCATTGCTGAAGAAGCAAGTTCTGTAAGTTATCTAGAAGGTTGTACAGCTCCAATGTTTGATACAAATACCCTACATGCTGCAGTTGTAGAGCTTATAGCATTAGACGACGCCTCAATAAAATATTCAACAGTGCAAAATTGGTATGCTGGTGATGAAGAAGGTATTGGCGGAATTTTTAATTTTGTCACCAAGAGAGGAAAATGTTTAGGTAAGAGAAGTAAAATTAGCTGGTCGCAAGTTGAAACAGGGTCTGCAATTACATGGAAATATCCTAGCTGTCTTCTTTTAGGAGAAGAATCCATAGGAGAATTTTATTCAGTGGCTCTCACCAATAATCTTCAGCAAGCAGATACCGGCACAAAAATGATCCATATTGGTCCTAAGACCAAATCAACTATTGTTAGCAAAGGTATTAGTGCAGGTAACTCAAAAAATAGCTACAGAGGTCTTGTCAAAATGGGCACAAAAGCTAAAGGATCAAGAAATTACAGTCAATGTGATTCAATGTTAATAGGAGATCAAGCTTCTGCAAATACATTCCCTTACATCAAATCTCAACAACCCAATTCTGAAATTGAACATGAAGCAAGCACATGTAGAATCTCAGAAGACCAACTTTTTTATCTCCAAAGCAGAGGCATAGAATTTGAGGAGGCAGTATCCATGATGGTCAGTGGTTTTTGCAGAGATGTATTTAATCAATTACCTATGGAATTTGCTGCTGAAGCAGATAAGTTACTGGCACTTAAACTAGAGGGATCAGTAGGTTAAGTAATCAATTTCTAAACTGGAATGCAAAGTAAAATGAAAGAATCAGATCCAATTTTAGAAGTTGAAAATCTCTCCGCATCTACTGATAATCTTCCAATTTTGAAAGGAGTTTCACTGACTGTCTATCCTGGAGAAATCCATGCCATTATGGGAAGAAATGGATGTGGCAAAAGTACTCTTTCAAAAATCATTGCAGGACATCCCTCGTATAATATTACAAATGGCGATATAAAATTTTTAGGGGAAAACATAAACTCTCTAGAACCTGAAGAAAGATCTCAATCAGGAATTTTTCTTGGGTTTCAATATCCAATTGAGATTCCAGGAGTTAGTAATCTTGAGTTTCTTAGAGTTTCAACTAATGCTAGAAGGAAATTCCTTAACAAAGAAGAATTGGATACTTTTGATTTTGAAGAATTAGTTAAAGAAAAATTAGAAATTGTGAAAATGGATCACGCATTCCTATCAAGGAGTGTAAATCAAGGCTTTTCGGGAGGTGAAAAAAAAAGAAATGAGATTCTGCAAATGGCTTTACTTGAGCCCAAGATAGCGATATTAGATGAGACCGATTCTGGTCTAGATATCGATGCACTAAGAATAGTGGCATCAGGAATTAAAAAAATATCTAATGCACAAACTGGAATTATACTTATTACTCACTATCAAAGATTATTAGATGAAATTAAACCAAATTATGTCCATGTTATGTCAGACGGACAAATCATAAAAACTGGTGAGAGTGATCTTGCTTTAGAGCTTGAGGAAAAAGGGTATGAATGGACTGATAACTTTATAAAAGAGACCTAAAAAAATGGAAATTATTGAAAAAATAAAAACTAGTAA
>CACBAW010000005.1 GCA_902537275.1 uncultured Synechococcaceae cyanobacterium
TATGAAGAACTGGATTAATGAAAAAGATATTGTTTTAGAAACATTGCTTAGTTTTAAAAGAGCTGGAGCAAAATTAATACTCACTTATCATGCTTGTGATGCATCTCAATGGTTGCAGGATACTTAAAACTCATTATTGACAAAAATTTGGTTTATTCTTAGGTAAGTAATAAATTAACTGCTTTGTTTTGAAGTTTTCACAAAGAGTAAATAGGATTGGTCACATTGCACTTAGAGTAGAGAATCTCGAAAGGGCGAAATCTTTTTACATTAAGCTTGGTATGAATTTAGTTTGGGACGATAAAGATTGGTCTTATTTAGAAGCTGGTAAAGGGAAAGATGGACTTGCGTTGTTGGGGCCTAGCTACAAAGCCGCGGGCCCTCATTTTGCTTTTCATTTTAAAAATAAAAAAGATGTGGAAAATATTCAAAATGATTTAAAAAATTCTGGAGTAAAAGTTGGTCCCTTACATGAACATAGAGATGGAACAGCATCTTTTTATATGAAGGATACTGAAGGAAACTGGCTCGAGATGCTTTATGTTCCTCCTGAAGGGATTCAATCGAATGTTTGATTCTTTTTTTGTATGCAAGAGAAAAGTTATTTTAAAAAATCATATTCAGATAACACCTTAGAAGAAGAATCTTTAAGTCTTTTAGAGTGGAATTCATTAAAAACTCATTTATCTTCATTCGCCTCAACGGAAATGGGTAAACGAGCAATTTTAAGTTTTGGTATTCCTTCAGAATACCAAGCCTCTAAAAGACTTTTGAATGAAACTGTTGAAATAAATGAGCTAGAAGATAATTTAGATAAATCAATTAGTTTTTCTGGTGTTTTTGATATTACTGGAAATATTGAAATTTGTTCCAAGGGAGGTGTAATTTTATCTTCTGAGTTATTAGAAATAGCGAAAACAATTGCTGCAGCAAGAAATTTAAAAAAAATCTTTTTAGATTTTGAACAAAGGCCTTATATTTCATCATTTATAAAAAATTTAATTGACCATCAGAATATCGAAACGATTTTTATAAAAGGCATTGAATATAATGGAAGGATTTCAGACAATGCTAGTAATGATCTTTCTATTCTTAGAAAAGAATTATTATCTAAAAAACTTGAAAGAAAAATATTAGTTGAGAAATTTATTCAAAAGAATTTAGCTTATTTGCAAGATACTACTATTGGAGATAGATATGGTAGACCTGTTTTAGCAGTGAAAGTTAATTACGTAGATAAATTTAGAGGCATAATTCATGACTCTTCATCTTCAGGAAATACAGTATATTTTGAGCCTGATAGTGTAGTTACTAAAGGTAATAAGATTGCTTCTTTAGAGGCTAGGATCACTGCAGAAGAATTCAAATTACTTAAGAAATGGTCCCAAGTTGTTAGTGATAATTCAGAAAATCTTATTGAAATGGCATCTATTTTATTGAGATTAGAAAATGCTCTAACTCGTTCAAGATATTCGAAATGGATTGGAGGCAAAACTCCTACGTTTGAGAAAAATCCTATTATTTCTTTAATTGGGTTTTCTCATCCGTTATTAATTTGGGAATATAAGAAAAATGGAGCTCCTCCCCCAGTGGCAGTCGATTTTCATATAAATAGAAATATTAAGGTTGTAGCTATTACAGGTCCAAATACTGGAGGCAAAACGGCAGCTTTAAAAGGCTTGGGTTTGTCTTTACTTATGGCTAGAGCGGGATTATTGATACCCTCAACTAATAATCCTGTTATCCCTTTTTGTCCAAATGTATATGTAGATATAGGAGATAATCAATCATTAGAGGAAAATTTATCTACCTTCAGTGGACACATATCCCGCATTAAAGAGATATTAGATTCACTTGATAAAAAGAAAGGATTATCAGTTGTTTTGTTAGATGAGATTGGATCTGGTACAGATCCTATTGAAGGAAGTGCTCTTGCGATGGCTTTATTAAAAGAATTTGCAAATAAATCTGATATCACTTTGGCAACTACACATTATGGAGATATTAAGTCACTAAAATATAATGACTCCAGATTTGAAAACGTATCAGTTGCTTTTGATGAGGATTCTTTAAAGCCAAAATATATACTCAACTGGGGCATACCTGGGAGAAGTAATGCTTTATCCATTTCGAAGAGAATAGGTCTCGATGAAAGCATACTCAACGAAGCTGCAAATTATCTTAAGCCAAAAGAAGTTGATAATATTAACAGTATTATTAAAGGACTTGAGAAAGAGAGGATTAAACAACAAAATTCTGCAGAAGCTGCTGCAGAACTGATTGCAAGGACTGAAATATTACATGATGAACTGAAGAGAAATTATGAATATCAAAAAATAAATGCTGAAAAAATCCAGGAAATTGAAAGGTCTAAATTATCAAAACATATTGTATCCGCTAAAAAAGAAGTAATAGAATTGATTAAAAAATTAAGAGATAAAAATGTTAATGGAGAGGATACAAGAATTATTGGAAAAAGATTAAAGGAAATCGAGACAGAACATTTAACCCAAAAAAAATTAGAAAAGTCAATCTCATGGAATCCTCAGGTAGGCGATTTTGTAAAAATTAAAAGTCTAAATAGTATGGGACAAATTGTAGATTTAGACAAAAAAGGTGGTTTTTACGAAGTTAAATGTGGTTCATTCAGAAGCACATTATCTGTACATGACTTTGAAGGTATTAATGGAGAAAAGCCTAATTTCAAAAGGTCAAAAATTGAAATCAAGTCCATAAGAGAAGATTTTTCGTTTTCCAAAATTAGGACTAGTAAAAATACAATTGACGTAAGAGGTCTTAGAGTCCATGAAGCTGAAATTATTATTGAGGAGAAAATTAGAAAATTTCATGGACCGCTATGGATTGTTCATGGAATTGGAACAGGGAAATTAAAAAAAGGACTAAGAAATTGGTTATCAGGTTTAAATTATGTTGATAAGATTGAAGATGCAGCCAATAACGAGGGTGGACCTGGTTGCAGTATTGCGTGGATAAAATAAAATTTAAAATACTTAGAAAACAATTTAATAAGCGTATTAAGTGCAATTTATCGATCAAGCGAACATTATTCTTAAAGCTGGAAAAGGTGGAAATGGAATAGTTTCATTTAGAAGAGAAAAATTTGTTCCAGCTGGAGGACCTTCGGGGGGAAATGGTGGCAGAGGGGGTTCAGTTGTTTTGATGGCTGATAATAATCTTCAAACATTATTAGATTTCAAATTCAAACGTGAAATAATTGCTGAAGATGGCTGCAAAGGTGGTCCTAATAAGAGATCAGGTGCTTCAGGTGAGGATACAATCCTTAAAGTTCCCTGCGGTACAGAAATAAGGGATATTAAAACCGGCATTATTTTAGGAGACTTAACTAAAGATAAACAGATTTTAACTATTGCCATTGGAGGAAGAGGTGGACATGGTAATGCTTACTATTTAAGTAATCAAAATAGAGCCCCAGAATCATTCACTGAAGGAAAAGATGGTGAGATATGGGAGGTTCAATTAGAACTAAAACTTCTTGCAGAGGTTGGGATTATAGGCCTTCCAAATGCCGGGAAAAGTACTTTGATTTCCGTTGTGTCATCTGCTCATCCAAAAATCGCAAATTATCCTTTCACAACGCTAATACCTAACTTAGGTGTAGTAAGAAAAATTGATGGAAATGGTTGCCTGTTTGCGGATATTCCTGGCTTAATATCAGGGGCAGCTGATGGAGTAGGTTTAGGACATGATTTTTTAAGGCACATCCAAAGAACTAAGATACTTATTCACTTAATTGATGCAATTGCAGAAAATCCTTTAAATGATTTTGAGATAATTGAGCAGGAATTAAAAAAATATGGTAGAGGTCTTCTAGATAAAGAGAGGATAATAGTATTGAATAAAATGGAGCTGGTAGATGATGATTATTTGAAAATAATTACAAAAAAAGTTAGAAGATTTATCTAAAAAGAAAGTTTTAGTTATTTCTTCATCTTTAAAAAAAGGTTTATCTTCACTGCTTTCTGAAGTATGGAAAAGGATCTAACTTGAACTAAAAATTTTTTTGTAAAAAATACACTTGATTTACTTAAGAAAATTAGTAATAAATAAGATACTTCTTTAAAAACAATATGAATTTCTATACTTGCTTTGATCAACAAGGAAAAATAATAGCTAGATGTCAAACGATTCAAGATATTGAGGTTTTGAAGAAAATGGGAAGACCAATTGTAGAAGTCAAAGAAATGAAAAATGAGGAGTCGGTTGTTTGTTCGCTTACAGGGAGTCCATCCGACTTTAATAGAGATTACTAAAGAATTAAACAAATAAAAAAAAGGGCTCTAAAAGCCCTTTTTTATTGTGCATTATCGATCAAAAGAAAAATTAATCATCATAAACAAGACATTCCGGTTCATCCGGATTGGCATCGCAGAAAAGTTCCAAAGCATTAGGATCATGTTTATCCTCTGGATGATGATCCTTATATTCTTCGAGTTCTTTTAGCTCTTCAGTTAAATGTCTGACCTTTGGAAGATTGCCCTCTGCTTTTGCAGATTCGATTTCCGATTGATCTTTTTGGATGTGTTCGTCAATGGATTTCATTTTAAGCTTTTCGTACTTTAGTAGACATACATAACATAGTTAATTTCTAATAAAATTGCATTATCCATAAACTAAATAAGTGTTCATTACAACATCATTTTTTTTTCTAAATAAATTCATGTATTTTTTGAGGACTCTAATCTCATTATTTCCTCTAACGATGGTAAAACTGGGATTAGTTGATTTGGGTTTAAAGGGAATAAAGCTTTGTAGTAATCTTTTTTCCATTCATTGTCAAAGCATGTACTATTTACGTTAGATAATTTAAAGAATTTTAATCTCCATTCAATAATCTTTTCGAAACTTGATAGTTCTTGTTCAGTGCATTTGAAAAGTTTGCTATATATCAATTCCCATCTTATAAGCGTGGGAAAAAGGTAAATATCTGCGTAGGTTAACTCCTCTCCAAATATCCAGTTCCCTTTGTTTTTCACTAGTAAATTTTCAACTTCATTTAAAGCTGCGAAAAGATTTTGACTTGCTTTTTCGTAAGCTGACTGGTTTCTGGCGAAACCACATCTATATACGCCATCATTAATATGGTTATTAATTAAATCTAAAATTTTTTGATTACAATCTTTGATAGTTAATGTCTGATATTTAGATTCACTTTTTATTGAATTGAGCAATCTTATAATCTGTGAACTTTCATTAGACAAAATATTTACTTCATCTTTTACAAAACTAATTAAAAGAGGTAATGTCGCTCTAAAAATAGTCTTTTCATTAGCTTTTTTGTAAAGGTCTGAAAGTCTCATACATCCTTCAATACTTCTTTTGAAAATCCATTCGCCATGCTCAACATCTGCTTTTAAAAAAATAACCTTAATTTTTTTTGATAAACATTTTATTTCGTGGACGAGTAAAGTTCTTTGACACCATGGACAAGAATTGCCTACCAATAAATAAATTTGTCCATTTTCATTATTAATATCGTATTTACTATCAATTGTTATACCTTGAGGCCTTTTATAATTACCATGTAAATCTGATGGTGCGAAGCCATTCATTAGTTGGGTCCAAAACCAAAACCAGAATTTTTTTGAGGCCTTAATAAGATGTTTATTTTGCATAAAATTTTATTTTTAAAGAAAAAATGACTGTTCAAAGAATACTTATCGTTTCAGGCACTCATGGGAATGAAATTAATCCTGTTTGGGCGGTTAAACAATTTAATAGAAAGGAGAATAATTTAAATTATGGTATTGAGTATGAATACATCATAGGTAATCCTGTTGCCTATAAAAAAGGGTGCAGATATATAGATGTAGATTTAAATAGATCTTTTAAAGAAAGTGAGAATTTTGATCAACATAAGAATAGCTTTTATGAAACAAATAGGGCCAATTTTTTAGTAAATGAATTTGGAATTGACGGATCTAAACCCTGTCAAATTGTAATAGATTTGCATACTACTACTGCAAATATGGGAACTAGCATTGTTTTGTATGGTAGAAGATTCAAAGATTTTTGTTTAGCTGCATTACTGCAGAACAAGTTTGGATTGCCTATTTATTTGCACGAAAAAGATAAAGCTCAAACAGGCTTTCTCGTAGAAGCTTGGCCATGTGGTCTAGTTATTGAAATAGGCGCTGTAGCACAAAATTTTTATGATCCAAAAATCATAGATAGATTCTCTCTAATAATTAGCTCCCTAAGGGAAGAGATAGATAAATTAAAAAACAACATTATAGAACTCCCAAAGGAATTGGTTGTTCATGTTCATCAAGGAAGTATAGATTATCCAAGAGATGAAAAGGGAGATATTGATGGCATAATTCATCCTGAGAGAATAAACCAAGATTGGAAAATGATTAAAAAAGGAGATCCATTATTTCTTGATAGCCAAGGAATAATTCACAAGTATGATGGAAACCAATTGATTTGGCCTGTTTTTATTGGAGAAGTCGCTTATAAGGAAAAAAAAATTGCAATGAGCTATACAAAAAAAGAAGTAATTCGTTCCAAAAAACAATGGGTTCAAGAGTTTGAAAGTCTTTAAAATTAAGAAATCGGAACAATAAATAGCTCAAAACCAATAAGGATTTTTTATTTAATAGATAAGTTTATTTAATATTCAATACTTTTATTTTTTTTGATAACTCCTAAACCTTAAAAACCTAAATTCTTTCACTCCAATAAATAATTGCTCCAAAAGCCTCTAATTGCAGTCTTCTATGCTTAGCTTCTGTTAAGGACACTACCTCTTTCGATCTTTTCCCGTTAAGAAGCCATTCGATTATTACCAAGTTAAATCTTCAATAACAAAGAAAATATTAAGACATGGAGGTTCTTTTCTTCGATATTGCAAAAAATAAGTTTACTTAAAGAAAAAAAAATACACATTTTTAGCGATTTTGGTCTAAAATCTTTTGAGCGGGATTTATCTTCCGTTTTTATTTACACGTCTCACTTAGAGACATACTTTACGAACTCATGACAACTATTCAGCAGCAGCGTTCTTCGCTGTTAAAAGGTTGGCCACAGTTTTGTGAGTGGGTAACATCAACTAACAACAGAATTTATGTTGGTTGGTTCGGCGTCTTAATGATTCCATGCCTACTTACAGCAGCGGCTTGCTTCATCGTTGCATTCATCGCAGCACCACCAGTAGACATCGACGGAATTAGAGAGCCAGTTGCTGGTTCATTCCTATATGGAAACAACATCATCTCAGGTGCAGTTGTTCCATCATCTAACGCTATTGGTCTACACTTCTACCCAATTTGGGAAGCAGCTACTGTAGATGAGTGGTTATACAACGGTGGTCCTTACCAGCTTGTAATTTTCCACTTCCTAATTGGTATCTCAGCATACATGGGAAGACAGTGGGAGCTTTCATACCGTTTAGGTATGCGTCCTTGGATCTGTGTTGCATACTCTGCACCAGTTTCAGCAGCTTTCGCAGTATTCCTTGTATATCCATTCGGTCAAGGTTCATTCTCTGACGGAATGCCTTTAGGTATCTCTGGAACATTCAACTTCATGTTTGTTTTCCAGGCAGAGCACAACATTCTTATGCACCCATTCCATATGGCTGGTGTTGCTGGTATGTTCGGAGGATCTTTATTCTCAGCTATGCACGGTTCACTTGTTACTTCATCTCTAATCAGAGAAACAACTGAGACAGAGTCTCAGAACTACGGTTACAAGTTCGGACAAGAAGAAGAAACATATAACATCGTTGCAGCTCATGGCTACTTCGGTCGTTTGATCTTCCAATATGCAAGTTTCAACAACAGCAGAAGTCTTCACTTCTTCCTAGCTGTATTCCCTGTTGTTTGTGTATGGTTAACTTCAATGGGTATCTGCACAATGGCATTCAACCTTAACGGTTTCAACTTCAACCAGTCAGTTGTTGATGCAAACGGTAAGATTGTTCCTACATGGGGTGACGTTCTTAACAGAGCAAACCTAGGTATGGAAGTAATGCACGAGCGTAACGCTCACAACTTCCCACTTGATCTAGCAGCAGCTGAGTCTACAACTGTAGCTCTTTCAGCTCCAGCAATCGGTTAAGCTTAAAGTTCTTAAATTTACAAGCCCCCTTTTTGGGGGCTTTTTTTTTGGTTTTATTTTCAATTGGTTTCATATAATGTTTATATATAGATAAAACATTTCATATTTCTATGAGTAGTAGTTTTGGAAAAATTTTTCGTGTTAGTACTTTTGGAGAATCACATGGTGGTGCAGTAGGAGTTATCCTTGATGGTTGTCCCCCTAAGTTAAAGTTAGATATAAAGCTGATACAAAATGAATTAGATAGGCGCAGACCTGGCCAAAGTGACATTACAACACCAAGAAATGAAGAAGATAAAATTGAAATATTAAGTGGGATAAAGGAGGGTTTAACACTTGGAACTCCAATAGCGATGTTGGTAAGGAACAAGGATCAGAGACCAGGAGATTATAATAATTTGGAGCAAGTATTTAGACCTTCTCATGCAGATGGTACATATCATCTGAAATATGGAATTCAGGCAAGTTCTGGTGGTGGAAGAGCCTCTGCAAGAGAAACAATTGGGAGAGTAGCTGCTGGCGCAGTAGCAAAACAATTATTAAAAAAATTCTGTAACACTGAAATACTATCTTGGGTAAAGCGTATACATGATATTGATTCTGATATAAATAAAGAAAAGATTTCTCTTAACAAAATAGATTCTAATATTGTTAGATGTCCTGATGAAAAGGTATCAGCAGAAATGATTGAGAGAATTAATCAATTAAAACGTCAAGGAGACTCTTGTGGAGGTGTTATTGAATGTCTAGTAAGAAATGTACCTTCTGGCCTTGGAATGCCTGTTTTTGATAAATTAGAAGCTGATTTAGCGAAGGCTTTGATGTCTTTGCCTGCCACGAAAGGCTTTGAAATAGGTTCAGGTTTCTCTGGAACTTATTTAAAAGGAAGCGAACATAATGATGCCTTCATTAAATCTGATGATATGAGGAAGTTAAGAACAATATCTAATAATTCAGGTGGTATACAGGGAGGAATAAGTAATGGCGAAAATATTGAGATGAAGATAGCTTTTAAACCTACAGCAACTATCGGGAAAGAACAGAAAACAGTAAATGCTGAAGGGAAAGAAGTTTTGATGAAAGCAAAAGGGAGACATGATCCATGCGTTCTACCAAGAGCAGTTCCTATGGTTGATGCTATGGTGGCTTTAGTACTTGTTGATCACTTACTTTTAAATCAAGCTCAATGTGGTTTAATTAATAATTAGTAGTTTTGTTAAACAAATTATATTTATCTTTGATTAATTATTTTGGAGCCATTCGCATATTTTTGGATCAAATTTTTTATTTATAGTACCTCTATCTCCAATCACGATTGCTTTATATCCTAAAGATTTATAAGTTTTTAAATCATTGATTGATAGGCCTCCGGCAGCAATGAAATCAATACTTTTAAAGTTATGTATATCTATTGAACTAGCTTTACTTTTTATTGGATAAATTTTGATAACGTTGCAATTTAAATTTACCGCTTCCTCAAGATCTTTTAAATTTTTAATTCCAGGAATTAATAAATAATTTTTAGACTTCGAATAATTGAAAAGGTCTTTATCCCAAAATTTCATCATTGAAAAATTTAATCCAATTTTTAATGAATCTTCTATTGATTGCTTATTAACTATGGAGGCAGAACCTAAATTAATTCTTGGAAATTTGAGTTTGATTTCAGATACAAAATCCAACCATTTTTCGTTGTTTGACCAACTTATTTCAATATTCTTTAATCCTAATTTTACTAAGCTTCCTAATTCTTCAAAAAATGAATTCCTTATACAAGTATTTAAGTAAATATTTTCTTCAGGTTTTAGGAGTAAAAAAAAGGAATCTTTTAAGAGCAAATTAGAAAAAGAATTTTCTTTAATATTCATTAAATATTTATCTTTAAAAACTAGATATAGTTTGCTACTTTAACTTCTGATCGATTAATCAAATCTTGAATATCTTCGGTGTCTATAGTTTCTCTTTCAATTAGCATTTGAGCCATTTCGTCTAGGACAGATCTATTATCTGATAAAACTTTTGTAGCTCTCTTATAGGCAACATCAACAAGTTCTGAAACTTCAACATCAATTGTTGCGGCTGTGTCTTCAGAGAAATCTCTTGAAGAACTCATATCTCTTCCTAGAAACATTCCACCTTGAGATTGGCCTAGAGCGACTGGACCTATTTTGTCACTCATACCAAATTTAGTGATCATTTGTCTTGCTACATTGGCAACCTGTTGTAAATCATTTGAAGCTCCGGTTGTTACCTCTTCTTCGCCATAGACTATTTCTTCAGCAACTCTTCCACCAAGAGCTACAGCCATTTGATTTTGAAGGTAAGAACGAGAGTAAAGACCAGATTCCATCCTTTCTTCACTTGGAGTGAAGAAGGTTAAACCTCCAGCTTGACCTCTTGGAATTATTGAAACTTTTGCTACGGGGTCATAATCAGGCATTAATGCTCCAACTAATGCGTGACCAGCTTCATGATAAGCAACTAATTCTTTCTTCTTATCACTAATAACTCTATCTTTCTTTTCTGGCCCAGCCATAACTCTTTCAATAGCATCACCGACTTCATCATTACTTACTTTGTCTAAATCTTTTCTAGCTGCTAGTATTGCTGCTTCATTTAAAAGATTAGCTAAATCTGCGCCAGTAAATCCTGGAGTTCTTCTAGCAACTTTATCTAAATCAACGTCTTTTGAAAGCGTTTTATCTTTCGCATGAACATTTAATATTTGTAATCTTCCAGCGTAATCTGGTCTATCTACCGTAACCTGTCTATCGAATCTTCCAGGACGCATTAAAGCTGAATCTAAGACATCAGGTCTGTTGGTGGCAGCTACAATGATTATTCCTGAATTACCTTCGAAACCGTCCATTTCGGTTAGGAGTTGATTTAGAGTTTGTTCTCTTTCGTCATTTCCTCCGCCCATGCCTGCACCTCTTTGTCTCCCGACTGCATCTATTTCGTCAATAAACACAATACAAGGGGCATTCTTTTTAGCCTGTTCAAAAAGGTCTCTAACTCTACTAGCCCCAACTCCTACAAACATCTCTACAAATTCTGAACCTGATATTGAGAAAAAAGGTACACCTGCTTCTCCAGCTACTGCTTTGGCTAACAATGTTTTTCCTGTACCAGGAGGACCAACAAGAAGAACTCCTTTTGGAATTTTTGCTCCGACTGCAGTAAATCTATCTGGGCTCTTAAGAAAATCTACAACTTCTGTTAGTTCTAATTTTGCGCCCTCAACACCAGCAACATCTGAAAAGGTTACTTGTGTAGATGGTTCCATTTGGAGTCTAGCTTTGCTCTTGCCAAAACTCATGGCAGGGTTACCACCTCCAGCATTACCATTTTGGGATCTTCTGAAAAGAAAAAATAGGCCTCCAATCAAAAGTACTGGGAAAATTAAGCTACTTACAGCCTGCTGCCATGGATTGGCTAATTTTGTTGGAGTTACAGCTATATCTACATTATTCTCGGTCAGAATTTTTAATAAATCTTTGTCAGGGGCTAAATTAACCTCAGATCTGCTCCCATCATTTTCAACAACTTGAGCTGTGGCATTGTCTGGAGATATTAGGACTCTACTGATTTCTTTATCTTGTACTGCCTCTATAAAATCACTATATCTTAAGGTCTTTTTAGAACTTTCAGTACTAGGTTTATCAAAAACTGAAGTACCAATGAAAATTACAGTAATGACGGCTAGGACATAAAGTCCTACGTTTCTCCAACGTTTGTTCACGATAAAAAATCTTTAATAAATCTATAATACTAATAATAAAACAATATTAAGAGCTTCTTAGAACATCTACTACACTTTTGAATGCAAACCATTCAGGAATTGGTTCGCCATTCCTCAATTTCTTCCTAAATTCGGTACCACTAAGTTTCATAATTTCATAATTAAATTCTTTAGCTTCTTCAGCAGTTATATATCCTTTTTCCTTGGTATAAACTAAATTTTTTGAAGGAACAGTTTGCATCATCAATTCATCTGCACACTTATTCGCAAAATTCTGGGCGTCATATGGACCATAAAAATCTTCACCAGTTGATGAAGACTTACAACCAGCCATATCTCTACCAATAATAAAGTGAGTGCAGCCATAATTTCTTCTGATTATCATATGTTGAAGAGCTTCTCTTGGCCCTGCCATATGCATCGAATAAGGTAAAAAAGCCCATTTTATTCTTTCATCAGATATTTCCTCTTCTAATTTTTTATAGGTCAAATATCTAACTTTCCCAGGGATATCATCTTGTTGAGTTGGCCCACAAGTTGGATGAACTAAAACAACTGAGTTAGAGGAAACATTTTCTGAAAGTAAAGCATTAGTAAATAATTCATAATGTGCTCTATGAATTGGATTTCTACATTGGAATGCAACTACATCATGATTTGATGGAAGTGTAGATCTAACTTCTTCAGGAGTTTTGCACGGGAATTCTCTAATTGGTAGTTCGAAACCATAAACTTTTCCTCCTATATAAAATCTCCCTCTCTCGTTAAAAATCATCTTAACAGCAGGATGATCTAAAGAATTAGTACCATAGCAAAGTTTAGCTTCTAATGATTTGTCAGGCTCCCATTTAGAGCAAACTTCTAAAACTGCTATTTTTTGTTTTTTATAAGTAAGTAATATTGTCTCTCCAGCTTTTACTTTTCCATTATTTGAATCAAATACAATAGGCAAGCCAAAAAGTAATCCATTTGTATTTCTATTATTTTTAATTACCGAATTGTAGTTATTTTCATCCATAAAACCTTCCATTGGAGAAAAAGCTCCAACCATCAAAAGTTCAACATCGCATGCATTTCTCTCGCTACATTCAAACTCATAAGTAGCTTTAGAGATAAGATCATTTTTAAGTTTTTTATCTTTGATAATTAAATTTTTTAGTTCTCCTCCATAAGGCGGTATTAGTCCATTAGTATCTGTTTTAGTTTTTTGTTGTAATTCCATTTTTTAAATTGATAAAGAAAAATTTTGAAAAAAAAAGAGGGGTTTAACCCCCTTTTTCTCTTGAGTAGGATTTATGCTTTTCTTCCGTAAAGCTCCCCAATTATTTTTACATCAAGTGGATCCTTTGAACCCATATCTGTATCTGAAGGTTGGATAGCTTCAAAAGTACCAGCAAATTCGTCTGTGTCAGAATCTACATTGTTGATTGAAAGAGTAATAACGCCAGTACCGTTTACATCAACTTTAATATTTTCTTTTGCAAGTTCTTCATCATCGCCTCCTAATGCAACCAAACCTTGAGCATATTCAACACCAGTATTTTTAGCTCTCGCCTTAGGATCTAGAAAGTCTCCAGTTCTGTAGTTAGGTGTAAATGTTGAACCACTAACCTCAGTGCCTGGCTCAATAGATGAAGGTAAATCAGCTGTAAGATCTTTTGCTGAGAATGCAAATGGCACCTCTAAACCACCTGGAGTTAATACAGTAATAAGTTGAAAATCAATACCACCCTTTTCAGTGAAAGTTCCTGAATCTATGTCTCCATAAACTTCTGTAACTGTGGTGTTATTTCTGGGACTAATAATTTTTGTAGAAACAAATTCTGCAGCTTTTCGTTTTGTCCCTGGCACTTTTACATAAACTTCTGTTGGATGCATGCATATTCCTTTAAGGCTATCTCCATTTCCTAGAGATATTGATCCGACAAGAGATGAGTCTAATGAAGGGCAATCATTAGCTTTTCCTGTGTTAACAACATCTGTAAATTGTGCATTTCCTCTTTCAGAAAAAGCAAATGTTTTATCAGGTACGAAAGCAAAAGTTATACAAATTGAAATAACAAAAGCTAAGAAAGAACGAATTCTCATAATTAAAGTTGCAGTAAAGTTCTGTGACGATAGATTAAAGGTCATCTAATAAGTTCAGTACGGATATTACAAGGGAAAGGACCATAAAAGATAGGACTATTAAATCCTCGAAACAACCCGTAGCTTTTTAGATTTTAAAAAACTGGAATTATTTTAAGCTATCACATTATTTTTAATGATTAAGATTACAAAAAAATACAAATTAAAAATTTTTTTTTTATTTTTTTGATGAAATAATTTGGGTTATTAATTTATTTGCTAAATCAATTTTTGATGTTTTTTTAATGTAGTGTTCCATATTGTTCGTATCGAATAGCCAACCTTCATTTTGTGCTAAAAAGCCAAATCCTTGGCCTTCAAGATCAATTGGATTTGCGAATAAATAATCACAACCCTTTTGGATAATCTTTTCTTTAATTGTCATTCGTGCTTCTTCGATAGATCCTGTAAAAGCACAAAAGCCTACAAAAACTTGGTTTTCTTTTTTAGATTTACAAATTGTTTTTAAAATATCTGGGACTAGTTCAAAGTTTTGATTCAAATGAGTATTAATTTGATTTTTTGGAATTTTAGCTGAAGTATCAGAGGTTATTTTGAAATCAGATACTGCTGCATTCATGAAAAAATAATCGCAATTTGATATTTCATTATTAAGCGCCTTAATTAAATCAACACTAGTTTCAATTTCATATCTTTTTATTCCATCAGTGAGATTCTTATCGATTTTCAGAGGACCATGAACATATTTTACTTGTGCTCCCCTGAACCTCGCTACTTGAGAAAGAAGTAGGCCCATAGCTCCAGAACTTTTGTTAGTAATGTGTCTTGCTGAGTCAATTTTCTCTGAGGTACACCCTCCAGTTATTAAAATTTCTTTATTAAGTAAATCTTTGCGATATTCATTTTGTTTGTGTGAAGCTATAAATTCAAGAGCTAATTGGATAAGATCATTTGGAGGTATCTTACCGATGCCAATTGCATCACATGCTAAGAGGCCTTCACTTGGTTGCAAAGACAAAACATTATCGTAATTCTGTAAATTCTCATAATTTTTTTGGACAGCTTTATTTAGCCACATTTGTGTATTCATTGCTGGTGCAACGATAATTGGCTTTATATTTGCTATTAAGATGCTTGGGATCAATCCCTCTGCATTTCCAGTTACCCATTTTGCTAATGTTGTCGCTGTTAAAGGGGCGATTATTAAAAAATCAGCCCAATTACTTAGTTCTATGTGTAGAGGTGCTGATTGACTATCAGACCATTGATCATTTTCTAAAATGCACGAGTTTCTACTTAAAATAGAAAGAGAAAGCGGCTTTATTAATTTTTCTGCATTTTTTGATAAAACGCATCTTATTTCATAATTTTCTTTCGCTAATTGGCTGACTAATAATGGAATTCTTACAGCCGCAATACTTCCAGTTATTAATAAAAGAACCTTTATTTTGGAGTCCTTACTTTTAGTTTTCATCGAAAGGTTCCTGATCGAGAAGATGGGTATAATTAGTTGTTAATTCAGGTCTATTGATTGCAAGAGCCCTCAGTAAGTGCCAGTCTTTTAAACCATCAAATGGAGTATTGTAATTATCT
Source organism: uncultured Synechococcaceae cyanobacterium (assembly GCA_902537275.1). GTDB lineage: Bacteria > Cyanobacteriota > Cyanobacteriia > PCC-6307 > Cyanobiaceae > Prochlorococcus_A. Next base: position 15,524 of record CACBAW010000005.1, read on the forward strand.
TCCTCTAGCCTTTTAGCGAGCTCAAGTGTCATCTCTTCATCAAAAGAATTTACTAGTTCCTCACTTATTTTATTTTCAGAAATAGATTTCATATTGAGTGAAGTCAATATACTCTAATAATAAAGCCTAAAGTAATTATTTAAAATTGATATAAGAATTAAGTACATATTTTAAAGGATATGATAATTTGAAATTTTTTCATAATTTTTTTAAATTGTTGTTAGGCCATTTATGTTCATTCTCAGTCATAAATATGCAAACTCTCCTTTTCAAAAATATTCTTTCTTAAGATGTCGGTGTAAAATTTTATATCATGTCCCAAACCAAAAGAGAGCAAGTCATTACTCACATACGCTATTTGAGGCAAGAGCTCAGGGAAATGCATTTAGGAATAAAAGAAGATGACCTTTTCCCTGAACCAGGCGAATTAAGAGGATTAATGGCTCAGATGGAAGCATTACTTGAATTAATAGAAGGAAATTCTAAAATTCAATCAAACTCTGAAGTGGCTTAGTTAATGCAAAATGGTTGTTAAACCTCAAAAGACAAAATTTCAACTAATAATTGTGGAAAATATTCAGACATTAAGTATTTGGGCTAATAATCCATGGCGAAGATATTCAATATCATTGATTACACTTTTAATCGGCTACTTTTTTGGAAGTTCTCTTGGTATGGTAAGTGCCGTTGTGGAACTCATGGATCCTGTAGCTGCTTTTTTATCAGTAGTTTTTATTGAGTTTTTAATAGTGCTAAGAAGAAATTTTAGATTTGAAAGGAAAAAGAAATTTTTAGTACTTTTATTAGATTCTTTAAGATTGGGATTATTTTATGGTTTCTTTACTGAAAGTCTAAAGTTGCTTTAAATTTACTTGTTGTGTTTTTGTAATAGATAAAGCAAAGCCATTCTTATAGGGATACCATTTGCAACTTGTTTATTAATTAAGCAATTAGGATATTGATCTACCACTTTGCTACTTATTTCAATATCTCTATTAATGGGACCAGGATGTAGAATTGGAATTTCTTTATTATTTAAGGATAATTTCTCTGGGGTTAAGCCATAATCCAAACTATATGAATCAATGCTATTTAGTAAATTTTCCATCATTCTCTCTTTCTGGAGTCTTAAAACAATAATCGCATCTGCAATTTTTATTGATTCTTCCAATGATCTAGAAATTGTTATGGAACCTCTTGATTTAACAGGATCTTCTGTTTGATTTGGCGCGGGGGTTTTTAAAAAATTGATAAATTCATCAGGTATTAATGTCTTAGGACCACATAAGATTATATCTGCGCCGAACGCACTCAAAGCCCAAAGATTTGATCTGGCAACCCTTGAATGATTAACATCTCCAATTATTAAAATTTTTTTTGTATTTAAAACCTCTGGATTCAGTGTTTTTTGGGAAAAGAATTTTATCAATGTATAGATGTCAAGCAATCCTTGGCTGGGGTGACTATGTAACCCATCTCCCGCATTAAGAACCGAAGTCTTGGAATTTATTGCATCAAGTTTTTTTGCGATCTCAAAGGTTATGTAACTCGATGAATGTCTGATAACTAATGTATCCGCCCCCATAGCAGAATAAGTTATTGCTGTATCAATTATTGTTTCGCCTTTTGTTAAAGAGCTGGAGGATGGCGCAAACGTTTGGACATCAGCAGAAAGTCTTTTTGCTGCAAGCTCAAAACTATTTTTTGTTCTTGTACTAGCTTCAAAAAATAAAGACGTTACCAAAGTCCCTTGTAAGGCTGGGATCTTTTTTGTTCCTGCATTCTTTAGTGCATCAAATCTATTAGCTAATTCAAATACTGACTCATAATCTTTAATTGAAAAATTAGCTAGTGTGTGGATATGTTTATGAGGCCAAATTTGCATTACGCTTAAAAAGATAAATGATTATTGAGATTTAGGTGTTTTGTCACCTTTTAATCTTTTACTCACACTCCTACTATTTTTGAGATACCACCGCCATTTTATATTTTTTGCCTTTGATATGCCAATTCTCGTAGTTTGAATAAGATCTTTTTCTTTTAGAGAGGAGTCTCGTGGAGAAATCCATAAAGATTTGTTATTAAGAACTTCAAGTGAGTTAAATGAAATGTCTACACTGAATGTTTTTGTTACTAAACCAGGTCCAGAAGCTAATCTTTCATTTTTATTAGAGATAAAAACTGATCTTATCAAAACACCACTAGCAAAATTTTCTTTATCAGTAACTATGTTTAAACAATGGTGAATGCCATAAGATTTGTAAATATAAAATGTGCCAGGTTTACCAAATAATGATTTGTTTGATTCAGTCATTTTGCGGTAGCCATGACATGCCTCTTCTTCCTGTGAATAAGCTTCAGTTTCAACAATAACCCCTTTAATTTGATCTATCTCATTATTTTTTTTTATTAGGTAACAGCCTATTAAATCAGGAGCAACAAGTTTAGAGTGCCGATAAAAAAAATTTTTTGGAAATAATTCTTCTTCTATTTTTCAATATCTATCTAATAACATATTTAGCTGAGAAAAATAATTAAGGCTATTAATTGATATTGATTTTCAAAAAGATGTGATTATTTTTTAAAATTATTTGAAATTCAAAGGATATGTAAATAAAAGATTTTTATACTATTATTTAATAAGAAAGATATTAAAAGTATGGCAAAAATAACTAAAGAGGAAGTAAAAAAAGTTGCTTATTTAGCGAGATTAGAGCTTAACGAGAATGAAATTAATAATCATGCAGAACAATTAGAAAAGATATTGGATTATATAAGACAACTTGAAAAAATTGATACAGAAGATGTCCCCTGTACAACAAGAGCTATAGAGGTTATAAATGTATTTAGAAAAGATGAAAAGAAAAATACTGATTGCAATGAAGAACTTTTAGAATTGGGTCCATCGAGAGAGGATAAATATTTTAAAGTACCAAAAATTATTAGTGAATAAGTAAATTAGTTGCTTCCAATAAATGTTTTGTTGACTACCTTTAGTAAAAATTTTTTTATCTTAAAGCCTGGATATAAATTTATTATTTTTCTTATTTTTCCCCTCTTTTTGCTATGACTCCTTACACCAATTAATAAATCATAAATAAAGTTAAAAATGTCTCCTTTACTTTCAAATATCCCAACCCTCTGAGGGGAGCCTTTTTTATCCAATAACGGCTTTGTTTTTTCATAAGCTATTTTGTATTCAAACCAAGGAATTGAAGGCCAAAGATGATGGATGAGATGGTAATTTTGTCCCATTATTAATAAATTCATAAATTTGCTGGGATAAACTCGAGAATTTATCCATTTATTTCTTGATCGAAATGGTCTATGGGGTAAATAATCAAAAAATATTCCTAAAGTGACCCCTACCATTAATGCTGGACCGAACCATAAATTATAAATTAAATTCATAAAGTCAAATTTCAAACCTGCCAAGATAATTGTTATGAATATGGATCTTTCAATTCCCCATTGTAATAATTCATATCTTCTCCAGAGTTTTCTTTGAAAGAAAAACACCTCATGATAAAAAAATCTTGGAGCAATTAGCCAAATTGGACCAAAAGTACTGACAATATGATCTGGATCATTTTTGGGGTGATTTACGTGAATATGATGTTGTAAATGAACTCTCGTAAAAACTGGAAAGCTAAACCCTAATAAAATAGCTGAGCCATGGCCCATTGCTTGATTTATCCAAGGAACCGGATGAGCAGCTTTATGACATGCATCATGAATAACAGTACCTTCAATATGTAAAGCTAAAAAAGCAGTGGCTACAAGTAAGGGTAAAGGCCAAACACCCCTATACCATTGCCATATGCTAATAAAAGCGAGAAAATAACCGCCAAAAAATAAACCTAATGTTGGATTCCAAAAACTTGGCGGATCTACGTAATTTTTAATCTCTTTTTGCCAATTAAATGTTTTTGAAGAATTAGTATTTTTCGTTGTATTTTTACTGGTTAAGTTTGAAATCGTTTCTTTTATTCTTTAAACAATATAACTAATATTTCAAGATGATTGCATGCTCAAACATAAAAAATTTCTTTTAGGAGATTTTTAATTTAATTTTAATGTGTCAAATTAATCATCTTAAGAAAAAAAATTTTTAAAATAAACCTCTTTCAATTATTATTTTATTTGAGCGGTCGTGGCGGAATTGGTAGACGCGCGAGTTTTAGGTACTCGTATCTTCGGGTGTGGGAGTTCAAGTCTCCCCGACCGCATTTAAGGAAATTCTGATAGATAGTTTGTTTATTGATATCAACTCTTATACTTTTATAAAGGAGTTAATTTAATGAATAATTTGATACTTTATTTGGGAACTTTTTATATTTTGGTTGGGACCATTTTTCTTACTGTACCGATAATTTATCTTGAGCTCGGTAAACCAAAAGACTTAATAAAAGCTTTTTTAAATTTATTAATAGGTCTGATATTAATAATTAAAAATAACACACTAGATGAATCATTTTTTGTAATTTTCCTTTTTTTAACAGTACTAGTTATTTTTTATCTAGTGGAACTTTTTTTATCTAGATGGTACCAATTGACAGATAACGAAAAGAAAAAATTAATTACCTTTTTGGAGTTTAAAAATAACTTTTTGAAAATATTAGAATCTATAAATTTGATATTTGGTGATTTCACGAAACCTTCAAATTTTTTTAATTTTGGGAGCAATAATAAAAATACAACCCAAAAAAAGTGGGTAAGAAATGATAAAAATGATAATATAAAAGTCTGAAATCAAATAAATTGGTTATTTGAAATTTCCCCCCAAAACTACAGGTCAATTAAGAAAGAATATAATGAATTAGATTTATTTAAATAATTCTTTTGATCACCAATATTTCTTATATCGTCTTATGAAATCTCAAAATAACAAAGAACAAAAATCGGACTTTTCTTATAAAGAAACTTTAAATTTATTAAAAACTGACTTCTCAATGCGCGCTAACTCAGTTGTGAGAGAACCTGAGATACAGAATTTTTGGGCTAACAATGATATAGATTTCCAATTAGGTTCAAACAATTCAGGCGAAATATTTACGTTACATGATGGTCCTCCTTATGCAAATGGAGCCCTTCATATGGGTCATGCCCTTAATAAAGTTTTAAAAGACATAATAAATAAGTATAAAACCTTAAAAGGATTTAGGGTTCATTTCGTACCTGGTTGGGACTGTCATGGATTACCTATTGAATTAAAAGTTCTTCAGAATTTAAAATCTGATGAAAGAAAGAATCTTGACACTCTAAATTTAAGAAAAAAAGCAACAGATTATGCCCATATCCAAATTAATAATCAGATGGAGGGTTTCAAAAGGTGGGGCATATGGGGAGATTGGAATAACCCTTACTTAACTCTTAAGAAAAGTTATGAATCTGCTCAGATTGGAGTATTTGGGAAAATGTTTTTAAATGGATATATTTATCGAGGTCTTAAACCTGTACATTGGAGTCCAAGTTCAAGGACTGCACTTGCAGAAGCAGAATTAGAATACCCTGATGAACATTATTCAAAAAGTATTTATGTTTCATTAAAAATCACTAAAATACCTGAGGAAATTCTATTAAATTTCATCCAAGAAAACCTCAATATCAAAAAAGATTTTTTTCAAAATAATTCTTTCATAACTATTTGGACTACTACTCCTTGGACCATACCTGCAAATGAAGCAGTTGCAGTAAATCCAAAAATAAAGTACGTTTTTGCTATCGATGAAGAGAAGAAAATTTACCTTTTTGCTGAGGATTTATCTTCTGAAATAAGTAAGAAATTTAATAAAGATTTCAAGGTGCTTTTAGAGGTAAAAGGCTCCAAATTGGAAAATATTGAATATCAACATCCCTCTAAGAATAAAAATTGCAGAATTGTAATTGGAGGAGATTATATTACTACAGAATCAGGGACTGGAATTGTTCATACCGCCCCTGGACATGGAATTGATGATTTTAATGTGGGTCAAAAATATGATTTACCAATAACATGTGTCGTTGATGAAAAAGGTAACTTAAATGAATATTCTGGTCAATTCAAAGGATCAAATGTCCTGAAAGATGCAAATGATTTAATTATTGAACATTTAAAAGTAAATAATTTGCTTCTATTACAAGAAAATTATAAGCATAGATATCCGTATGATTGGAGAACTAAAAAACCAACTATTTTTAGGGCAACAGAACAGTGGTTTGCATCCGTAAATGGCTTTAGATCATCTGCATTAAAGGCAATCGAAGATGTTGAATGGATGCCAGAGACTGGAAAGAAAAGAATTTATTCTATGGTTGTTGGTAGAGGAGATTGGTGTATTTCGAGACAAAGGTCATGGGGGGTCCCAATTCCAGTTTTTTATAAAAAAAATGGTAATGACATTCTCCTCAACAAAGAGATAATTAATCATATTCAAAAACTTTTTAGTGAACATGGAGCAGATATTTGGTGGGATTGGGATGTTAAGAATCTTTTGCCAGAAAATTATGCAAAAGAATCTGATCTTTGGAAAAAAGGAACAGATACAATGGATGTCTGGTTCGATTCAGGATCTAGCTGGGCCGCAGTATGTGAACTAAGAGGGGAATTAAAGTATCCAGCAGATCTTTATTTAGAGGGCTCAGATCAACATCGAGGTTGGTTTCAGTCTTCTTTATTAACATCTGTTGCAGTCAATAATAAACCTCCATATAAGAAAGTTTTAACTCATGGTTTTGCACTTGATGAAAACGGAAGAAAAATGAGCAAATCTTTAGGAAATGTTGTTGATCCAAATATAATTATTAATGGAGGCAATAATAAAAAAACTGATCCTGCTTATGGTGCTGATGTTTTAAGGCTATGGGTAAGCTCAGTAGATTATTCAGTAGATGTTCCAATTGGTTCAAATATACTCAAGCAACTTTCAGATGTTTATAGAAAAGTTCGTAATACTGCAAGATATCTTCTAGGTAATATTCATGATTATGATCCTAAAATTGATAGTTTTGAAATTGATCAATTGCCTCTCTTAGATCAATGGATGTTAGGCAGATTAGTTGAGGTTACAGATCAAATATCAAATGCTTATGAAAATTATGAATTTTCCAAATTTTTCCAAATTTTGCAAAGTTTTTGCGTTGTAGATTTATCAAATTTTTATTTGGATATTGCAAAGGATAGGTTATATGTAAGTTCTAAATCACAATTTAGGAGAAGATCTTGTCAGTTCGTCATGTCAAAAGTTGTTGAAAATTTAGCCGTACTTATTTCTCCAGTGCTTTGTCATATGGCTGAAGATATTTGGCAAAATATTCCATATTTAACTGAAGAAAAATCAGTCTTTCAAAGAGGATGGCCAATATTTTCGCAGTCATGGAAAAATCAAATACTTAATAAGCACATTGCAAATTTAAGAAATTTGAGAGTTGAAATTAACAAGGCTATAGAAGGATGTAGGAACAAACAAATAATTGGTGCAGCTTTGGAAACTGAAGTTAATTATTTACCTGAAGATAAATCTTTAAAAGATTCACTTACCTGGCTTAAAGAATTTGGCAATCAAGATGTAGATTTATTTAGAGATTGGCTTATAGTATCAAACTTCCAAGTGGTATCCGATTTGGGGGAGAATTCTCTGACTATTGATAACAATACACTTGGTAAAATTCAAATAAATAAAGCTCAAGGTCAAAAATGTGATAGATGTTGGCATTATCATAAAGAAATTTTTAATGGAATCCAAAATACAAAATTATGCAAAAGATGTTCAAATATTATTAATTTTGAATTTATTTAAATCCAGTTTTTTTGATTTAAAAAGAAAAATGAGTTTTGATTTTCTCTTATAAAATTTTCTTCGGTTTCTGTTAACGGTGCTTTATAAAGTTTAAAGTTTGTAATTGTATAAGAAAGTGTTATTACTTTTTTTTCTGAATCTATTTCTATTGGATGAGTTGTTGAGCTACTGTAACCTCTGAAAATAAGTATTTCTAATTTTTCTTTTTGATTTTCTTTTAGAATGAATCCCTCTAGTTTAAGAATCCTATCAAGCAACTTGGAACTTATTTTTTCAAGACTATTTATTAAATCAATTTTTGCCATTTTCTGAGAAGCAGGAGTTTCTTCCATTTTTAGGTAACTTGATTATTGACCATTGTATAAGGCCTAAAATATAGATTAATAATAAAAATAATCCTAAGAATTTTGATATCGGCTGAGTAAAGTTAGCTCCAAAGAAAAAATTAAATAAATTTTTTATAGTAATATATAAATTTGAAGAAGGCTGAAGCCATATTGCACACGCATCCGAATTAACAAATGAAAAGCAGTTGAAGTTTAGTAAACTCTGAATAAAGAAATTGAGAGATATAAAAGTTATCGTCCATCTCCATATTTTTGTGGTTGTGGTAAGGGAGTAAGAAAAATCATATTCTCTTAATTCATCATTAATATCGTTCCAAAACCAAACTGAAACTGTCATTAATAATGTTGAAATATTTGTTATCACAAGAGCATAATTATACTTTCCTATTAAAAGTAGAAGGCTTATAAAAAATAAAAGGGATACTTTCCAATAAATTGATATAAGTTTAATAACTACCTTATTTCTTTTTTTAATTGACCAGAAGGATAGAGTTACAGGGATACCAATAAGGAAAATTATTGAAAGTTGAAAGGATAGCCAAATAGAAAGTTGATTAAAAACGTTCAAAACTTTTTCTTTTTAAACACATAATAATTAAACATCAAACTGTTACTTTTGAACTTACTATTGTCATAGTTATGAATATTGTGCATCCTTATATTATTGCCCAGGAATATATTGATAATTGTATGAGACAGCATGTTAATCCCCTTAGTAGTAATTTCAATCAAATTGAGAGAATACCTTCTTTGAGCGAAATGTTTGATGATTCTAAATCGAATCTTCATTTGGATATAGGTTGTGCTGCTGGTGAGTTTCTATTTGATTTAGCTTTAGTTAATAATAGTTGGAATTATTTAGGAATTGAAATCCGTGAGAAATTAGTCAAAAATGCTAAATTAAAAGTCATTGAACGAGAAATCAAAAATCTATATTTTATATTTGGTAATGCTAATAATATTTTGAATGATGTCCAAAATAAATTTATTGTCAAAAATCTAAAAAGTATTTCTTTTAATTTCCCAGATCCTTGGTTTAAAAAGAGGCATTTCAAAAGGCGTGTAATTCAGCCAGGATTTATTAATATGCTCTCAAATTCATTGCAAAAAGGAACCCTAATTTTTATAAAAACAGATGTAAAGGATTTATTCGATTATATGGATTGCACTATATCAAGTAATTTTCATTTTAAAACAATAGATAAAAAAGATCTTAATTGTTCTGAAAGTTTTAATCCAATTGAAGTTAAAACTCATAGGGAAAAGTATGTTGTTGTTAACCAACTTGATATTTATGAAAAAATTTATATAAAAATTTAATTCATCGTTAATTTTTTATTTTATCAATTTCTAAAAAGAGTTTGTTTGTTATTTCTCTTGATAAAGAATGCACTTCATTATGATTTTTGGCTTCAACTAGAACTCTGATTACAGGTTCTGTACCGCTAGGCCTTATATAAACTCTACAATTTTCCGAATATATTGCCTGAAAATTTTTTATAGATTCATTAATTAAGATTTTGTTTTTTGGATTTAGTTTATTAATATTAAAATCTAATTTAATATTTGTTAGTTTTTGAGGAAAAGGTACGAAACTACTTTTAAGCCAATCATTTAAATTAATATTTTTCTTTTTACAATATTTAGAAATTTGAAGTGCAGTCAATATCCCATCACCAGAAAAGTTATTAATTTTTGAAAGTATATGACCTGACTGCTCACCTCCTAAAACAGCTCTCTTTTTCTTAATTGCGTTATGAACATATTTATCTCCTACATCAGTTCTATGTAAAATTCCTCCAATTTTCTTCCAGGACTTTTCAAAACCTAAGTTTGCCATTTGCGTTGATATTAGTAAATTATTGGTGAGAATTTTTTCTTCCATAAGTTCTCTACCCCAAAGAAAAAGAATATGATCTCCATCCAGCACATTGCCTTCTGAATCGATTCCAATTACTCTATCGGCATCTCCATCGAAGCTGAATCCCATATCCGCAGGACTCTCTCTTAATGCTTTTTTTAATGGTTCGAGATTAGTAGAACCACAATTCAAATTAATTTTCAAACCATTTTTAGAGTTATTGATAACTTTTACATCAGCACCAAGAGACTGAAAAATTTTTTTTGCGCAAGTTGTAGCTGATCCATAGCATGTGTCTAATATTATTCTCAACCCGCTTAAACTTTCTCCACCCATTGTTTGGATTAGGCTTTTAATATAAGTATCCATAAGATCTTTACTTGTTTTTAGGGAAACCACTTTTGTAGGAATTGATATATTTTGTTTTGACTCTTCAATTATTTTTTGAATTTTACTCTCAAAATTTTTAGTAATTTTTAGACCATTATGATCAAAAATTTTTATTCCATTATATTCTGGCGGATTATGACTTGCAGATATCATGACACCACTGCTCAAGTTCTCTTGTTTGATTAAAAAAGGTATAGCTGGGGTTGGGCAGATTCCAAGATTTATAAATTTTTTTCCACTTTTATTTATACCTTGTGTTAGAGCCTGAAGCAGAATATCTCCACTAATTCTTGTATCTCTTCCAATTAATATTGGATTTTTATTTTCCAAAGTAGAACCTAGAGCATAACCTACTTTGTAGGCTAGAGAATAAGTTATCTCTTCATTAAATCTTCCTCTTATTCCATCAGTTCCAAAGATTGATTGCATAATTAGATTTCGGGAATCAAAGAAATTTTTGATAACTTTTCATTCCTTATTTTATCAGTTGATTAAAAACTTATAGTTTACAATTCTCTTTATTTATTTAACTTATTTAAGATACATATAGATAATAATACCCTAATAGTGCAATCTGAAAGTCGAGAGCCAATTTTAAAGACAAATTTAAAAATTTTGCTTGTTTTGATTATATCTATTTTTATTATTTCAATGCTTTTTTTGAAAAATATATTTTTTAAATCAACTTATCTTCTAAAGAGTTTTGGAGAATTATCTGTTGACCCTAAAATAGCTTTTACAAATAATAAGCCTACATTTTTGGAATTTTATGCTGAGTGGTGTGAAGTCTGCAAAGAAATGGCTCCACAAGTTTCTGCTTTTAAAGATGAATACGAAAAAGATATTAATTTTGTTTTTTTAAATGTTGATAATCAAAAATGGGCTAATTATATCCAGAAGTTTGCTGTCAATGGTATTCCTCAAGTTAATCTTTTTGATAAAAAGGGTAATCTAGTATCAACTTTTATTGGTAAACAAGATGAAATGAAAATAAGAAAATCTCTTAATAATTTAGAGAATGAAGAGAAACCTTATGAGGAAATTATTAATGCTGAATTTTCAATAATACAAGAAAATAAAAATAATGAGGTTAATCCTCGTAGTCATGGATAATTTTTACCATTCTAAAGATTTTGATACGATAGGAAAACTTTTTTTAAAAATAGACTTGCAATTTTGGGCTATAGATTTGTGTTCTTTTTGGGTGCCGTGAGCCGATCTTAAATGAATGTAATGGATCCATGATCTGCATGATCCAGACATATAGATTCTTGTTGGAGTCGCTAATGGTAAAACAAATCTCGCACATTCTTTGGCTACACCTTCAGCAAGTAAATCTTCATATAATTCTGAAGCAGCTTGAAAATGTAAACCAATTTTTTCATTAAATCTTTTTTTTAACTCATCAGGGAGATCAGGAATTGAATTTTGCCTGTTTTTAAAATCTTGACGCCTTAACTCTGGTAACGGGATATTACCCAATTGAGAACTATCTGCATATCTCTGTGAAAATTCCTGGAAAGTAAATGATCTGTGTCTTAAAATTTGGGCAGCGATTCCTCTGTTAGTTTCTATTTGTAAGGTCATAAATGATTGTTCAAAAACACTCCAATGTTCATTTTTAATGCAATAACTCAATAATTTCGAATAGTCTTCATTTTCCTGATTTTTTGGATTACTAACTCTTGCAATGTAAGCCATTGTTTTTTCTGCATCTGGAGTTAGGGAAATCAATTCAACTTTACTCATTTTAGATTTTTGCAAGAGTTACTTTTTCTGGTTGGTTTTGATATTTACCTCTTCTATCATCATAAGTTGTAGAGCATGGATCACCTTCAAAAAAGAGTAGTTGGCAAATACCCTCTTCAGCATAAATTCTGCAATCTGCGCCTGAACTATTACTAAATTCTAGAGTTAGATGACCTTCCCACCCTGCCTCTGCGGGCGTTGTATTAACAATAATTCCAAGTCGTGCATAAGTACTTTTGCCTATACAGATTACAGTAATATTTTCTGGCACTTTCATCTTTTCTAAAGCAACTCCTAAACCATAGGAATGCGCAGGAAGAATAAAAAAGTCTCCATCATTATCATGGTGAAGAACAGTTTTCTCTAAATTATTTGGATTAAACTTTTTGGGGTTCATCACAGTCCCAGGGATATGTCTGAAAATTAGGAATTCTTTAGATGAAAGTCTTAAATCATAGCCATAAGATGAACATCCGTAACTCAAAACTGGCTTTTGCTTATTGTCAGGTTCAAGATGTCTCACTAAATTTGATTGAAAGGGTTTAATCATACCTTCCGAAGCTTTTTGATTTATCCAGAGATCATTTTTTAGCATTTTTTTATGAGCGAAGTTCGGTAATTTGGTTGGCCATTAATAATAAATCTTTAGGTATATCTGTTCCTGTAAGGATTACATCTCCTGATATAAATCGGTTTTCAAGTGTTGAAATCAAATCATCTTTATCGATAAATTTCATGTCAATAGCTAAAAAGATTTCATCAAGTATGATTTGGTCGTTCTCTCCAGACTGTAGTTCTCTTTTACAAAAATTCCATAATTCAATAGTAGATTCATGAATAGATTTTTTTAAATTTTTATTATTTTCAATTGCTTCATAATTATATTGATCAAAGGAATGGGATGATCTTACCCAGGTTAAATTACCGCATAGCTTTACCGCATGATCAACTCCTTGCTTGACCCCTCCTTTCATAAATTGTATTAGTAGCACTTTCCTTCCAAGAGCAGCATTTCTTAGAGAGTCTCTAATGATAGATGTATAGCTACCTCTAAATGAAGATTGATAGATTTGAATTTGTCCGTTTTGTGGAAATTTTTTTAGGTTACTTTTTTTAGTAGTATTTGTTTTTACAACATCAAGATTACCTTTTGAATAAATATGAGATGAACTAATTACCATTATTTAGATTCTTTCTACATGCAGTATAATTAGAATCTAATAACGCTGCATATAGTGTAATTTTACTTAAAAAAGATTCAAGCAACTTGAAACTGCCTGGAAAAAGCATATTGACAAACTGATAAGAATTGAAAATTGTTACAGTTGATACAAGATATTTTAGGGTGTCTCCTTAAATTTTTTAATAGTCAAGATATTTATGATACCTGCTTCACGAGGATTCAACCGCTTTAGTTCGCAACAATCCGGACAAAGAAAAATTAACTCTGTTGGAGAACGTTTTCCAGTAAATAGAACTTTAATGGAAGTTATTAAAGGTCTAGATGGTGCAAGCACAGAAATGGTTGAGAGATCTAAAACAATATTCTTCCCTGGTGACCCTGCTGAAAGGGTTTATCTTATAAGAAGAGGAGCAGTAAGATTGTCAAGAGTTTATGAGTCAGGTGAAGAAATAACTGTTGCTCTTTTAAGAGAGAATAGTCTCTTTGGTGTTTTATCTCTTTTGACAGGCCATAGATCCGATCGTTTTTACCATGCCATAGCATTCACAAGAGTTGAAATGATAACAGCACCTGCAAATTCTGTTTTAAGAGCTATAGAGGAAGATGCATCAGTAGGACTATTACTTTTACAGGGGCTTTCAAGTAGGATCCTGCAAACTGAAACAATGATAGAAACTCTCACACATAGAGATATGTCTTCTCGTTTAGTAAGTTTTTTAATGGTCCTTTGTAGAGACTTTGGAGTTGCAGGCGAAAAAGGTATTACGATAGATTTAAGGCTTTCACATCAGGCAATTGCTGAAGCTATTGGTTCTACAAGAGTAACCATTACAAGATTATTAGGAGATTTAAAGGATTCAGGTCTTCTTAATATTGAAAGAAAAAAGATCACAGTTTTCGATCCAATTGCTCTTGCAAAAAGATTTAATTGATTCATCATAAATTATGATGTATTGAGTATATGCAAAAGTGTGGCTTGGATTTTAATTGTTTTTTTAATATTTCTGGGGGGATTAATTGCACCATTTGGGGATATTCTTGGAACAAAGATTGGTAAAGCAAGATTTAGTATCTTAAAATTAAGACCAAAAAAAACAGCTACTATAATAACTATTTTTACTGGCGGGTTTATTAGTTCAATATCAATAGGGTTGTTAATTTTAGTAAGTGAAGAATTCAGGCAAAGGCTTTTTGTTGATATTCCTTTTTTGCAAAAAACTTTAGATGAAAGTAAAAAAGCTTTAATCCCTTTACAGGAAGAACGAAAGGAACTTGAAGGTAAAATTATTCAAAAAGAAAAGGAGTTAAATCAATTAAAAAATAATATTAAAGAATTTAGGAGAGGAAATATTGTTATTAGAAGAGGACAAACTTTATTTATTGCTGAGATTAATTCTAGCTCAAATATAAAATTAGAATTAACAAAAATCTATAATGAAGCTGATAAATTCGCTAGGAAAGTTGTTATACCAACTAATAAAAAAGTAAAAAATATTCTTTTGTGGAGACCTAGTGATATTACAAATATTGAGACAATAGCTGCTAAGGGTGGTAACTGGATTTTATTAATTAAATCAGCAACAAATGTTTTAAAAGGGGATAATTATGTTTTTGTAGCACCTGATTTAGTAGAGAATAGGCTTATAGTTAAAAAAGGGGACATTATTACAAGTTCAATTTTTAGAGAAAGTGATTTAAATCTAAAATCAATAGATTTAAATATTAAATCATTGCTTAGAGCAACAAGGGATGAAATTAAGTCAAAAGGATCACAAGTTAGTGAAATTAATACAAATGGAAATTTTGTTAAGAAAATTAGAGACTTTCTTCGAGAAAATCAAAATATCAAATTTAAGTTAGAAGTAGTATCTATGAGAGATAGTAAAACTATAGAACCCATAGTCGTTGAAATTAATATTTTAAAGATTGCATCTTAAATGCCTAGAGTAATAACTATTGATCCAGGAAAAAGTAAATGCGGCTTAGTTTTAGCTGAAATAAGTGAAAAAAAAGTTTATGAAGCAATCATTCTCAAAAGTGAATTACTTGAGAATTATGTCAGGAATTTAATTACTGCTGAGGACATATCAAAAATAATTATTGGTAATGGTACCACCAGTAGAGAAATTAGAGAAAAACTATATTTTTTCAAAAAAGAAATAATATTTTTTGAGGAAAAAAATACTACTTACAGGGCTAAAGCAAGATATTTCGAACTATTTCCAATTAGTGGTCTGAAATTTTTAATGCCCAGAGAGGTTTTTATTCTTAATAAAAATCTTGATGCGATATCAGCTTTGGTAATTTTAGAAGATTATTGCAATATGAAGTTTACTTTGAATCAAAATATGGATTTTAAAACTTGGCTGAAATAGTGAACTTATATTCATTTCCTGCTTCTAGTTCATAATCTTTTTTCAATAAAAATCTCAATAAGGCATCCTCAATTAATGCTCTTCCCAAAGGTGGATTCACCGTTAATAAACCTTTATTAAAGGACCATGTAAAAGTCCATTTAAATTGGCTAGCCTCCACAACTCCCTGAATTTGCTTCTTTGAGAAGCAATATTCCTTAACACTTACATTGGCAATCGTTTCAGGTCTTGAACTCATTTATTAAGGTTGGTCTTTATCAAAAGAATTTAATTCGTTAATAATAAATTCTTCTTTTTTAGTATTTAGTTGTTCGAGAGATTCTATTACCCTCCTATACACTTTATCCAATATTGACTTTTCTTCCTGAGAAATATTTCCTAATACATGTGAAATGGCATTGAAATTTTTTTCATCTTTGATTAAAGGAGGTGAACCAATACCAATTCTTATTCTCTTAAAGTTTTGTGTCTGCAATTTTTCAATGATGCTTTTAAGTCCGTTATGTCCTCCTGAACTGCCTTTTCTTCTAAATCTTATTTTTCCAAGGGGTAGATCTTTATCATCGACTATTATGAAAATCTGATCTAAATTTATTTTGTACCAATCCACTATTGCTCGGACAGCATCACCACTGTTATTCATAAATGTATTTGGTAAAAATAACCTAAAAGTAGAATTATTTATTTGAAATTCTGAGCAGCAACTCTTAAGTTTATCTTTTAATAAAAAATTTGAATTATTTTTTTTCGAAAAATTTTTAAGAAGTAAGAAACCTATGTTGTGTCTACTGTTGGAGTATTTTTTACCAGGATTACCAAGGCCAATTAGATATATTTCTTTCATGGTTTATTTCTAAATCTCATTTCATTGAGAATTATTAATATATAAAATATAACTAATAAATTAAACAAAAATTCTTTAAAAAGCTATTTAGCAATCTTCACTTGAATTAAATAACTTTTTGAGAGAATTTCAAAAAGTTAGTTTCCGTTCCAATCTACTGAAAACCCTTGTAATAGTAAGGATTGGTTATAAATTTGGAGTAGAATAACTAAAAAAACAAGCAGTAGTAATCCTATGACAGTCATCACAGGAACTGCTCCCCAACCAGGTACAACTTTACCTTGGCCTGAATTGCCAATTGCTTTTAAAAGACTTCCTAAGGCTGTTTTTTGACCCATTTGAATTCACTAAATCGAATATTATTTCGCTATTGTATAAGAACTTATACATAAATTGTTTACAAACTTAGCAAAATTGATGCAAACTTTATCATCTGCTCCAGATCCTGCAGTTTCCATAGCAGTAACAATTCTGGCATTACTTCTGGCTTTAACCGGTTTTGGTCTTTGGACTGCATTTGGACCAAAAGCAGCAAAGCTTACAGATCCTTGGGATGATCATGATGATTAATCTCCCCTAAAAGTATTTCAAAATTTACCAAAAATACAAAAAGTAAACAATTAACCCTTTTTAATTATAAATTTAATAGGATATACATCTGTCAGTACTTGTAATTCTATGCTCGCCTTAAAAATTTCTGTTTACACTATCGTCTTTTTCTTTGTTGGGATATTTCTTTTCGGATTTTTAGCAAGTGACCCAACAAGAACTCCAAACAGAAAAGACCTAGAAAGTCCTCAAGATTAATTTTTTAATTATATTCTTAAATTGATTTCAGGTACATCAAAAAAATTTATATTTTTCTCTTTTCTTTTTATTAATCTTATTCAGCCTTCAAAGTCAGCTGAATTATCAAAAATTAATAAACACATTAATAATCGAAATATAAAAATAACATTATCAAATATAACTAATCTAGAGGGTATATCAAATTCTCAAAATAATTTTATCACTCATGATCTTGTTGAAAATACTAATTATGTAAAATTTCTCAAGAAAAAAACAGATTCAGTTTTGGTTGCTAAAGCCGAAAATCCAAAAGAGTTAATAATACAATCGGATAAACAGTCCGAACTAAGAGATGTTATTTATGCTGAGGGTAATGTGTCTGTTTCTTATAGAGGCAAACTCCTTAAAGCTGATGAATTAACTTACGATAAACTAAATAAAAAAATTGAGGCGAAAGGAAACATAACATTAATATTAGGAGATCAAATCTTTAGAGTGTCACAACTTGTATACAGCTTTATTAACGAAAAAGGGGCTTTATTAGATGTTAAGGGCGTTATCAATACCAATACCTTGATTGAGGACATATCTTCAAATTTCAGCTTACCGGATTCAAAAAAAATTGAAAATTTTATTGATTTAAATAAAAAGGAAGCTATCAATACTCCAGATAATCTACAGAATTGGTTGTTTTTTGCAGAAAAAATGACCATAGACGGCGATAAATGGAAAAGTAAGAAAGCTATATTTAGTAATGATTTACTTGAATTTAAACAAGTAAAATTAGTAATAAATTCGTTAGAAGTTTCTCCTATTAATGAAAAACTTAGATTTAAATCTTCATTAAATTATTTAATACTTGACGAAAAAGTATCAATCCCCTTTTGGTTAGGTAGTAGAAATTTTGATTTGAAAAATGTTAAACCTGCAAATACATGGAACTTTGGATATGAAAATTTAGATAAAGATGGGTATTTTATTGGGAGAAAAATTAACTCAATAGATATAAATGATGATTTTGTTCTTGATTTAGAACCTCAATTCTTGATTCAACGCTCAGTTAAAGGCTATACAAAAAGTTTTGTAAATAAGGGGGAATCAATAACTTCAGATAGGGTTAAGAGAAATTCAAGTTTTGAAGATTATTTTGCTCTAAAATCCCAGATAAGAGGCACATTAAAAAATTGGAATTTAGAACTAGAAAATGATTTAAGTTCTCTTGATTTTAATAAATTTTCAGATGCATTTAGATTTAAAACTGAAGTGAGCAAAAAAATTGATTTATTAGATTCTGAATGGGAAAAAAGTTTTTATGTAATTTATAGAGATAGGGTTTGGAATGGTTCATTAGGTGAAGCAGAAATTTACTCTGGTTATGGTTCAAAATTGCAAAAAGAAAATACTTGGATAACTGATGGCATCAAAAAGTCAGAATTTTTATCTTTAAGTTTGGCCAAAATAACGGCTGAGGCTTTAAATACAAAAAATCTAGTAACTAACCTAAAAGGTAATTTGTTTTATTCTCTTGACCAGAAATTTCCAATTAGTATTTTAAATCCTAAAAAGAATTCTATTGATATTTCATATAAGTATATTCCCGAACCAATCACAAAAGGATTAAGTCTTAATACAAGATTAGAAGCATCATATTCTTTCTACGAAAATGGAGATCATCAAGAATATTTTGGGATAGGTATAGGACCTGAATTAGTATTTGGTAATTTTAAAAATAAAACTTTTGACTATACGCGTATAAGTCTTTTACCTTTTTATAAATTTGATAGTGGTGAAAGTGTTTTTAAGTTTGATCACAATTATGAGGACTTCACCTTAAGTATTTCTTATGATCAGCAATTATATGGACCAATTATTCTCAAAAGTGTTGGGGTTTTGAATTTAACAAACGATTCAAAGGATTATGGTGAATTTATAGATTCTAAAATTTCTTTAAATTGGAAAAAAAGATCCTACGAAGTTGGTATTTTTTATCAACCTCATAATCAAGCAGGAGGTATTTCTTTTAGTCTCTTTGGATTTAAATAGCTACAACAAATTAGTATTAAATTTTATATAAGGTAATTGGGTAAATTTATTTACTATTAAATTTTCATTCTCAAGTAGTGTTGAAGTAGCATCCCATTCTCCAGAAATAAACATTTTTCTTGAGCTTTCCTTAATCTCAAGATTGAAATTTAAATCTTTTGATTTTGCTAAGGATTTTTTTAGATCAATTTCTAAAAATAAAAATTTATCATCTTGATGTTTTTGAATTTTTTGTATTAATTCTTTCGTAAGCGTAAAACATGGAATTCCAATTGCTATACAATTACTATAAAAAATATCAGCGAAACTCTCGCCTATAATTGCTTTTATACCCCATCTCAGAAGTGCTTGGGGAGCATGCTCTCTACTGGAACCACATCCGAAATTGCTATTGACAACTAATATTGAGGCATTTTTGTTTTCCTCTAGATCGAAAGGATGATTTCCATTTAAATTTTTTCTATCATCTGCAAAAACAGATTCACCCAATGAATCAAAGTTAACACACTTTAAGAAACGTGCTGGAATTATTCGATCTGTATCAATGTCGTTACCAATCAAAGAGATACATTGCCCGTTTATTTGTGTAATTTTTCCAATTGGTGGGGTTAACTCTGATTTCATTAGTTGATAAATTCTCGAACGTCACTGACTTTGCCATTAATTGCGGCAGCAGCAACCATTGCTGGACTCATAAGAAGTGTCCTTCCGTTTGGAGATCCCTGTCTGCCCTTGAAATTCCTATTACTTGAACTTGCACTAACTTGATTACCTATTAGCTTATCTGAATTCATTGCTAAACACATTGAGCAACCGGGCTCTCTCCATTGAAATCCAGACTGCTTAAATATCTTATCAAGACCCTCTTGTTTTGCTTCATTGGCCACTCTTTCTGAGCCAGGCACCACAAATGCTTTTACATTCTTAGATACTTTCTTGTTTTTTAATACTCTAGCTGCAATTCTCAAGTCACTGATTCGCCCATTTGTACAACTGCCTATGAAACAAACTTCCACAGGAATATCTTTTATTGATTGTCCTGGCTTGAAATTCATATATTCAAAAGCCTCTTCAGCAACTAATTTGTCATTAGGGGACAATTCATCTAAAAGAGGAATTTGTTCATTAATGCCTATACTTTGGCCAGGAGTAATCCCCCAGGTAACGGTTGGTTCTATTTTTGATGCATCTATTTTAATTACATCATCATAAATTGAATTTTGATCACTTTTTAATGATTTCCACCATGTGAGCGCATTTTCCCAATGATCGTTTTTTGGTGCGCATAATTTATTTTTAATGTAACTAAAGGTCTTTTCATCAGGGTTTATATATCCGCATCTTGCTCCTCCTTCAATAGACATATTACAGATAGTCATTCTCTCTTCCATTGATAATAAATTAATCGCAGGCCCTGCGAACTCATATGCAAAACCCACCCCAGCCTTTACACCGAGTTTATTAATGATATGAAGTACTAAATCTTTAGCATAAACACCCTGAGATAATTGATTTTCACACCAAATCTGCCTTACTTTTAATTTGTTCATTGCTATGGTTTGGGTAGCAAGAACATCTCTTACTTGGCTTGTTCCTATCCCAAAGGCAATTGACCCAAAAGCTCCATGAGTTGAGGTATGAGAATCTCCGCAAGCAATTGTCATACCTGGCTGAGTTAGTCCTAATTCTGGGGCCACTACATGAACTATTCCTTGATTACCACTACCAATATTAAAAAATCTTATTTTATGTTTTAAGCAATTCTTCTCAAGTGTTTCAATCATTTGTTCAGCGAGACTATCTTTAAAAGGCCTGCTCTGATTATCTGTTGGCACAATATGATCAACAGTAGCAACAGTTCTTTCTGGGAATTTTACTTTTAAGTTTTTGTCTTTTAAAGCGCCAAATGCTTGAGGACTCGTCACTTCATGAATAAGATGAAGACCAATAAATAGTTGATCAGATCCTCCCGGAAGACTTGAAACCTTATGTAAATCCCAAACTTTATCAAATAGGGTATCTTGACTCAATTTGTAAAAATAGTTACTTACTATTCGATAATAGGATTAATCGGAGGCTGTTCAAACACACATTTACACTTAGTCTTTGAATTTCTATTCGATTTCGTGTTGAGTTAAATAGTTTTTTTATATTAGTTATATGATTATTCGGTCCTGAAATTGAAATATAGACAAGTCCAACAGGTTTATCTTGACTGCCTCCGTTAGGACCAGCTATTCCACTAGTTGCTATTGCCCAATCTGCTCCTAATTTCTCTTTTACATTAATTGCCATGGCCTCACAAACTTCTTCAGAAACAGCTCCATATTTTGTAAGCTTTTCTTTAGAAATATTTAATAATGAATTTTTGAGCTCATTACTATAGGAAACAATACTACCTTGAAAAACTTGAGATGAGCCTGATATTGAGGTTATTGATGAAGATAGAAGGCCTCCGGTGCAGGATTCAGCAAAAACAATAGTTTCGTTCCTCTTGGTTAATTCTTTTATTAAAACGCTAGGAAGAGTATCGTTATCCTCTCCAAAAATAAATTTTGAAAAATCTTTTTTTAATTTTTCTTTAATAGGTTTAATTATATTGTTTGCTTCTAGGTCGTTCTTTGCTCGCGCGGTGATCCTGAGTTTAACCTCTCCTAAGTTTGCATATGGAGCAACGGTAGGGTTTTTAAGATTTAATAGATCATTAATTTTTTCAGCAACGCTTGATTCTCCAATACCCGCAAATTTAAGAGTATTTGAAAAAAAGGAATAATTATCTGAGAATTTGGTTTTAATGAAATCATACGCCGTCTCTTCCCACATAGTTTTCATTTCACTGGGTACTCCTGGGAAAGTAAGGATAGTAAAATCTTTTACTGGTTCCCAAATCATTCCTGGTGCAGTGCCCCTAGGATTATTAATAATTTGAGCATTTTCGGGGAAGAAACATTGTTTCCTTAAGCTAGAGGAATCGTCCTGAAGTTTTGAGTTTGAAAGTTTTTGTTTAATTTCATCCCATAAGAGCGCTCTTTCAAAAAGAGATACATTAAAAGATTTGGCTATTGCTTCAGTAGTTAAGTCATCTGGGGTGGGTCCCAAGCCACCAGTTGTAATTAGAAGATTACTTCTTTTCGATATTTCTTGAATTACTTTTATAATTCGATCACAATTATCACCGACAGTTGATTGCCTAAAGTGATTTAAGCCTAATTGAGATAACTGTTCAGAAATCCATTGAGCATTTGTATTGATAATATTTCCTAAGAGTAGCTCTGTTCCAATAGAAAGAATTTCAACTCCCTTGGAGTTAGGACTCATTTAATTGATGCTTCAAGTTTGCTTTCATAAAGAGGAAAACGATTACATAAGGTTAATACTCTTTCTTTACATTGACTTTCAATCAGTGAATCGTCTGGGTTAAGTAATCTATCAGCAATAATTTCACCAACTTCAGCAAAGGCATCCTCATTAAAGCCTCTAGTAGTTAAAGCAGCAGTTCCCAACCTTAGTCCGCTGGTTACAAAAGGGGATTCAGGGTCAAATGGAACAGTATTTTTATTTGCAGTGATATTTACTTCACTTACAAGTAAGTCAGCAATCTTACCAGTCATATTGATACTTCTTAAATCGAGTAAAACAATATGGTTATCAGTGCCTCCACTGACGATATTAATACCTCTATTTATTAAGGTTGAAGCTAGAACTTTTGCATTTTTTATTACTTGTTGGGAATAATTAACGAAATCTGGCTGCAAGGCTTCTCCAAATGCAACTGCTTTAGCCGCAATTATATGTTCGAGGGGCCCACCCTGAGTTCCAGGGAAAACAGATTTATCAAATTTCTTTCCAAATTCTGCATCTTTACACAAGATAAGTCCCCCTCTAGGCCCTCTTAATGTTTTATGAGTAGTTGTGGTTACTACATCACAATGTGGTATTGGATTTGGGTGAAGTTTACTTGCTACAAGACCTGCGATGTGTGCAATATCAGCCATTAAAAATGCACCAACTTCATCTGCAATATTTCTAAATGACTCAAAATCGATTGTTCTAGGATAAGCAGAATATCCACATATAATTAATTTTGGTTTTGTTTCAAGCGCTATCTCTCTTATTTCATCAAAATTTAATTCACTAGTTTCTTGATTTACACCATAGTGAACTGCATTGAACCATTTACCACTCATATTTACTGGAGACCCATGAGTTAGATGTCCACCATGAGATAAATCCATCCCCATGATTGTGTCGCCAGGTTTAAGTAGACTTAGGAAAACAGCAGCATTTGCCTGCGCTCCACTATGAGGTTGAACATTAGCCCAATTTGCATTAAATAATTTTTTCGCTCTCTGGATAGCTAGTTCTTCGATTTCATCAACAAATTCACATCCCCCGTAATATCTTTTTTGGGGTAATCCCTCGGCGTATTTATTTGTAAGGACGGAACCTTGAGCCTGCATAACGGCAATCGATGCGAAATTTTCGCTTGCGATTAACTCAAGATGAGTTTCCTGCCTATTTTTTTCAGAGTTAATAAAATTTGATATTACTGGATCACTTTCTTTAAGATTTTGAAGGATATTCATTGAATTTGATAAGTAATACACATAATATAGACGATATTTTTTAGAAAAATATAAAAAGAATATTTCAGATTTTTAACGCGCCTGGAGAGATTCGAACTCCCGACACCCTGATCCGTAGTCAGGTGCTCTAATCCACTGAGCTACAGGCGCATAATTATGTAATATCTCTGTTTCAGGGTCTCTTAGTCAACTAGATTTTGGGTAAAATATCTATTATTAACAATCTAATTATTAATATGCCTATAAAGTGGTACGGAAATGGTGATTCAGAAGATCCTATCTATAAACATTTTTCTCGAATAGTTAATTTTGTTATTCACTGCATGATATTTACTGCGATTGTAAGTGGCACGTGGCTTTTAAAAGAGATTAAATATGAAATCAGCTATTTTAATAATTTTGCAATTGTCTGGTCGGTTCTATTGGCCTCCCATTTACTTTTCGTAATTATAAAAAAACCTAAAGATACTTCAAAACAATCAACTTAAATTAATTTCTCTTTATGGACTCTCAGGTAAATATAAGTGATCTAGAAAATGTTATTTCCGAAAAGGTTTTTATAAAAATAGAAAAGTGGAATTTGTATCTTGGAGACGCTGGACTAGCTAGGCATCTTGCTATTGAATGTATCAGCAATAAAGATCAAGGCCCATTGGAGGCTGCAAAATTAAGTCTGAAAGCAATAAATGTAAAAGTAGGGGATGGTGTTAATAGTATTCCACTGATTAATTTAATAACTAACTCACAAATTCTAGAATTAGAAGAGATTTTGGAAAGTTTTTTTTAAAAACTAAATCTCTTTTTTTGAAACTTTAAATTTATTTACTTTCAAGCATTTTGTAAGTAAAAAATAGATCACAAAAAAAGTTAGAGTTCCAAATATTAATAATAAAAATTCTGCGAGATTTGAATTGAAGTTATTCGTATTTTGAAGAATAGTAAAGCAAAGGGTGCTATCTATAAATGCTGCTAATGACATGAGGCTAATTTTCCTCAATAAATCCAAGTTAGGTAAATGGATATCTTCATTTCGCAGATTAAAAGAAAGCAAAATACAGACTATAAGGTTGACTATTACTGAAGATAAAATTATTCCCACAACTCCGAAATTATATGGAGAAAGATTCCCAAAATTTTTAATTGGGGCACCAATTAAAAACCAATCAAAAAAAATATTAAATATTATCCCTGCAAATGAAGACTTAAAAGGGAAGTTTGTTTTTTCTATTGAATAGTAAGTTCTTACTAATAAATCCCTATAAAGATAAAATGGTATGCCAACTGCATAAGCAATTAATATATTTTTTACTTTTAAAGTTGCTGAATAATCAAAAGATCCTCTTTGAAAAACTAATTGTACGATTTGATTGTTGAATGTTATGAAAAATCCGGTTAAAAAAATTGCTGTCAAGAAACAGTACTCTACCCCAGATATTAATTTTTTTTGGAGACCTCTTTTGTCTTTTTCACTTCTTAACTTAGAAAATTTAGGAAGTAATGGCAGAATCAAGGAGTTAGATAATATGCCTAAGGGGGCTTGTATAAGAAAGTTTCCGTAAGCTAGTCCAGATGCTGCGCCTTGAAAACTTGAAGCGAAAAACATATCGATAAAAACATTAATTTGACTTAAACCTGATGAGATAGATGCTGGAATAATTAGTTTGAAAATTCTCCTCTCTTCATCTTTAAATAAATTGAAGGTTGACTCTAATCTCAAGAGACCAATTTTATTTATTTCCCAAATTTGAACAAAAAACTGAATTAAAGTTCCTGTCAAAGTTGCAAATGCCAGTAATCCCTTGTAAGTAATAAAATTGGAAGATG
>CACBAW010000006.1 GCA_902537275.1 uncultured Synechococcaceae cyanobacterium
ATTTAGACTCTCTAAAAAGAGCTAAAGATGATGTAAAAGAAGTAAACACAGGATTTGAATGTGGAGTTGGCTGCGATAAATTCTCTTCATGGATTGAAGGAGATGTAATCGAAGCAT
The DNA here is from genome assembly GCA_902537275.1 of uncultured Synechococcaceae cyanobacterium. GTDB lineage: Bacteria > Cyanobacteriota > Cyanobacteriia > PCC-6307 > Cyanobiaceae > Prochlorococcus_A. Next base: position 118 of record CACBAW010000006.1, read on the forward strand.
TCAAATTTGTCACCAAAAAGAGGACCTTATCAAAATAATTAAATATCTAGCTTTTTAATCTTTATTTCTGTCAAATATCAATAAAGTAGGAAATATTATACAAGCAACCAACTGTATGAGAAGATTATTCTGCTGTAATTCAGTTCCGCTTGCAATTCTCGAAAGCATTATTAGAAGTCCCAAAAATGCAGAACCGCTAAAAGCTATCCACAATATTCTTCTCAATCCTTTGAAAGGAGCTTGAGATTCTTTTAATAATTTCTTTTTCAATTCAGGATCTATTTTTGACATAAATTCTTTCAATTATAAAATTAAGTCTATACGAAAAAATTCTATATTTAATTTGGTCGGTATAGCTCAGCGGTAGAGCAACTGTCTCGTAAACAGTAGGTCATTGGTTCAATTCCAATTATCGGCACTTACAAAGCAAATTAAAATGCTGAATAAAATTTTAAAATTTAGATATCTTTGGAAATTATTTATTTTTATTCCTCTTTTATTTTATTTTGGCAAAAGAAGTTACATTGCGTTTGATGAAGGCTTTTATGCACTACAAGCTAGATGGATATTAGAAAAAGGTAATTGGACAATTCCACTTTGGTGGGATGAATATGTTTTAGATAGAACAATTGGACTACAGTTTTTAATAGCAAAGTCACAAGACTTATTTGGAAGAAATACTTTTTCTGCATATCTACCAACAACAGTCGCTTCAATATTGATGCTATTTGCAACTTATAAATTTCATGAAGAATTATTTAATAAAAAATATGCAATTATATCTCCACTAATCCTGGCTACTACATATCTATGGTTTGACTACTCACACTTAGCCACTCAAGATATTATTTATTCAAGTTTAGTAACTATTGGTGTATTAGCTTTAGTCAAAATAAAAAGTAAAAATAACAAATTCTATATTCTGCTTTTTGGAATTTGGATTGGTTTAGCTTTTATGATGAAAACTTTTTTAGTTTTTGTACCGTTATTATCACTCATACCATACATTTTTTTAAAAAAAAATTTTTTATTCATCAAATTCTTTTGGTTAGGACTACTAATTGGATTTATTCCTTTTATATTCTGGACTTTTTCTATTAACCCTTATTTAGACAAAAACATTATTTTTTACTTAGTTGAAAAGTTTAACTTTCTATCAAGTAAAAATACTTTTACAAATCCTTTCTATTATTATTTTTGGAATTTACCCATAACATTTCTACCATGGAGTTTTTTCGCAATTATTGGCACAACATACAATATTTCTCAAAATAAAGAGAATAAATATATACTTGCTTTTTTCCCTTTAATTTTAATTACGATACTTAGCATTTTCTCTACAAAAACGCCCTACTATACTCTTCAAATCTCATCTATTTTTTCATTAAATACTTATGTGGGAATAAAATATTTATTTAATTCTTTTAAGTACAGTCGATTTTTTATATTTATAACTTCAAAAATAATTCCATCATTTATTTTTTCTCTAACTTTCACATATTATTTTTTCATTAAAAATTCAATTAACTTTAATACAAAGGAAAATACATTTGTAATTATTGGATTATTATCTTTCGGCTTATCTTGGTCATTAATTAAACAAAAACATTCGTTCAAAGAAATATTAATAACTCTCATAATTGGGCCTTACTTATTCACTTCATTTATTTTGCAATCAGGTTTATTCACCGACAGATCTAGAGAACTAAGAGAGAAAATGGAATATGTCTCATCCCTTGATTTAGTAAAAAATCAAACAATCATGGTTGATAAAAAAGGAATCAACAATTCTCGATCGCAATCAAAAATTATAAGAATTTCTTTATCAACTCCTAAATTAGGTAGAGGATTAGAAAGTATTAATCAGTTAAAAAAATCTGAATTAGCATGGACAACTGATCTTAAAACAATAAAAAATAATGTTGATTCGTATGAAGTGATATACGAAAGTGATTTTTTAAATCCATGGAAATTAATATTAAAAAAGTGAATAATCCATATATAATAAGTCGTTGTTCGTAATCTTTAATAATGAGATCTGTTAATAGTTGGAATTTAACTAATAATAAACTTCATCAATTATTCAAAGACAATAACGAATTTATTTCTATTAAAGTTCGTGGTAATACTTGGGAGCCAATCACTAGATGGCTAAGATTAGACTCAAGAATTTTTAGAGAAACTACTAGCAAAGCAAGAATAACTCTATGCGATATTGAATCTCTAGCAGAAATTTATAACTACAGATCAATTAGATGGAAAGCAAAAAAACTCACTCCTATGCCCACTAAGGTAATTCCACAATCTATTAAAAATATTTTTCGTAAAACACCAATCATAAAACAACTCGCCTATGAAATAGAAATAGTTTTTTATAAATATAGTGAAAATATTTCTGAACATTTAATATCAATAGTAATTCCAGCAAGAAATGAAGCTGGCAATAAAGAACTTTTAATTAATGCTTTAAATAAATTCAAAAATATACCCAATAAATTGGAAATTATATTTGTGGAAGGTAATAGCAATGATAATACATATGACATTTTGAAAGAATTAAAAGCAGATTTCTCAAATTTCTTCAAGATATCTCTTTTAAAACAAACTTCTAAAGGGAAGAAAAATGCAGTCGTGGAAGGTTTTAATATTTCTTCAGGTGAGACCCTCGCCATAATTGATAGTGATTTTACTGTTGATATCGATGACAGTATTGCAGCAATTATGGAATCAACCAAAAATAAAAATATCCTAATTAATTGCGCCCGCACAACTTTTCCAATGGAAAAAGATGCGATGAGATGGGCAAATTATATAGGAAATAGACTCTTTGCAATTTTTCTATCAATTATCATAAATAAGCCTGTATCAGATTCACTCTGTGGAACAAAAGTTTTTTCAAGAAAATTCTTTAAACTTATGAAACAAAACGGAAGTTGGGATTCTAAGGCTGACCCATTTGGAGACTTTACAATTATTTTTGAAGCTGCGAACAACAACATAAAAATACTAAATTATCCTGTTAGATATTACGCTAGAAAATCTGGAGCACCAAATATATCTAGATGGGTAGATGGATTAAAACTTCTCAAAGTATGTTGGATTTATATGATTTCTGATATCTGAATTAAATAAAATTTTCGCGAATATTTTCTTAGGATTTTTATTTTCTCCAAATTAGTAATAAAGTAGTTAGATTCTTAAGGAAAATAAATTCATTAAATTTCATGACATGAATTTTAATTTGAAGCTCGAAAAATTAAATAAAAAAAATTATCAAAGAAAGCACTATGGAAAAATACTAACTGTAAGATTGCCATGTAATCCAATATTTCCAATAGGACCTATTTATTTAGCAGATCATATTCATAAATGTTTTCCAGATTTAGAGCAACAATTCATTGATCTAGCAATAATTCCATCTAATAAAGTTTCCAAATATTTAGCTAGAAAAATTGATCAATTTAGACCGCACCTAATTATTTTTTCATGGAGAGATATACAAATTTATGCACCTGTTGATGGTAGAAGTGGAAATCCCCTCCAAAACTCTTTTGAAGTTTTCTATTCAAAAAATATCTTAAAAAAAATTAGAGGTTCCTGGGGAGGATTAAAATTAATTGCATCTCATTATGGAGAAATTTATAGAAATACTTCTTTAGTCAAGATGGGCCTAAAAAGAGCACAAAAATACAACAAAAATGTAAAAGTAATTTTAGGAGGTGGAGCTGTTAGTGTTTTCTACGAACAATTGGGAAATCTACTCCCGAAAGGAACTGTTATTTCGGTTGGAGAGGGAGAAAATCTCATAGAAAAAATCATTAAAGGTGATTCAATAGAGGAAGAAAGATGTTATGTTGCTGGACAAAAACCTCGCAACAAATTAATACATGAACAACCTTCAGGAACTGTTAAAACTGCCTGTAACTATAAATATATTAAGTCAATATGGCCTGAATTCGATTGGTATATAGAGGGTGGCGATTATTACGTAGGGGTACAAACAAAAAGAGGTTGTCCCCATAATTGTTGTTTCTGTGTTTACACAGTTGTGGAGGGGAAGCAAGTTCGCGTAAATCCTGTTAAAGAAGTAATCAAAGAAATGAAACAATTATATGATCTTGGAGTTAGGGGATTTTGGTTCACAGATGCACAGTTTATTCCAGCCAAAAAACATATTGAAGATGCAAAAATACTTTTGCAAGCAATTAAAGACCAAGGATGGGATGATATTAATTGGGCTGCATACATCAGAGCAGATAATATTGATGCTGAGTTAGCTCAGCTTATGGTTGATACAGGTATGAGCTATTTTGAAATAGGCATCACATCTGGATCTCAAGAACTTGTTAGAAAAATGAGATTAGCTTATGACCTTAAAACTGTATTAAATAATTGCAGAATGCTAGTCAAATCAGGTTTCAAGAATCATGTTTCAGTCAATTATTCATTTAATGTTTTTGATGAAACGCCAAGCACCATAAGACAAACAATTGCTTACCATAGAGAATTAGAAAATATTTTTGGCAAAGGCTTGGTTGATCCAGCTATATTTTTTATAGGTTTGCAACCTCACACTCTTCTTGAAAAGTACGCCTTGGAACAAAAAATTTTGAAGCCAAATTACAATCCAATGAGCATGATGCCCTGGACAGCGAGAAAACTCCTTTGGAATCCAGGCTCATTAGGGAAAAAACTTGGTCAGGTTTGCTTAGAAGCTTTTGATAATCCAGAAGACGAATTTGGCAAAAAAGTTATGGACATTCTTGAGAGAGAATATGGAAAGTCATCCTTAAAAGAATCCCTAAAAGTCCGTCCTTTATCAGAAAGGAAATTAGCTCATTCTAAATAAAAAATTCAACAGTTATTAATCCTCTTTCTCAATTGAACTAGAAATTCCTTTAGATTTTAATGATTCTGAGTAGAATTCTGCTGGCTCTAAATCACAAACAATTACTAAACCCACTCCAGTATTATGTGCTTCAAGCATTATAGAAATAGCATCTTGTTCGCTTAATTGCGGCACAACTTCTCGCAGTGAAATAGTTATATACTCCATAGAATTAACTGGATCATTATGAAGTAAAACCTTATATTTTGGAGATTTATTTTTTAATTCAGCAGGTTTCTTCTCAATCACTGCTGAATTATTATTTACATTTTGTTCTAACTTTATAGATAACATTAAATTTATTAGAGTTTAAATAATAATAATAATTATATATTAATTATCCTTTCCATTGCATCAAGTACTTTTGATCGTGAGTTAAATGCTGATAAGCGAAAATAACCTTCTCCTGCTAATCCAAATCCGCTTCCAGGTGTTCCCACTACACTAACTTTTTGGAGAAGAAAATCAAAAAAGTCCCAAGATGTCATTTTATCTGGAACTTTAATCCAGATATAAGGAGCATTGTCTCCACCATAAACTTTATATCCTGAATTCTGGAGTTTATTTTTCATTATTTTTGCATTTTCCATATAAAAATCAATTAAACCTCTTACCTGTTTCTTCCCTTCAAGAGAATAAACTGCTTCTGCTCCTTTCTGAACCACATAACTTACGCCATTGAACTTTGTAGATTGTCGCCTATTCCAGAGAGGCCATAACTCTATTTCCTCATTTGCTGAGCTAAAACCTTTGAGATTTTTTGGTATTACTGTAAAAGCACATCTCACTCCGGTGAATCCTGCATTCTTTGAAAAAGATCTAAATTCAATAGCACAATTCTTCGCTCCCTCAATCTCATAAATTGAATGTGGAATATCATTATCTTGAATAAATGCTTCATAAGCTGCATCAAAAAGTATCAGAGATTTGTTTTGTAGAGCATAGTCAACCCACTTTTTCAATTCTTTTTTAGTAATAGTTGCTCCTGTCGGATTATTAGGAAAACAAAGATATAAAATATCAACTTTTTTCTCAGGTAGTTTTGGCAGAAAATCGTTCTCTTCGTTTATTGCGAGATATGTTAATCCTTGATATGTACCATTTTCAAGAGCATCTCCAGTTCTGCCTGTCATGACGTTACTATCTACATAAACAGGGTAAACAGGATCTGTTACGGCAATAGAATTATCTTTGCCAAGAATATCTAAAATATTGCTACTATCACATTTAGAACCATCTGAAACAAAGATTTCTTCAGGTGATATTTGACAGCCTCTCGAAATAAAATCATGCTCAGATATTTTTTCTCGCAGCCAAGAATAACCCTGTTCTGGTCCATAACCTCTGAAACCATCTGTTGTTCCCATTTCATTTAAAGCTTTACCCATTGCCTCTATGCATGCTTGAGGTAATGGTTCTGTAACATCTCCTATGCCAAGCTTAATAATTTCAGCGCTTTTATTTGATTGAGAATATATTTTTACCCTTTTAGCAATTTCAGGGAATAAATAGCCTGCTTTGAGTTTTAAATAATTTTCGTTTACTTGAACCACTTTAAATAAAAAATTTCACCAATATTAGAATAATGTATTAACGTGCTTTAGTGGTGATTAGATGTTAAGATAAATTCTAGTTATGGTTAATTTAAGAGGTAATCATAGCTGTGAAATCAATTTCAATTAGTTTGAAAATCGTTTTAAGCATTATAAATAGCAGAATTCAATCACTATTAACTTTATTAATTTTTAAAAAGTAGATAATAATAGCTAAAAATTGCTTTAATGAAAGATTAAATCTAATTCTTTAATTTAGCCGATTTTCAAGATCCAAATCATTCAGAATCAATTATATGTCTCAGCAAATTATCATCGCTGAGCAGGCTCGAATAGCAGCACTGCTCACAGATGATCGAGTTGATGAATTAATCGTCGCACAAGGTCAATATCAAATTGGCGATATTTTTTTAGGAACAGTTGAAAATGTTCTCCCTGGCATTGATGCCGCTTTTATAAATATTGGTGAAAGTGAGAAAAATGGATTCATCCATGTTTCTGATTTAGGTCCACTAAGACTTAAAAAAGGGACTTTTGGAATAACTGAATTACTGGAACCAAAACAAAAAGTTCTAGTACAAGTAATAAAGGAACCCACAGGATCCAAAGGTCCAAGACTAACAGGAACCATTTCAATTCCAGGAAAATACCTGATATTACAACCATATGGCCAAGGAGTAAATATTTCAAGAAAAATAAATACAGAAACAGAACGAAGCCGTTTGAAAGCTCTTGGGGTTTTAATAAAACCACCCAGCACAGGTTTGTTATTTAGGACAGAGTCTGAAAAAATAAAAGAAGAACTTCTAATTGAAGATTTAGAACAATTAATTCAACAATGGGAAAATGTAATAAAAGTTTCTGAAGCTTCTAATCCGCCAAATTTAATAAAAAGAGATGATGATTTTTCTCTTAAGATCCTAAGAGATTATATTAAAGAATCAACTAAAAGCATAATTATTGATAGTAAATTTTCAGTTGCAAGGGCAAAAGATTTTTTAATAAATTATGAATCTGATATTAATATTGAATTCCACGATAACAGTTTAAATCAACATATTTTCGAAAAGTACGAAATTAAAAAAACAATTCAAAAAGCTCTCCAGCCGAGAGTAGATCTTCCTTCGGGAGGTTATATCATTATCGAACCAACTGAAGCTTTAACAGTAATCGATGTAAACTCAGGATCATTTACAAGATCCGCAAATTCAAGACAAACCGTTTTGTGGACAAACTGCGAAGCAGCAGTTGAAATCTCTAGACAAATGAAATTAAGAAATATTGGTGGAGTCATAGTAATAGATTTTATCGATATGGAATCTAGAAGGGATCAATTTCAGTTACTTGAGCATTTTACCTCAGCAATAAAAGATGATTCTGCTAGGCCTCAAATAGCTCAACTTACTGAATTAGGCTTAGTAGAGTTAACCAGAAAAAGACAAGGTCAAAATATATATGAATTATTCGGTAAAAAATGTTCTACATGCGATGGTACCGGACATGTAGAAAATATATTAAATCACGAAATTTCTAACATAAAAATTCAAAATGTTGAAAATAAATCTAATCAATCTAACAATCTAAAATCTTTAGATAAAGATACTTCTGAATCAACTGATGCGCAGGAAAAAATAATTGAAAAAGAATTAATTAACTCCAAAGACCTAAATAAAGAGAATTTTTCTAATAAAAAAGAATATGATAATGATAATTTGATCCAATCAAATTCAAAAGAAAAAAATACAATAACAGTTGAACTTACAAATGAAGAAAAAATTGTTTTCAGTCAATTAGGTATAAATCCACTTATAAAGTTAGGTAAAGAATATCTGACCAGCAACAATTTTGTGCGTTTAAAAGAAAGTAATAAAGAAACGGAAAATCCTTTATATAATAGAAAAATAAAAACAAAACAAGTTACCAAAATTACAAAATCTGGAGAAGAAAAGATTCAAATTAAAATTGAAGCAGATGCAAATTCTAAAGATAAATCAACAAATAAAACTAATGACAATAATGAAGTTGTATTCACAGATAAAAAGGATGAAATTGAACTTACAGATGAGCTAAATAATGCAAGAAAAAAAAGAAGAAGATCTTCAGCAAGCATTGAATAAAAAATTAGAAGTTGGACTAGATGAAGTTGGAAGGGGAGCAATTTTTGGTCCAGTTTTTGCAGCAGCTTTAGTATTAACTGAAAAAAATAAATTTATCCTAAAACAATTTGGAGTAACAGATAGTAAAAAACTAACTCCCAAAAAAAGAAAATTACTTTTACCAAAAATTTTATTACTCTCTTCAGATTATGGAATAGGGCAATCTTCTGTCAGAGAAATAGATAAGTTAGGTATCAGGATTGCAACAGAACTTTCAATGATAAGAGCTTTAAAAAAATTAAAAGAAAAGCCATCTGAATTAATAATTGATGGTCCCTTATTATTGAGGCCATGGAACGGAATCCAGAAAAACATAGTATCTGGAGACTCAAAATTTATCTCGATAGCTTCAGCAAGCATAATTGCCAAAGTTTCTCGCGACAATCTAATGGAGAGGTTAGAAAAAAAATACTCAGGATACTTGATATTTAAAAATAAAGGTTATGGAACCACAGAGCATCTTTCATTAATCAAAAAAAATGGAATAACTAAACTTCATAGGAAAAGTTTTTTAAAAAAATCAAATCTTATTTAATTCACACCAATCTGAAAAATCTTTTACGAGTTGCTGCTGAACCCTTGACTTTATGCCCAACAGAATCCCATTTAATACCGAATGACCAGTAGATTCCAAAATTTTCCTTGGTACCAGCTTTAGCAGAGGGGGTTGGCTTACAGATACCCCAAGAAGCGCCTCACCCTCTAAACCAATATCTGTTGCTTCCAAATTCGCTTTCAAAAGAAGCTTAAAATCATCTATCATCCCCAAACCATCCAATTTACTTTCAAGAGCACTCATTCTTAAAATTCCATCGTTATTTTGTACTGCAATTGACACAACAGGGTTAATATCTAATTGAAAAACCTTGAAACTTGTTACTGTATACTTATATCTACCTACTCCTTCAGGTTCTAATTTTTTGGAGTCAAGCATTGCTCCAACAACTCTTTCTTCTTCCAAAAGATATTTAGAAAGATATTCTTTATTACGTGTTACGGAAAGCTTAAGTTTCTGTTTAGCATCAAAAGACAATAGCATTTTCTATATACCTCCAATGCTTATTTGATCTCTTTTTTTTTTTACAATTAATCATGGGCAAACAAGTTGCATATTTAGGTCCTCAAGGAACATACGCAGAAAAAGCAGCCCATATATTATCAAAGCTTGCCAATTTTCAGACACCTATATTTGTACCATGTAATGGGTTATATTCGGTCATTAAATCAATAGCGTACAACAATTGTGATGCTGCTGTAGTCCCAATAGAAAATTCTGTAGAAGGGGGAGTTACAGCTACTCTAGATGCTCTTTGGAAATTTCCTGAAATTTTTATAAATAAGGCAATTGTTTTACCTATAAAACATGCATTAATTAGTGATGGAGAACTTGCAAACATTTCAGAAGTATTATCTCATCCTCAAGCATTAGCTCAATGTTCAGAATGGTTATCTGAGAATCTTCCAAATGCAATTCCTCTCCCAACAAATTCAACATCCGAAGCTGTCAATATGATCAAGGGGAGTAAATTCAGAGCTGCTATCGGTTCAAAATCGTTAATTCAAATCGATGGACTTAAAGAATTAGCCTTTCCTATTAATGATGTTCCAGGTAATTGCACTAGATTTGTTTTACTGAGCAAGGAATCAAATTCAAATTTAGCTAATATTGTCAGTTTTGCTTTCTCATTAATTTCAAATAAACCTGGTGCTTTGCTTAAAGCTTTAAATTATATTGCAGATTTTGGATTTAATATGAGTAAAATTGAATCGAGACCTTCAAAAAGAGAATTAGGCGAATATATAATTTACATTGATTTAGAAATCAATGATCAAAATAACATTAAAAATTTTCTTAATTTAAAAAATAAACTAAAGCCGCTTTGCAATAATTTTGTAGATTTTGGAAATTATCTTTCTGAAAATGTTAAATTAGATTAATTTATCCTCTACATTTATAAACTCCAAACTCCATTAAACCTTTTTTAAATGCCCAATTCATTAGAAGTATTGTTGGAATCTCTCTAATCGACTTCACTATCGCAGATGGGCCAAGTGACAAAATTACGAAGGGCCTTCGAATGCCTTCAATAATGGAGTCATACCATGAAGGATTTGTATAGGAATTCCAGTTTTCAGAAGCTACTCTTCCTGAACTATTTTCGTTAGTTCTAAGAATATTACTAAATTCGTTAATGCTAATAAAATTAGGATGTACCCATTGTTCGAGTAATTGTTTAAGAACTAACTTTTCAAAAAATGATGGGGGATATTCTCCCAGATCTCTTGAATTCCAATCAGCCAACGCGAAATACCCTCCAGGTCTTAAAGTTCTCAGCATTTCATCTGCAAACCTAGTTTTATCGTTCATGTGTGCACCAGCCTCAACACTCCAGACTGCATCAAATGATCCATCTTCAAATTTCAAATCCAAAGCATCCATAACTTGGAAGTTGCAATTTAGCCCATGAGGAGTCAGTTCTCTTGCTCTTTTTACTTGAGCCGGACTAATTGTAATACCAGTAACATTAAACCCATAATATTCTGCAAGAATCCTAGAACTTCCGCCTATTCCACAACCTACATCAAGTATTCTGGATCCCCGTGGTAATTTATCTAAACCACTCCATTTGACTAATTCATGAACAAACTGAACTTTAGCCCTCCTAAAATCAATATTATTTTTCCCTAAGGGATAAAAACCCAAATGTATATGTTCTCCCCATAATCTCTCAAGTAATTTATCCTGGGTCCAAGCATCATATGCAGAAGCTACTGTACCAGAAGAAATATATTTTCTAGCATTATTTCTCCAAATTATCGCTAGGACCAGAAAGAATAAAAAGATTAAAAAAAAAGGGAATAGTAATTCAAACATTTAATTTCCTTTTATATCAGGAAAACTCTCTTTTAATGCTGTTCTTGCTGCAAGTTGTTTTCTTGTATGATCAAGCATTTCATATTCTCTCTGTAAACGGGTAAAAGTATTTCTCTCCTCAAGAAGTCTTTGCTGTTCTTCTGCAACAGGACCCCCCAAATGAGCTCCTATCCAAAATGATAAATCCATTGGATTATCAGGTAATTTTTCAGGTAGATTTTTCTTAGTATTAGTCAATTTACTCGTTAAATTAATAACATCACTTAGTGCTTCTTTTACAGATTCTTTTAGAGAATCTAATTTTTGAAGGTCATCAACATTATCATCACTAATCCAACTTACCATCGCAGAGCAAAATGGCGTCGAACGGGTAATTTCTAAAACTTGAAATCTTTGTTGGCCTAAAGTAATAATATTACTTCTTCCATCCTCTGCAGTCTGATGTTTTAAAATTTGTGCGCAACATCCAACGTTAGCCATACTTTTAGTGGTTGGATCCCACTTAATCACTCCGAACATAGAATCACTCTCAAGAACTGATTGGAGCATAATCCTGTATCTTGATTCAAAAATATGTAAAGGCAATACTTCTTGAGGAAAAAGGACTACCTCCGGCAAAGGAAATAATGGTAATTCCCTTACTGAAAGTTCTCCCATTTATACCTCAATTCATTTTTTTTATACTAATCAATTTAGGGCAGTTTCGGGATTAATTAAAGTTTAACTTCTATATCTACACCACTAGGGAGATCCAGTTTCATTAAAGCATCAATAGTTTTTGCAGAAGGACTATAGATATCTATTATTCTTCGATGTGTTCTAGTTTCAAAATGCTCTCTAGAATCTTTATCAACATGTGGTGATCTTAGGACACAATAAATCTTCCGCTTTGTAGGTAAAGGTATTGGACCTATAGCGGAGGCTGAAGTAGTATCAGCAGTTTGGATTATTTTGTCGCAGGATAAATCAAGCATTCTTCTATCAAATGCTTTGAGCCTTATTCTTATTTTTTGTTGTGCAATTGATGCAGTCATAGTTTCAAATAACTTCTAGTGAAAGGTCATTAATTAAAATGACCCTTATCCATAAATCTATATTAGATGATTGAGGTTAAATTTTTAAAATTCAGAATTATTATTTGAGAATTTTAGAAACAACTCCAGCACCGATAGTACGTCCACCTTCACGTATAGCGAATCGCATTCCTTGTTCAATAGCTACTGGACAAATTAATTCCCCAGTCATCTTAATTCTGTCTCCCGGCATAACCATTTCGACATTAGAGCCATCATCTGAAGTAAATGCTGTTATTTGACCTGTCACATCAGTTGTTCTGATGTAGAACTGAGGTCTATATCCTGCAAAGAATGGAGTATGTCTTCCGCCCTCTTCTTTTTTGAGAACATAAACTTCTCCTTCAAATTGAGTATGAGGGGTAATAGATCCTTTCTTAACAAGAACCATTCCTCTCTCAATATCTTCTTTCTGTACACCCCTTAAAAGTAAACCAACATTATCGCCAGCCATACCTTCGTCAAGAAGTTTTCGGAACATTTCAACTCCAGTAACAGTTGTTACCCTTGTATCTCTTATTCCAACTATTTCTACTTCTTCTCCAACCTTAACTTTACCTCTCTCAATTCTTCCAGTAGCAACAGTTCCTCTACCAGTAATTGAGAAAACATCTTCAACTGCCATCAAAAATGGTTTATCAACTTCTCTTTCTGGCTCAGGAATGCTGGCATCAACAGCTTTCATTAATTCTTCAATCTTAGATTCCCAAGTAGAATCACCTTCGAGAGCTTTTAAACCTGAAACCTGAACAATAGGAATGTCATCTCCTGGGAAGTCATAACTATCTAAAAGTTCCCTAATTTCCATTTCGACGAGTTCAATAATTTCTTCATCGTCGACCATATCGCACTTATTGAGAGCGACTACAAGAGCAGGAACTCCAACCTGTTTAGCTAAAAGAATATGCTCTTTAGTCTGAGCCATAGGACCATCTGTAGCTGCGCAAACTAGAATTGCTCCATCCATCTGAGCAGCCCCTGTGATCATATTTTTCACATAATCAGCATGTCCTGGGCAATCGACATGAGCATAATGTCTGCCTTCAGTTTCATATTCAACATGAGCTGTATTTATGGTAATGCCACGCTCTCTTTCTTCAGGAGCACCATCAATGTCTCCATAGTCTTGAGCTTGAGCTTGACCTTTTTTAGCTAATACATTTGTAATAGCAGCTGTAAGTGTTGTTTTTCCATGATCAACATGGCCAATAGTACCTATGTTGACATGTGGTTTGTTTCTTTCGAACTTCTCGCGAGCCATTTTGAATTAAAGAATCGAGGGTTTAGAGTTGTTTTAGTTTAGAGATCAGGAGTTGCCCTGATTCTTGGAAATGATAGCTTCAGCAACATTACGAGGAACTTCCTCATAATTTGCGAACTCCATTGAAAATATACCCCGACCTTGAGTCATTGATCGGAGTTGAGTGGCATAACCGAACATTTCGGCTAAGGGCACTTTGGCCTGTACCTTAGACAATCCATCATCAACAGATTGTCCCTCTACTTGACCTCTTCTGGAAGAGAGATCACCAATTACAGATCCAAGAAAGTCGTCAGGACTTTCGACCTCAACTTTCATCATAGGCTCTAAAAGGACAGGATTGCATTTTTTAACCCCGTCTTTAAAAGCCATGGAACCTGCAATTTTGAAGGCCATTTCAGATGAGTCTACATCGTGGAATGAACCATCGACTAGTGTTACTTTTACATCAATGAGTGGATAACCGGCAAGAACACCTGATTCACAGGTCTCTTTCATTCCATTAGATGCAGGACCAATATACTCTTTTGGTACAGCTCCACCCACAATTTTGTTCACAAATTCAAAACCTTTACCAACTTCAGCAGGTTCCATTTCAATAATTACATGACCATATTGACCTTTACCTCCGGTCTGTCTTGCATATTTACCTTCACCTTTAGAACTAGACCTAATAGTTTCTCTATATGAAACCTGTGGCGCTCCTATATTTGCCTCAACTTTAAATTCCCTTAACATTCTGTCAACAAGGATTTCTAAGTGCAACTCCCCCATACCTGCAATGACAGTTTGGTTTGTCTCAGGATCTGTACTTACCCTAAAGGTTGGATCCTCTTCAGACAAAGCAGTTAAAGCTTTTGATAATTTTTCCATATCGCCTTTAGTTTTTGGCTCAACAGCAACTGAGATGACTGGTTCAGGGATAAACAATGTCTCCAAAACTATTGGATCTTCTGTGTTACACAAAGTGTCACCAGTTGTTGTGTTCTTAAGTCCCAATACAGCACCTAAATCCCCAGCCCTCAATTCATCAACCTCCTCTCTTTCATCAGCCTTAAGAATCACTAATCTGGAAATTCTCTCTTTAGCATCTTTAGTAGAATTCATTACATAACTTCCCTTTGAAAGAACACCGGAATACATTCTCACAAAAGTTAATTTCCCATAAGGATCTGACATCACTTTGAAAGCTAATGCACTGAAAGGAGCATTATCATCTGAAGGTCTAACATCTTCTTTGCCACTTGGCAAAACACCTTGTATTGGTTTCACATCAACTGGAGCTGGCAAGTAATCAACTACAGCATCTAATACAAGTTGGACACCTTTATTTTTAAAAGCTGAACCACATAACACTGGAACCAACCCATGTTTTAAAACTCCTTCCCTGATACCTTTTTTAAGTTGTTCTTCAGATAATTCTCCTGTTTCGAGAAATATTTCTATTAACTCTTCATCATTTTCTGCAACACTTTCCATTAACTTCAATCTCCAGTCAGCAGCTTCCTCCTCCATGTCAGATGGAATTGGTGCTTCTTCAATATCAGTTCCTAAATCGTTTTTGTAAAGGTATGCTTTATTGGCTACTAAATCAATAATTCCTGTAAGATCACCTTCAGCACCAATAGGTAACTGGATTGGGAGTGCATTTGCCTTTAGTCGATCTTTAATTTGCTTATTAACCTTTAAAAAATCTGCACCAGTTCTGTCCATTTTATTAACAAAAACCATTCTTGGAACAGAATATCTATCTGCTTGACGCCAAACCGTTTCGGATTGAGGCTGAACTCCACCGACTGCACAAAATACAGCTATAACTCCATCCAACACACGCATTGATCTTTCAACTTCAATAGTAAAGTCAACGTGTCCAGGAGTATCAATAATATTGATCCTATGATCTTGCCAACTAGTTGATATTGCAGCAGCAGTAATAGTTATTCCTCTTTCTCTTTCTTGGGCCATCCAATCTGTTACGGCAGCACCATCATGAACCTCTCCAATCTTATGAACTACACCTGAATAAAACAAAATTCTTTCAGTTGTTGTTGTCTTACCTGCATCAATATGAGCGGCTATACCTATGTTCCTTACTCGTTCTAGGGGGAAGTCGCGTGCCAATTTTAAAGCTCCAAAATAAAATAATTTTTAATAAGTGTAGTTCACCCTAAAAGCAAACTTTAATAATAATAAACTACTTAAGTACCTTTTGATGAAATTAATATCTGTAATGTGCAAAAGCCTTATTAGCTTCTGCCATTTTATGAGTATCTTCTCTTTTTTTAACAGCACTACCAGTTTCATTTGCTGCATCCATCAACTCGCCAGCAAGTTTTTGGGACATACTTTTGCCATTTCTTGCACGTGAGAATGTAACAAGCCATCTTAATGCCATAGCCGTCCCCCTCTCTTGGCGAACTTCCATAGGTACTTGATATGTTGCACCACCAACTCTTCTAGCTCGTACCTCGACGAGAGGAGTAGCATTTTTTACAGCTGTTTCAAACAATTCTACTGCATTTCCTCCTGTTCTCTCGCTTATTAAAGAAAACGCATCAGACAATATTCTTTGAGCTGTAGATTTTTTACCATGTTTCATCAATCGAGAAATCATCATTGAGGCAAGACGACTATTAAATTGAGGATCAGGAAGAACTGGTCTTTTTACTGCTGCATTACGACGTGACATGTTTAAAAAAAGTGATGTTTACAAATTAATCTTTTGGAGCTTTTGCTCCATACTTAGATCTGGATTGACGTCTATCTTTGACTCCAGCCGTATCTAAAGTTCCTCTTATTATATGATATCTAACTCCAGGCAAATCCTTAACTCTTCCACCCCTAAGAAGAACTACAGAATGTTCTTGCAAATTATGTCCAATTCCAGGAATATAAGCCGTTACTTCGAAACCAGAAGTTAATCTAACCCTAGCAACTTTTCTCAAAGCTGAATTAGGCTTCTTTGGTGTTGATGTATATACTCTTGTACATACCCCTCTTCTCTCAGGACAAGATTTCAATGCAGGAGATTTTGTTTTCTTTGTCAGACGTTTTCTTTCTGAACCTACTAATTGCGAAATGGTGGGCATCTATTAAAACTTAGATAAAAATAAATATTTAAATATCATAACCTTTTACGAGCACCAACTAAAAGTTTTTAATTAATTTTTTTTCAAAATTTGTCAAATTGAAATTCTTTGGTAAATATTCATTATCTTTAGATTTATTTTCATATTTATTTTTATAATAGAAATACATAAATAACTAAATAGAATTAAATAATCTATGGGAGAGAGTATCAAAAGAATCGTTGGTCCATATCAAGATAGTTATTCCCCAAATGGAATAATTGGGGAGAAAGATGCGTGTGGAGTTGGTTTCATAGCACATGTCAAAGGAATAGAAAGTAACTGGATCCTTAAACAATCATTAAAAGGTCTTAACTGCATGGAGCATAGAGGAGGTTGTGGTGGAGATAGTGACTCTGGAGATGGAGCAGGCATTTTATGTTCAATTCCATGGGGATATCTAGAAGATGAAATCAATCTAAAAAATAATCAAAAATTTAATAGAGGTTTAGGCATGGTTTTTATGCCTAATAAAAAAGAAAAAATTGAAGTATGTAAATCAATATGTGATCAAGAAGCAGAAAAATTAAAAGTCAACAAAACATCTTGGAGAAAAGTACCTGTTAATAATGAAATCTTAGGTCCTTTAGCTAAAGCAAATGCTCCATTCATCTGTCAGTGGATTTTATATATAAATAAAAAAGATCATCAGGATGTTGAAAGGCTTTTATTTCAATTGAGGAAAAGAATTGAGAAAAAAATAAGAGAAACCTTCAAAAACGATGTTGGAGATTGTGAATTTTATTTTGCCTCACTAAGTTCTCAAACAGTTGTTTACAAAGGTATGGTTCGCTCTGAAATATTATCCGAGTTTTATCAAGACTTAAAAGAAGAGAATTTTAAGGTCTCATTTTCCGTTTATCATAGGAGATTTAGTACAAATACTCTTCCAAAATGGCCACTTGCCCAGCCCATGAGATTTTTAGGGCATAACGGGGAAATCAACACTCTTTTGGGAAATATTAATTGGGCTAAAGCTTCAGAAACACATATAGATGATTTTTGGGGAGAGTTATCTAATGAAATCAAGCCCATTGTAGATGTAAACAAAAGTGATTCATCAAATCTTGATGCAACCCTTGAAATCAATATTCGTTCAGGTCAGCCCATTACTGACTCATTATTAAAACTTGTTCCTGAAGCATTTAGAGATCAACCAGAACTTGAGCAGAGAGAAGATATAAAAGCTTTTTATGAATATTCTGCAAGCTTACAAGAAGCTTGGGATGGTCCAGCACTCCTTGTATTTGCTGATGGAAATTTCGTCGGAGCAACGCTTGATAGAAACGGCCTAAGACCAGCAAGATATTCAATCACAAATGATGGTTTTGTAATAATGGGTTCTGAAACAGGAGTAGTAGATCTTGAAGAAGAAAGAGTAATAGAAAAAGGTCGATTAGGACCGGGACAAATGTTGGCAGTGGATTTTCATCAGAATAGAATCCTAAGAAATTGGGAAGTAAAATCTGAAGCCGCTCAAAGACATGATTATAAAAATCTTCTCAGCAATAGAACTATAAAAATTGAAAATCATGAATGGTTTAAAGACTGCAAACTAAAAGACCTTGAGTTGTTGCAACAACAAACTGCATACGGTTTTTCATCGGAAGATAATGACCTTATCTTAGATTCAATGGCTTCATTAGCTAAAGAGCCTACTTATTGCATGGGCGACGACATCCCATTAGCAGTTCTCTCATCTAAGCCACATATTTTATACGACTACTTTAAGCAAAGATTTGCGCAAGTTACTAATCCTCCTATTGATCCTCTGAGAGAAAAACTTGTAATGAGTTTAGAGATGCATCTAGGAGAAAGATGTACACCATTTGAAATTAAAGATGCTAAACCCTTTGTCCATTTACAAAGTCCGATTCTTAATGAGGAAGAACTCATTTCTATCAAAAAATCAAAAATTAAATCTCAGACAATTTCAAGTTTGTTTGATTTAGAGGAAGGTATTCAAGGCTTAGAGAACCAATTAAAAGCAATCTGTAAACAGAGTGAGCTATCTATAAAAGAAGGTTGCTCTTTAATTATTATTTCTGATAAGGGAATTAATCCTAAAAAGACTTTCATACCTCCTTTACTTGCTGTTGGAGCAATTCATCATTATCTTCTAAAAAAAGAAATCAGGCTCAAAGCTTCTCTAATAATTGAGACTGGTCAATGCTGGAGCACACATCATTTAGCTTGTTTAATTGGATATGGAGCAAGTGCAGTTTGCCCTTGGCTGACCTTCGAAGCAGGTAGACACTGGTTAAAACATCCAAAAACACAAAAACTTATAGATAGCAAAAAAATAAATTCATTATCAATAGTTGATGTTCAAGAAAATATTAAAAAAGCTTTAGAAGACGGTCTAAGAAAAATTCTTTCAAAAATAGGCATCTCACTTTTATCTAGTTATCATGGTGCACAAATTTTTGAAGCTGTAGGCCTTGGATCTGACTTAATAAAAATTGCTTTTGATGGTACAACAAGTCGTATCGCGGGCATAACATTAAAAGAATTAACTAATGAAACACTTTCAATGCATACGAAAGCTTATCCAGAAATCGATTTAAAGAAATTAGAATTTTTAGGATTTGTACAATTTAGAAATAATGGAGAATATCATTCCAATAACCCAGAGATGTCCAAAGTTTTACATTCAGCGGTAAAACAAGGGCCAGGTTACGATCATTTTGAAACTTACAAAAAACTTATCAGTAATAGACCGACAACATCTCTTAGAGATTTACTAACAATTAATTCAACAAGAAAAAGTATTCCATTAGAGGAAGTTGAAAGTGTTGAATCAATTTGCAAAAGGTTCTGTACTGGAGGAATGAGTTTAGGTGCTTTATCCAGAGAGGCGCATGAAGTTTTAGCAGTGGCAATGAATAGAATAGGTGGAAAAAGTAATAGTGGAGAAGGGGGAGAAGATCCAGCTCGTTTTAATGTTTTAAATGATATCGATGAAAATACTCAGTCAGCGACCTTACCATTTATTAAAGGCTTAGAGAATGGAGACACCGCATGCTCAGCAATTAAACAAATAGCATCAGGAAGATTTGGAGTTACACCTGAATATCTAAGAAGTGGTAAACAACTCGAAATTAAAATGGCTCAAGGAGCAAAACCTGGAGAGGGGGGACAATTACCTGGTCCAAAAGTTGATTCTTACATCGCAAAACTAAGGAATAGTAAACCTGGAGTAGCTTTAATATCTCCTCCCCCGCATCATGATATTTATTCAATTGAAGATTTAGCTCAACTTATCCACGACTTACACCAAGTGCATCCAAAAGCGAAAGTAAGCGTTAAACTTGTCTCTGAAATTGGTATAGGCACTATTGCTGCTGGAGTAAGCAAAGCTAATGCAGATGTAATTCAAATATCAGGCCATGACGGAGGTACAGGTGCTTCACCTCTGAGTTCTATTAAACATGCAGGTTTACCATGGGAACTAGGTGTTGCTGAGGTTCATAAATCTCTCTTAGAGAATAACTTACGCGAAAGAGTAATTTTGAGAACTGATGGAGGTCTTAAAACAGGCTGGGACGTAGTTGTTGCAGCTTTACTAGGTGCTGAAGAATATGGTTTTGGTTCTGTAGCGATGATTGCTGAAGGATGCATAATGGCTCGAGTTTGTCATACAAACAAGTGTCCTGTTGGAGTTGCCACTCAAAAAGAAGAATTAAGAAAAAGATTTAAGGGTATTCCAGAAAATGTTGTCAATTTTTTCTTATATATTGCTGAAGAAGTAAGACAAATAATGAGTAGTATCGGTGTTTCAAATATGGAAGAACTGATTGGTAATCAAGAATTTCTTTCTGCAAGAAATATCGATCTTCCAAAAACTTCTAATATTGATCTTTCTTCTTTAGTAAATAATAAAGACTCAACCCCTGATAGATCATGGTTAAAACATTCAAAAACTGCTCATAGTAATGGTTCTGTATTAGAAGATGAGTTTTTGTCTGATACTGAATTTATAGATTCAATTAAAAATCACGAAATATTAGCCAAAGAAATTAAGATAAAAAATACTGATAGAAGTGTTTGCGCGAAAATATCAGGCGAAATCGCAGAACTTCATGGCAACACTGGCTTCAATGGCGAACTCAACTTAAATTTCAAAGGGTATGCAGGACAAAGCTTTGGGGCCTTTTTATTGAAGGGAATGAATGTTCAATTAATCGGAGAAGCAAATGATTATGTTTGTAAAGGAATGAATGGAGGAATACTCACAATAATTCCACCAAAAATAGAAAAAACTTCCTCCGAACAGGTTATTTTAGGCAACACCTGTCTTTATGGAGCAACAGGTGGGAAATTATTTGCATTAGGAAAATCGGGAGAAAGATTTGCAGTAAGAAATAGTGGTGCTACAGCGGTAACAGAAGGAGCAGGTGATCATTGTTGTGAATACATGACTGGTGGGAAAGTAGTTATTTTAGGTTCCACAGGAAGGAATATTGGTGCGGGCATGACTGGTGGAATAGCTTTTATAATCGACGAGAAGAACGATTTAAGTAATAAAGTTAACAAAGAAATAGTTAGCATTCATAAAATAACTTCATCAAAGCAGGAAGATATCTTATTGGAAATTATTAGAGAATATCGAGCAAAAACAAATAGCTTAAAGGCTGCCAAAATAATTGAAAATTGGTCTTATTACAAGAGTACTTTCAAATTAATAGTTCCCCCTAGCGAAGAAGAAATGCTTGGCATAAAGAAAATGTAAATGCCTTTCTTTATAAAAACTGAAATCATAAAAAAAGAATACTTAATAAATCATGATTTAAAACAAAAAATAATTAACGAACATATTGATTGGATAAAAAAATTAAAAAAAGAGGGAATTAATGTAAAAAGTGGTTTTTTAGTAGATGAGTTAAAGAGGCCAGGTTACGGGGGATTACTAATTATTGAGATGAATAATTACAAAAATGCACTAAAAGTCATTGAAAATGACCCAATGATTAAAAATGATCTAGTTGAATGGAAATTAAATGAGTGGATAGATTCAAATAAAGAAAAATGACTATCTTGGATACATTTTCATCAGTTTTTGAATTTCTTCAGCATGGTAACTGCTACGAGTTAAAGGAGAACTAATTACTTGCATAAAGTCCAAATCTTTTTCCCCGAAAACTTTATAATAATTAAATTTTGAGGGACTCACAAATCTTTGAACAGGTAAATGATTTGGGCCAGGAGATAAGTATTGGCCAATAGTAACAATATCAACGAAATTACTTTTTAAATCTTCAAGAAGACTTAAGACCTCCTCATCTTTTTCCCCTAAACCAAGCATAAAACCTGACTTTGTATAAATTTTGGGAGAATATTCTCTGGTCCTTTTAAGCAACTCAAGAGTTCTCTCATATTTACCCTGAGGTCTTACTTTTTTATATAGCGAAGACACAGTCTCAATATTATGGTTTAAAACGTTTGGATTTGAATCAAGAACTTTTTCAAGCGCCTTCCAGTTGCCACAAAGATCAGGTATTAAAAGCTCAATAGTAGTTTCAGGCGATTTTTTTCTTACTTGATAAACACATTCAAAAAATTGAGATGCGCCACCATCCTCAAGATCGTCTCTATTAACTGATGTGATTACAACATGTTTAAGTTGCATTCTATAAACAGCTTCGGCTAAACGATATGGTTCTGTTGGATCTAAATATCTTTTAGATCTATCAAAATCAATATCGCAATAAGGACATGCCCTAGTACAGCCAGGACCCATTATGAGGAAAGTGGCAGTGCCACTAGCAAAACATTCACCAATATTTGGACAACTTGCCTCTTGACATACAGTATTGAGATTTAAATCATTTAACAAATTTGCAGTATTCCCAATTCTCTCAACTTGTGGAGCTTTTACCCTTAACCAATCAGGTTTTGAAATTAAACTATTTGAATTATTTGTCAAGTTAATTTTTTCTAGCCTATATTCTTATTTTACTAAAAACATTTTGAATTAACTATTAATAATTTCAAAAATGAAGACTAGTCAATAGAAGTCAAAAAATAAATGGATTTAACAAGTCCATCGATAATTTAAAAAATCCTAATTCAAGTTATTACTTATAAAATACTTTTGTTCTATAAACTAAACATAAAACGGTATTTAGAGCGTTATTTTTAATATAGATATCAGAACAAGTTTTTATATATTTTTTAGCAATTTATCAATCATATATATAATTTTTTGTACTAAAAAGTGTTTTTTTTATTATTTATTGATACAGTAAAAAATATATGTAATAAAACATTGACTTTTAAATTTAAAAGAAAGCGTATTTTACTATCTGAAAAAAATAAAAACTCTAAAGCAATAGGTTATGCTAGAGCTACTAATAATGAATATGAATATTTAGAAGAACAAATAAAAATTTTAAAGGAAGAGGGTTGCAGTTTAGTTTTCTCTGAATTGATTAGTTTAGAGGAAGAAATCAAACCCCAACTCAACAAAGCTATAAATTGCTTGTCTAAAGGCGATCAATTAATAATAACTCAGCTTGATCGAGCGTTTAAAAATAAAAAAGAATGTTTGAGGACAATAAATAAACTTATTAATAAGGATATTAAATTGCGAACTTTGACTGGTTTTTTTGCTGCTAATGAATCAACTAAAGCAAATTCTTCAATTTTTCAGATTTTATATGAATTAGATAACTTAGAAGAAAAAAGTTTAGGTGAAAGAAAAAAAGAACAACTATTACGTAGAAAATTATCTGGAAATAATCTGGGAGGAAGGCCCAAAATAAGTCCTTTAAAAGAATCTTTAGTAATCAGATTACGTAATGAGGGATATTCATATCGATCAATCAGATCACAAACGGGAATTGCATTATCAACAATAAGAAGAGTTATATTGGAAGGAGAATTAACATAAAATGAGGAAGAAAGAAATTGAAAATTTAATTAAAGAAAATTTTAAAGATACCGCATTACGTATTTATGAATTAGATGATGAAGATAGAAAAAGTTTGTTAGCAGAATATAGAGAATGGATTATGAATGATTTAGATTCTGAAGAGGTAATGATGTTACCTTATGAAGCATATACTAATGAATTAGATTCGAATTACTTAGACGATTAACCTTAGTCCTATACATTATAATTTTTATTAAATTCATAAACTTCTTTGGCTATTAATGGTAAAAAGGAAGTATCTTTAGAATATTTTTCTCCATTACAAAAAACAACTAATAATGTATGTAAAGATTGACTATTAGTCCACCAGGCTGAATCATGTCTAACTTCAGACATTAAGCCTGCTTTACTCCAAAGATTAATGCTTTCTGGTAATCCTTCACCCAAAAAACCATCTATTTGATTAAGAGAATCGTTTTTAAGAACAACTTTATTTAAATTTCTTTTTAAAAAACTACGTAGATTTAAGTCATTTTTTTGATAATCAATATGAATCATAATTTCCTCCAAAACCCTTGCAGCTGAATCAGAATTCATAGAGTTTCTATTTTTATTATCATGCCCATAAAATTCTTTTTCACGACCATATGGTCCATCATCCCAGGTCTTCTGACAACAATTTATACCTATCAATTCCTCCCAATTTAAATCATATAGCCAATCATTTATTATACTTCTTTGAAATTTCCAATTTTCCCATAATTCCCCTTCAATACAAGGTCCACTCGTTGTTCCTGTAAGTAAATCAATTAAGAAGCTTGTTGCATTATTACTTGAGAAAGACAACATTTTCCTTACAGCATCATTAAGTTCATCTGATAGTAATAAACGTCCTTTTTTAATCCAATAAAATGCAGCAAGTCCATAAACCAACTTGACTATGCTGGCAGGGTAAACCATTTTTTTATTATTAATACCAGTTCCAAAACCTTTAAATAGACGTTTATTTTCACTTTTATAATTAATCCAAGTTATGGCAATATCTTCTCTTGAAAAATCTTTATTATTAGAACATACTCTCCCTAAAATATCATTTAGGGCTAGACCCATCTCTTTACTAAAATTGTAAAAGGTCATTGTATGGAAAATTATAAAAATCCTGTATCATTATTTAAACAAACTAATTTTTCAAAAACTATTTGGTGGAAGTTAAAAGTTAATATTTCTGGATATCAAAATGAAACAGAAGATAAATTAGTTACTGAAATATTTAAAAATAGAATTTTTAGGCTTATTTATCCAAATATTTCTCAAAACAACCATAAATTATCAAGAATATTAGTTCAACTATATGAAGATGGTTACGTCTGTTGGATAAATTTAGATGGATTAATTATTGAGAGATACGAATTAGGAAAACCTGAGAATGCAAAAAAGGAAACCTTCTTTATAAAAGATAAAATTTATTCAATTTTAAAATGGATCAAGGATCAATCTGAGTTAAATAATGAATATCTATGGGGAGGAACATTGGGACCCAATTTTGATTGTTCTGGATTAATTCAGACGGCTTTTTTAAAGCATCAAATTCATATACCTCGAGACTCTTTTCAAATAAAAAGTTTTTGTAAACACCTTTTTTATTACAAAGAATCTTATGCGGCTCTAAGACCAGGCGATCTTTTATTTTTCGGCAATGAACAAAAATGCGATCATATTGGAATCTACAATGGAGACGGATTGTATTACCATAGCTCTGGAAAGGATTTTGGCAGAAATGGAATAGGATTAGATACCCTAAAAAAGTCTAATGACAAAATCTCACTTCATTATAAATCTAAACTAATTTCGGCTGGACGAGTAGTTAGAAATTACAGATGGGACAGAACCATACGTTAATTATTAATAGAGCTCACCTTTTAATTTTAAATTAAATTTAAATATTACTTATTCTTTTATTAAGGAATTAACCAGCAGTCCAAATATTTTTAATAATTGGCATTATGGTATCCAAGTGTAGTGTCCCAACAAGTAACCAAGCAAAAACAGCTCCTCCACAGCCTCCTAACCAGAATCCACTCGTAAAATCAGCCCACCCAGCTCTTGTAAATAAGTCCTTTGGCGGATTATTAACAGTCGCATCTGGAGGTTGAATATTTGGTGCTTTACCAGGTGCATTGTATAGAACAAAAAGTGCTGTCAAAATATGAACAGCTCCAATAGTAGCGAGAAGTCCAGCTGTTAGAACAAATTCAGAATTTCTTAACGGGCCAGTCATCGTGAAAGGTCCGTATAGAAGATATCCAAAAGCTGCTCCAGTTTCTAAACCTCTAAAATTAGGGGAAATACCTTCTCTATAAAAAGGTAAATTATTTATGAAGGCTTTTGTAAAATAACCACTATTAACTGGAGTAGCTAAATTACCAACACAAGGATCAGCAACTGTTTTTACTGCCCATTGTTCTGCTACGCCAATATCATTTGGTTGTACAGAAGTATCTATGTATTTCTCATCAAACTTAATAGAACTTGTTGATTCTGAGAATGATTTTTGAAAGTCGCTCATTTTTTTAATAGTTTAGTGTTTGATAATTTATTCAGTTGCTGTAATTAATCTTCCAATCAATACGATAAAAACAGCAGGCATTGCTATACCAATTAATGGAACAAAAATTGAGGGTAAAAGACTTGGTAAATCAGATGGCATAGTTCTTTAAACATCTTTAAACACTTTAGTATTTATCTGCGAAATAGTGTTAATTTTATTACTGGATGATATAAAAATTATTAACTTTTTACATGATAACTTTTTTCGCAATTCTAGTTATTATTTTTATAGGAATATTACTTCTAGTTTTTAAAAGAAAAAGCTTTAAAAAATCAATTAACAAAGGGAATTTATTTTCTATTAAATTAAACAAAAATAAAAAATTTTCATCTAATAAAAATAGTTTCTTATACAATCACGAAGAAAAAAAGTACTCAGTAATTTATAAAAATACTCAAAGAAATAAAATGTTTAATCTTTTTCAGGGTAATACAGAAAATAAATTAAAGGCATTAAAAATTGCGGAAGAATTGGCTGATAAATCAACATTAACAATTTTACGAAAAGGCTTAAGAGATATTTCTCCTGAAGTCGTTGAAATTTCAGCTTTATTAATAAGATTTATTAATAAGAAAGTTCAAGTAAACAATCAATTTTGATTAGTACTGCTTATTGATCTAATTCTGTAAATTGGACGACTTTGACTTTCATGATATGTCCTAATTAAAAGTTCGCTCAATAATCCAAAGCTAAATAATTGAACACCAGCAATTCCTAATATTAATGCAAACATTAACAACGGACGATTTCCAATATCCTCTCCCATTATTTTTAAAACTATCAAATAAGAACTAATTGCAAGGCTAATGAAAATACTTATAATTCCAACAAAACCAAATCCATACATTGGTCTTGTTAAAAATTTAGTCATAAACCAGACTGTTAGTAAATCCATTAAAACTCTAAAAGTTCTATCAATTCCATATTTACTAGATCCATATTGCCTGCTTCTATGATTTACTTTAATTTCCTTGATTCTTGCACCTTCAATATTTGCTAGAACGGGAAGAAACCTGTGAAGTTCACCATACAATTTAATATCATCTATTATTTCTTTCTTAAAAGCTTTTAATGAGCATCCATAGTCATGCAACTTCAATCCTGTTACGTGAGCTATTAATTTATTCGCTATTTTTGATGGTATCTTTCTATTAATTAATTTATCTTTCCTATCAAACCTCCATCCACAAACCAAATCATAACCATTATTAATTTCTGAAATTAATATAGGAATGTCATTTGGATCATTCTGTAAATCACCATCCAAAGTAATTACGATATCGCCTTTAGAATTATCAAAGCCAGCTGACATTGCTGCAGTTTGCCCATAATTTTTGCGAAGGGAAATAACTGACAATTCTTTAATTCTGGGAATTAGTTGTTTTAATACTTGATGAGTATTGTCTTTCGAACCATCATTTACAACAATCAATTCAAAATTAAATTTATGAAATGACATTACATTTATAACTTCATCCAATAAAAGACCAATACTCTCACTTTCATTGAAAACAGGGACGATAACAGAAATTAATTGTTTTATATCTGACATTTATATTTAATAATAATTATATAATTTTAACTTAATTTATAACAATAAAATTGAACAAAAAAAATCACCACGATTGTGGTGATTTTTATTGTTTAAGGAAAATTTAACCAAACTTACCTGAAGTTGATGCGATAACAAATGCACCGAATGTAAGTATGTTACCAATCGTGAAATGTGCTAGTCCAACTAATCTAGCTTGAACAATTGAAAGTGCAACTGGCTTATCTCTCCAGCCAACAAGGTTAGCTATTGGAGTACGCTGATGAGCCCAAACTAAGGTTTCAATTAATTCTTGCCAGTAACCACGCCATGATATTAAGAACATGAAACCAGTAGCCCAAACTAAGTGACCGAATAGGAACATCCAAGCCCAAGGAGATAAAGAGTTTACTCCGAATGGATTATATCCGTTAATAAGCTGAGCAGAGTTTAACCAGAGATAATCTCTGAACCAGCCCATTAGGTAAGTTCCTGATTCATTAAATTGAGCTACATTACCCTGCCAAATTGCTAGGTGTTTCCAATGCCAGTAGAAAGTTACCCATGCTATTAAATTTAATGCCCAGAACATAGCTAAGTACATAGCATCCCAAGATGAACTATCACAAGTACCTCCACGTCCAGGACCATCGCAAGGGAATGCATAACCTAAATCTTTCTTGTCAGGAATCAATTTTGTTCCTCTAGCATCAAGTGCACCTTTGATAAGGATTAATGCAGTTGTATGAAGACCCAAAGCAATAGCATGGTGAACTAAGAAATCTGCTGGACCGATAGGTAAGAAAGCACTTAATGCATCTTGTCTATTAATAAGATCCATCCAGTAATGATTACCTGGCAATGAATTAGCTGCGAGACTTGCTGAGCTTGTAGGATCAGATAATAAAGCGTTAAAGCCGTACATCATCTTACCTTGAGCAGCTTGAACGAATTGAGCAAATACTGGCTCAATTAGAATTTGCTTTTCAGGATTACCAAAAGCCACAACTACATCGTTATGAACATAAATTCCAAGAGTATGGAATCCAAGCAACATTGTTACCCAACTAAGGTGACTTATCAATGCTTCCTTCGTTCCAAGCACTCTTGCTAATACATTATCTTTGTTTAATTCTGGATCGTAATCTCTAACGAAGAAAATAGCACCATGTGCGAAAGCACCCACCATCAAGAACATTGCGATGTACTGATGATGACTGTATAAAGCAGATTGTGTAGTGTAGTCCCTCGCAATGAAAGCATAAGAAGGAAGTGCACCCATATGTTGAGCTACAAGAGAAGTTGCTACACCAAGTGATGCTAATGCTAGTCCTAGTTGGAAATGTAATGAATTATTTACAGTTTCATATATTCCATCGTGGTTAATTCCGAAGCTACCTTTATGAGGATCATTAGGATGTCTTGTATTATGTGCTTCTGTAATTTCTTTGAGGCTATGACCAATACCAAAGGTATTTCTATACATATGACCAGCAATTACAAAAACTGTTCCAATTGCTATATGATGATGGGCAATATCTGTAAGCCATAATGCCTCACTTTGAGGGTGAAGACCACCTAAGAAAGTAAAAATTGCTGTACCAGCACCCTCAGCTGTTCCAAATACTTGATCTAGAGAATCAGGATTTTGGGCATATGCTCCCCAATTTAAAGTAAAGAAAGGTGCTAATCCTGCAGGGTGTGGAAGGACTGTTAACCAATTATCCCAACCTACATGCTGTCCTCTTGATTCAGGTATAGCAACATGAACCAAATGACCTGTCCAAGCAATACTACTAAAACCAAATAACACAGCTAAATGGTGATTTAATCTTGACTCTGCATTTTTAAACCAAGCAAGAGAAGGTCTGAATTTTGGCTGTAAGTGTAACCAACCTGCAAAAAGAGTCCAACAAGCCAAAATACTCATGAATATTGAAGCTTGGAAGAGTTGCTCGTTAGTTCTCATTCCAATTGTGTACCACCAATGGTAGAGGCCTGAGTAAGCTATGTTTACTGGACCGCTCGCTCCAGCTTGTGTCATTGCTTCTGTGATGCCAGATCCAAAATGTGGATCCCAGATAGCGTGAGCAATAGGACGAACGTGAGTTGGATCAAGTACAAACTGCTCGAAGTTACCTTGCCAAGCAATATGAAATAAGTTACCAGCTACCCAGAGAGCGATTATTGCTAAATGCCCAAAATGTGTAGAGAATAGCTTCTGATACAGTTTTTCTTCGGTCATACCATCATGACTCTCAAAGTCATGAGCGGTAGCTATTCCGTACCATATTCGTCGGGTTGTGGGGTCCTGAGCTAGACCCTGGTTAAATGATGGAAATTTTGTTGCCATTGAATTAAAAAGGTGAAGTTCAGGTTATCAGCCCAGCCCGAAAAGGCGAGCATGGAAGAAGGCCCATGTGGTAGCAATACCACCTACAAGGAAGTGTGTAACACCTACTGCACGTCCCTGAGTAATAGATAGAGCTCGAGGTTGAATTGTTGGTGCAACCTTTAGTTTATTATGTGCCCAAACAATTGATTCGAACAATTCTTGCCAATATCCTCTTCCGCTGAAGAGAAACATTAAACTGAAGGCCCATATAAAGTGTGCTCCTAAGAACATCAAACCGTACATGCTTATTGATTGACCATAGCTTGTTAATACTTGAGATGCTTGAGCCCAGAGGAAATCTCTTAGCCAACCATTGATAGTAATTGAGCTTTGTGCGAAATTGCCACCAGTGAGTCCCCAAACATCACTCTGCATTTTCCAAGAGAAGTGGAAAATAACTATTGATAAACAGTTATACATCCAGAAGAGAGCCAAGAAAACGTGATCCCATGAAGAAACTTGACATGTACCGCCTCTTCCTGGACCATCACAAGGGAATCTAAATCCTAAAGAAGCTTTATCAGGGATCAATCTTGAACTTCTTGCATAAAGTACTCCTTTGAGAAGTATCAAAACAGTTACATGGATTTGGAAAGCATGAATATGATGAATCATTAAATCAGCTGTACCTAATGGAATTGGCGCTATAGCAACCTTTCCACCAACTTCTACTAAACTTCCATTAAAAACTTCACTTAAAGCTTTATGAGGTAAAGCTTCTGCAGTACCTGCTAAAAGAGAAGTTCCAACAGCAGATGCTTGAATACTCTGTACCCATTGAGCAAAGATTGGCTGTAGTTGGATTGCAGAATCACTAAACATATCTTGGGGTCTACCCAAAGCTCTCATAGTATCGTTATGAATATAGAGTCCAAAACTATGGAAACCTAACCACATACATACCCAGTTCAAGTGACTGATTAAAGCATCTCTTGCCTTGAGAATTCTGTCTAATACATTATCAATATGTTTCGCTGGATCGTAATCTCTAACCATTGCAATTCCAGCATGCGCACCTGCTCCTACTATGAATAATCCACCTATCCACATGTGATGGGTAAATAATCCAAGAACTGTCATGTAGTCAGTAGCTATATAAGGATATGGAGGCATCGCATACATATGATGAGATACAAGTATACTTATTGATCCAAGCATCGCTAAGTTTACTGAAAGCTGAGCGTGTCTACTTTCTGCCATGAACTCAAAAAGACCTTGATGACCTTTAGGAGCAGGGAATAATATTGGATCACCTTGCTGGGAATCTAATATTTCTTTCATACTATGACCAATACCGTAATTGGTTCTGTACATATGACCACCGATTATTGCTATTACACCAAAAGCTAAATGATGATGCGAAACATCAGTCATCCATAAACTTCCTGTCACAGGGTTAAGTCCACCTTTGAAAGTAAGAAAGTCTGAGAAAGCTAACCAATTTAAACTAAAGAAATTACCTGTACCACTTGCTAATCCTGGAAATATCTGACCGATGATTTGTGGGTCGCAGAGTTGATGAGGCATAGGCATATCTGCAATCGTTGCTATTTCTTTGCCATTAATAACTAAAGGAGAGCCTGCATCAATTGCATCTAAGAGAGCTGCAGTAGGAGCTCCGATATGAATACAATGACCGGCCCATGCTAAAGAACCTAATCCCACTAAACCAGCAATGTGGTGGTTTAGCATAGACTCAATATCTTGGAACCACTCCATTTTTGGAGCTGCTTTGTGATAATGAAAAATTCCAGCATGAAGCATAAGTGCAGCCATTACTACAGCACCTATTGCTAAAGCCATCAGTTCACTCTCATTAGTAATTCCCCAGGCTCGCCACATGTGGAATATTCCTGAACTGATTTGAATACCGTTGTAGTTAGCACCAAGATCAGCATTAAGCATTTCTTGACCAACGATTGCCCATACTTGTTGAGCTCCGGGTTTCACATGAGTTGGATCAGCTAACCAACCTGAGTAATTAGAAAATCTTGCTCCATGGAAAAACGCTGCACTCATCCATATAAAAATGACTGCAAGATGTCCAAAATGAGCTGAAAAGATTTTTCTTGTTGCTTCTTCAGCATCGCCTGTATGCACATCGAAATCATGTGCATCAGCATGCAAATTCCAGATCCAAGTTGTAGTTTTTGGACCTTTAGATAATTTACTTGACCAGAAACCTGGCTTATCTAATTTGGCAAAATCAATAGGTCTTGGATCAGCCTTGACAGGATCCTCCAAAACTTTTTTGTTTTTTTCTCCACTTTCTGGTGGGCTGATGGTCATCTAGCACCTCGAAAATAATTGACATTAAAGCCGATTGATCGGATCTTGAACTATTTTTAATGATAATGTTCAAGAAAACGAATCCTTCGGAACTTTATATATTCCTTTCAAAAATAATAAGGCAAAGATTCTTTCGTTATGCATTAACGTAACAAATGTTCTAATGATTGTTACTATATGAATATTTTGTTAAATTCTAGTCTATGACTAAATTATGAGTATTTTTACCCAAATTTTATATAAATTTCTTAAATTTTTTTTTATATTTCAAAGAAAATTTTTTAAATCCAGCGACAGGATATAATTTCAAAGTTACTATCAATAGTTTCTAATTTGAAAGGCATTGCGATAGGTCTATCTAACAATTCAAAAGAAATTTTAAAAAGGCTTAAAAAAACCGAATTTGTCAAAGACGTATATATTGCAGGTTCTTCAAAAGAGGAGGGAATAAAAAATGAACTTATTAAAGTTCAAAAACCAAGAGAAATCCTATTAAAAAAATGGCCGGAGATAGATTTAATAATTTTTGTAGGCTCAATTGCTGCATCAATACGCATAATAAATTCATTTTTAACCTCTAAAGATCAAGATCCAGGTGTAATAGTTATAGATAACAAATGTTCCAGGATAGTTCCTTTAATTGGCCTACATCAGTCAAATACACAAAATATTGCATGTCAAATTGCTAATCTACTTGGTGGCGAAATTATAGAAACTAATAATTCCAATAATCAAAACCTCTTAAATATTGATGCATTTGGGAATCAATGGGGTTGGAAAAGGTCTGGCAAAATAAAAGATTGGTCGAAACTAGTAATTAAACAAGCTAGGAACGAAGAAATATTTTGCAAACAATTATCTGGTAATAAATTATGGAAAACTTCTGAATCAGCTGAGATTATTAATCAAATTGATAAAAAAGAAACTGAAAAACCAGATTCAACATTTTATGTGAGTATATTCGAAAATCATAAAATAACTTGGCACCCGCCCGTATTATGGGTTGGTATTGGATGTGAAAGAAATACAAGCAAAGAATTAATAACAAATTCTTTAAATAATTTTTTCAAATCAGGAAATTTATCACAGCAATCAATTGCGGGATTTGCAACTATTGATATCAAAAAAGATGAGAAAGGTATTTTAGAACTTGCTAAAGACAAAAACTTGCCTTTAAAGTTTTTTGGTAAAGAAGATCTTTCAAAAATAATTGTTCCAAATCCATCAAATATTGTGCAAAATGAAATTGGTACACCTTCTGTAGCAGAAGCTTCTTGCTTACTTGCAGCAGGAAAAGAATCAAAATTATTAGAAGAAAAAAGAATTTTTAAAAATCAATCTGGAGCAGTAACTATCGCTGTAGCAGAATCAAAAAATCAATATAATCCAACCCATGGCGAAATCCATATTATTGGAAGTGGGCCTGGTGATATCTCCTTACTAACTAATAATGCAAGAAAAACACTTTCAAGATGTAATGTTTGGATTGGATACAAAATGTATTTAGATTTAATAAAACCCTTAAAAAGGAATGATCAGGTTTTAATTGAAAGTAAACTTACTGAAGAAAAAGAGAGATGCAGTAAAGCAATTCAACTAGCAGAGGAAGGAATAAAAGTAGCTTTAATTTCGTCAGGGGAATCTGGCTTTTATGGAATGGCTGGTTTACTTTTGGAATTACTTCAAAAAATCAAAAAAGAATCCAGACCTTTTTTTGAAGTACATCCAGGTATAAGTAGTGTTCAATTAGCGGCTGCGATCAGTGGGGCACCACTAATGAATGACTTTTGTTCAATAAGCTTAAGCGATAAATTAACTCCCTGGTCTTTAATAAAAAAAAGAATTGAAGGAGCTCTTGTGGGTGATTTTGTAATAGCTTTATTTAATCCACAATCCATTGAAAGAAATTGGCAGCTAAAAAGTGTAATAGATATATGCTTACAATCTAAAGATGAGGATACTCCAGTTTTAATAGCTAGACAAGTCGGAAGAGAAAATCAATCCAAAAAATTTTGTACTTTAAACACCATTCCTTTTAAAGAGATTGATATGTTATCAATAATTATTATTGGCAATTCTCAAACAACTTTAGTTGATGAAATATTTCTTACTCCAAGAGGATATTTACAAAATTAAGTTTAGATAATCCATAATTTTTTATAAATAGATTGTTTTTCTTTGCTTTTTCTTTATAAGAATACTAATCTTTTATAAAAAGACATAAGAAAATTAATTGAAAAATATTGGTTTAATTCTGTTTGACATTGATGGGGTAATCCGCAGCGTAGAAAATAGTTATAGACTTTCATTAAAAAAAACAGTTTACAAATTTTCCGGATGGGAGCCAAGTTACATAGATATTGATAATGCAAAAAATGAAGGGATTTGGAATAATGACTGGGATTTAAGTTTAGAACTTATAAAAAGATGTATAAAAAAAGAGAACTTAAACCTTGAAATTCCTCCTAAAGAGGAAATAGTAAAATGTTTTGAAGAGTTTTACTTTGGTGGAGATCCAAATAAAGATTGTAAATACTGGTCTGGTTTCATAACAAATGAGGAGTTATTAGTTGATAAAAAGTTTTTTGATTTAATTCAGGGTAATGGAATAATCTGGGGTTTTGTTAGTGGTGCGGAGCCTGCCTCGGCAAAATTTGTTTTAGAAAAAAGACTTGGACTAAAATCACCACCATTAATATCTATGGGAGATGCCCCTGACAAGCCAAATCCTAGAGGTTTTATTAACTTATCAAAAAAGCTTATTGGAGATAAACTTGGTGAATCAAATGTTCCCATTGCATATGTAGGCGATACTATTGCAGATATAAATACAGTTATAAACGCTAGAAAGGAAATACCAACTCAGAAATTCATAAGTATAGGAATAGCTCCCCCTCATTTACATTCAAAGTCCCGATTAAATGAACGTAATTCTTACGAAACAAATCTTAGGAATGCAGGCGCTGACTTAATTTTAAATTCTATTTATGACCTTAAAGATATTAATCTTGACTTGTTTTAAAACCAAAATTAATTAAAAATAATCTAAATTAATCACGGAGAGGGAGGGATTCGAACCCTCGACAAAAGTTACCTCCTGTAACTCCTTAGCAGGGAGCCGCTTTCAACCACTCAGCCACCTCTCCAGTTCTTATACATTATCAATTTTTTTGCAAACATTCAAAATTTTTTATTTAATCGAAATGTCTAATCTACTTGAACTTTCGGTAATCTATTTTTAAAAGAACATAGAATTTCCCAAGGGATAGTATTAGATTTTCTTGCCCATTCAAGAGGAGAAATTGTTTTATCTCCATCAGATCCCAGTAATACCATGGTACTACCAACTTTAATTTCATTAGAATCTGTTATGTCTACCATCATCTGGTCCATAGTTATAGATCCAACTTGAGGATAAAATTTATTATTATTGATAACGTTAATCTTGCCTGAAAGGTTTCTTGGGACGCCATCTGCATAACCAATACTTAATACAGCTAACTTAGTTTTTCTCTGACTTACAAATTTACCTCCATAACTTACACTTACACCCTTATCAATAGTCCTTATAAAAGCTACTTTAGCCTTCAAAGATAAAGCTGATTTAAGTAATAAATTGTTATCTATTTTGGCTAGAGGAATATATCCGTACATAGAAAGCCCAACACGTACCATATGAAAATGGAAATTTTTATCAAGAAGCATTCCTGCTGAATTAGCTAAATGAATCTTGATATTTTTATTTATATCAACATTAATTTGATTTAATAATTCTTGAAACTTCTGCCTTTGTAATTGTGTAATACTTTTTGGATCCAATGAGTTGAGTTCATCTGCAGATGATAAATGACTATATATTCCCTCAATAGAAATATTGTCAAAAGATTTGATGTTTTCAAATTGCTGAACAAATTTATTGTATTCAAATCCTAATCTTGACATTCCCGTATCAACTTTGAGATGTAAAGGAAATTTCAATCCAAAGTACTTACCAATGTTATTGCAAATTAAACATTCTCTTATACTACTGATAGTTGGCATAAGATCATTTTTAAAACATACAATAAGATCCCTTTTCGTATAAAGATTTCCGAGGATAAGTATTGGTTTTTGAACTCCAGAAGAACGAAGCTTAATCCCTTCTTTTAAAGTTGCAACCCCTAATTCCGAAGCTCCGCCTTTTATAGCGTAGTCAGATACTACTTTTGCATCATGCCCATATCCGTCAGCTTTAACGACTGCCATAAATTGACAATTTTTACTTAATTTTGATCTTAACTGTCTAACGTTTGTTTCTATTGCTTTACCTTTAATTTCAATCCATGCTCTTTGTTTTAGATCTATATCTTTTTCAAAATTTGGAAATTTGTAAAAATTAAATACCTGATTTGTTTGTCTATTTTGCATTAACTTTGCACAAATATATGCGCTTATTGAAATATACAGTTAGCATGACATGTAAATTGTAATTTGGCATGGGCCAGACTCTAGTTTTAAATGCATCTTATGAACCTTTAAACATCACTTCCTGGCGAAGAGCAGTAATTTTAATGATCAAAGGTAAAGCAGAAAGCTTAGAGGAAGATAAATCATATTCAATACATAGCGGAAAAAAGTTGCCGACAGTTATAAGGCTTCGTTACTACGTGAAGGTACCTTTTAGAGAGGTTTCTTTAACAAGAAAAAATATTCTTCTGAGAGATAATAATGCTTGCCAATACTGTAACTATAGGGGTAGTGACCTTTCAATAGATCATGTTTTGCCGAGAAGCAGAGGTGGAACAGATAACTGGGAAAACGTTACTACAGCGTGTCTCAGATGTAATGTGCAAAAAGGTAATCGTACCCCCGAAGAGGCAAACATGCCCTTAAAACGTAAGCCTTATCGTCCATTAAGTAATCTAAATTTTGAAGCTACAAGACAAATTGACTCTGGTAGGCATAAAGAATGGAGTAAATACGTAATAGGTGTTGCAATCTAATAAAAAAAATCTTAATTTGCTTCTTTATTAAAATCTTCCATCATTCTTTTTTGTTCTTGCGCTATGCATGCATTAATCACTTCTTCTAATTGACCAGCAAGAATTGGCTCAAGAGAAAAATTGGAACCTAATCTATGATCAGTTGTCCTGTTATCTTTAAAATTATAAGTTCTGATTTTTTCACTTCTATCGCCTGTTCCAACCTGTGAAAGCCTTTGTGATCTCTCTTTTGCATTGGCTTCTTTTAATTGAATTTCATACAATTTAGCTCTTAGAATTTCCATCGCTCGTTCGCGATTTTGCAATTGTGATCTCTCTTGAGTACAAAAAACTCTTATTCCTGTAGGCTTGTGGAGAAGATCAATAGCTGTCTCTACCTTATTGACATTTTGTCCACCTGCACCTCCTGATCTTGCTGTTCCAACCTCTAGATCTGTTGGATCGATTTTAACCTCAACAGGGTCAGCCTCAGGCATAACGGCCACTGTAGCAGTAGAAGTATGAACTCTACCTTGAGACTCAGTAGCTGGAACTCTTTGGACTCTATGTACACCAGCCTCAAATTTAAGTTGACTATATACAGAATCTCCCTTTACGGAGATAACTAACTCCTTAAATCCGCCCATATCTGACTCGGAAGCACTAATAGGTTTTACAGACCATCCAATTTTTTGTCCATATCTTTCATACATTCTTGCTAAATCACCTGCCCAAATACAAGCCTCATTACCTCCAGCACCAGCTCTGATTTCTAACATTACACTCCTTTCATCTCTTGGGTCTTTTGGCAATAAGGCGATTGTGGTTTTTTGAATCAATTCACTCTTAGATTCCTCTAGAGTTATTAACTCCTCATTTATCAAAGATTCCATTTCTTTATCATTTCTATTCTCTTTTAGTAGATTTTTTGAATCTTCGATTTCTTTATCAGTATCAAGCAACTTATTAAAATCAATCACCAAAGGTTCCAATTTTGACCTTTCTCTCGCTATTGATTCCAATTTTTTTGGATCATTAGCTATATCAGGGTCAGCAAGCTGCACTTCCAAATTTTCAAAACTTTCTGAAGCAGTTTTCAACCTTGCAATTAATGTTGAGTATTCCAATTGAAATTGTGCTTAATTTTTGAAAATTCTATTTTTTAGAATCTTTTTCTTCTTTTGATGTGGCTGAATTAGCTGAACCCATTCCATATTTTTTCATAAACCTATCAACCCTACCTTCTGTATCAAGTATCTTCTGAGTTCCAGTGAAGAAGGGATGATTACCACTCCATACATCAACATGTAATTCAGGCTGCGTTGAGCCAGTTGTCATTACAACTTCTCCATTACAGATAACTTTTGCATCTGGATACCATTTTGGGTGAATTTCTGATTTTGGCATGATTTAAATTCCTTTAACGTTTGGAGAATTGAGGAGCTTTTCTTGCTTTTTTAAGACCATATTTTCTTCTTTCCTTAGCTCTAGGATCTCTACTGAGATGACCTTCTGTTTTTAGAGGTTTCCTATTGTCAGGTGATAATTCGCAAAGTGCTCTTGCTGCACCTTGCTTGATAGCATCTGCTTGACCAGTCAATCCACCACCAAAAACATTTACGAAAACATCATAAGAATTTTCAAGGCCTAATGTTTGCAAAGGTGCTTTTATTGAATTTAAGTGCAGAGGGTTGAAGTTTAAGTAATCATCTCCTGCACGACCATTAATTTTTATTAGTCCATTTCCAGGAATCAAACGAACTCTAGCAACTGAAGTTTTTCTTCTTCCAGTTCCCCAGTACACAGCTTTGTTTTTTATTTGACTATTCATTTTAGTAGATTAACTATTTAATAATACAGGATTCTGAGCAGCATGAGGATGATCAGCACCTTTATAAACTTTTAGTTTTTTAAATTGCTGTCTTCCTAAAGAGTTATGTGGCAGCATCCCTTTAACAGCTTGCTCGATAATTCTTTCAGGAATTCTTTCTTGTAGAGACTCAAATTTTTCAATTTTCATTCCTCCTGGTCTTCCAGAATGCCTCCTATACAACTTTTGTGATGCTTTTTTCCCTGTTACCTCAACTTTTTCGGCGTTTACTACAATGACAAAATCTCCAGTATCTAAATGAGGTGTAAAAGTTGGTTTATTCTTACCTCTCAATACAGTTGCAATTTCTGTAGCAAGTCTTCCTAGTGTCTTATTTTTTGCGTCAACCAAAAACCAATTTCTTTCGATGGTTTCTAAGGATGGAGTAATTGTTTTATTCATTTACCAAATTTATGAAATAAATTCAAAGTTAGTCTTAAATTCTACCTTATTGGAGTAATATTAAAC